>DASTMQ010000566.1:0-5841 GCA_035714005.1 Hyphomicrobiaceae bacterium
AATCCTGCACGAGGCAGGATCATTGCAGCGTCGCTCGGTCGGCAAAATCTGCCGCTGGATGCCGCCGAGCAATCGGAACTATGGGAAACACGAACGCGCGACCTCCCGGCTTCAACACCTTGATCGTGGGCGCATCCCGCAGGTCCTTGACGGGGCCGGCAGCGAACGCGTGGATAACTCGACGGTGGTCCGGCAGTTCTTTGTGAGCGCGTAGATGTCGGTGCCCAACGGGCGCTTGCAAATGCCAATAGCCCTTGCAGATCTATGTGTGTCGCCGGCTGGACCAGGCGACCACGGCTTTCGTGACGTGCCACGCCTCTTCAATTCCCGCAGGTGCGTGAGCTACAGGCTAAGATTTCGTGCGAGGAACTTTGGAGATCGCTAGTGTGGTAGGCGCTACCAAGCCTTTGATTTTACTGGAGAAAGGTGGTTGCGGGGATAGGATTTGAACCTATGACCTTCAGGTTATGAGCCTGACGAGCTACCGGGCTGCTCCACCCCGCGTCACCTTGCTCCCAGTAGACCGACACCAAAGAGGCAAACGGACCAGCCAAGGTCCTGCCTAACGGACAATGCGTCGGGTGATGCGGCCTACCAGGATAGACACGGGGCGCCTTATAGCAGGTTTGGCTCGCCTGTGAAGGGTCTCGCTGGCTTAATGTTGACCGGGCAGGGAATGGGCGGGTGGCGCCGCGGATCGAGAAAGCCCACTGGGGTATCGTTTCGGGCGGGTTTAGCCGGCCGCCTTTCCCCGAGGCAGCTGCCAAGCCCCCACCGCGGGGTGGGGCAAGCCGAGGTTTTCGCGCAGGGTGTGGCCGACGTAGTCCCTGTGATAAAGACCCCGCCGCTGCAGCTCAGGCACCACATGGCGCACAAAGTCGGCATAAGCGCCGGGCACGTGCGTTGCCGCAACCACAAAGCCGTCGCAGCCCCCGGTCGAAAACATCTCCTCCATGTTGTCGGCGATCTCCTTGGGTCCGCCGACCACCGCGCTCTCGGTGTGACCACGGCCACTGATCTGGATGAAGTCACGCGCGGTCGGATTGGCCTTGCCGCTCTTTCGGATCACGCTGTCACGGATGCCGAGCATGCCCTGCATGCCCTGCAGCTCTTCGGTGGTGAAGGGCTCGTCGATGCCCTTGGAGGCGAAGTCAAAATTCAGCGCCTCTGCCAGCAGCGAGAGCTGATCAATCTCGAGCGGCAGCTTTGAGATGAGCGCCATCTTGTCCTCGGCTTCCGCCTTGCTCGCGCCGGTCACCGGCATCAGGATGTTGCACAAGAAGATCTGGTCTGGGTCGCGGCCGAGGCGTGCGGCCTCGTCCTTGACCGCCTTGTAGCCTTCATGCGCAAGGCCGGGCGTACGCGCGGCGGTAAAGACAATTTCGCCCCAGCGTGCCGCGAAGCGTTGCCCGCGGCCACTGGCGCCAGCTTGGATAATGACGGGATGACCTTGCGGTGAGCGTGGCACCGTGAACGGTCCGCGCGACTTGAAATAGCTTCCATGGTGATCGAGCCGCTTCACCTTGCTGGGATCGGCGTAGCGGCCGGTCTTCTTGTCGATGACGATGGCGCCGTCGTCCCAACTGTCCCAATGGCCTAGTACCACCGCCATGAATTCATCGGCACGGTCGTAGCGCAGATCGTGTTCGAGGTGCTGGTCGGCACCCATGTTCAGCGCTTCGCCGTCGTTGACCGAAGTCACCACATTCCAAGCCGCGCGACCGTTGCTCATCAGATCGAGCGTGGCGAAACGGCGCGCGACGTCGAAGGGCTCGAAGTAGGTGGTCGAGCAAGTGGAAGCAAGGCCCAGTTTCTGGGTGACCATGCCCATGGTGGTCAAGACGATCACGGGATCCATTTTCACGCAGCGGATGCCGTACTCGACCGTGTGCGCATGGTCGTTGCCGTAGCGGTCGGGCATGGCCAGGCGATCGTCGAAAAACGCCATGTGGAACTTGCCGGCCTCGAGAACGCGCGCGATCTCCTGATAATAGTCGGCCGACATTGAGTCATCGCGCGAATCTGGATGGCGCCAGGAACTGGGCAAATTCGTGCAGTTTTGCGCCTGCAGGAAGCCCACCATCACCATCTGCCGCGTCATGTTCTTTCTCCATCATCGGCGTCGTCGCGCGGAGATACCGCACGCCGTCGTCCGGCGTGTCCGGGCGAAATGTTCAGCCTATGTGAGGTCGAGGTCGGCAGCCAGGCCGTATTGCGTGGCGAGCGCGCGCAATTTCTCCCAGGTCGCGTCTTCCACGTCGATCCCTGACTTGCGTCGCGCCTGCTCGTTGCGATGTTCTATCTCACCAGGGTAGTAGACGCCCGCGCTGCCCTCGGAGGGTGGCGTCGCGCCAAGATAGCGGGCAAACTCCGCGACCTCGCGTTTGAACTCTGCGAGCGGTCGGAACGCCTCGACCTTGAAGACAGCCATGAAGCAGCCGTCGTTATGCCGCCCGCTCGGCTCAACGCCAAAGCCGAGGCCGGTCAGGAGCCCGCACAGGATCTCAACCATGGCAGCCAGGCCACTGCCCTTGTAGCCCTCGGTGCCGCCGAGGGGGAGCAGGGCACCACCCTTGCGCAGACGCGTCGGATCGGTGGTCTGCCGGCCATCGCCATCGACCACCCACCCGGTTGGGATTTGTTCGCCGCGGGCCGCCGCGAGCGCCACCTTGCCGGCGGCCACGGCCGATGTCGCCATATCGAGATAGAACGGCGCCTCCAGGTCGGAGGGAACCGCGATGGAAATGGGATTGGTGCCCAAACGCGCCTCGCGTCCGCCGAAGGGGGCAACGACCTTGGCAGAGCGGCCCGAATCCGCCGTGGCAAGCCCGATCATGCCCTCCCGGATCGCCATCAAGGGATAGGCGGCCAGCCGGCCAACGTGACTCTGGCGAAACACCGTGCAGGCCGCAACGTTCGTCTTTTTGGCCTTGTCGATCGTCAACTGCATCGCTTTTGCATTAACGTGGAAGCCGAACCCCCAATGGCCATCGATGACCGTCGTCGCCGGCGACTCCTGCACAATCTTGAAGGGTGCGCCCGGAACGATGTGGCCTGCCTTGATGCGGTCGATATAGGTCGGAACGGCGATAATGCCGTGCGAGTCGTGGCCGGCTAGATTGGCGTTGACACATCCGACCGCCACCGCGTCCGCCTCCTCCTGCGATGCGCCGGCGGCACGCAGTAGCGCAGCGCCAATTTTTGTCAGGCGGTCGGCTCCTACAGTCGGCATTTGGCGGTCCCTTGCAATCGATGTGGGTCCATTGAGCTTAGCGCACAGGCCACCCCGGGCGACAGAGCCACCTTCAGGCTCCCGCCCTGCCTAAGGCGGGGCGGCTGCCCCTTAGCCGCCGGCGGCGGGCCCCAGCGGTCGAACGAGATGCCGGTGCCCGCCGGCCACAAGGGGCGTGCGGCGCGAGCCCGCCATCTCGTCAGCTTTAGCGATTTCTTGTAGAACGAATCGCTACCTTATGGGCTTCGTCGGGCGGCAGGAGAGCGACCATGCGCGTCACCATCCTCTTGAGTCTTGGGGCAGGCGCCTTGCTGCTTACCGCGCAGCCGACGCCGCTCTCGGCCGATGGCCGCAATCCCGAGGGTTTTGGCATTTATTCGCCGGAGCCGCGGGTGCGGGGCCAGCCACGCATCTACCGCTACGACCCTCGCTCCTGGTATTACACTCAGCGCGGCTATTATCCCAACTATGACTCAGGATACTGGGTGCCGCGTGCGGCAATGCGCTATCGCTACCGTTATGTCTACTATGGTCCGCGCTATCAGTACGTGCCGGCCTGGGGCCATGATTGGTGGGCCTGTGGTCGGCCGCGCTGCCATTGAGACGACGCTTCGTTGCGGCCTGGCGACCCTGAGGCTTGCACCTTCCACGCACTTTTAAGACCTTCTTAAGCAATCGGCGATTTGATTCGCATTGTGCGTGCTTGCCCCAGAAAGAGGCCGATTGCGGCGACGGAAACATCCTACCCAGTCCGTGAAAGCGGGACACGAGCCGGGCTCGATCCGTGTTCACGCCATATTCATATGCTCTGGAGCTTGCTCAAGTTCACAGAATGCGTCGTCGGGGGGCCGCGCCGCAGCGGCCGCGAGGAACAGGAGACTTCCATCATGCTGAAGAAGATTGGACATTTAGCGGCCGTCGCCGCGCTCGTGTTAGGGATCGGGGCGGCTAGCTTTAGCGATCCCGCCGCCGCCGGTCGCGGCGGTGCCGTTGCCGCCGGCGTGGCCGTGGGTACGGTCTTAGGGCTCGGCATTGCCGGGGCTTACGCCGGACCGCGCTACTATGCCGTCGGCCCGGGCTGCTATCGCGGACCGCGCCAATGCGACTATGTCGGGCGCAGCTGTTGGTATAACCGTTTTGGCGAATACATCTGCCGCGGCGGCGACTATCGCTGCTGGCGTCCCACCATCTGCGATTGAGCCGGTCGACTTTTCCCGGCCTTGTTGTCATGGCGCCTCGCACCGCGTGGCGCCATGTGCTTTGTGATGCGCCGCCGCACCGCGGCGCTGCAAGGCCGTCCAAAAGAGGGCGACCGCCGCGGCGTTGGAAACGTTGAGGCTGTTGAGCGGCCCCTCGGTCGCAATGCGGTAAAGGCGATCGCAGCTGGTGCGCGTAAGCTCACGCAGGCCTCTGCCCTCCGCACCGAGGATGAGGGCGACCCGGTCCGTCCGCGGGGCGTGGTCGAGGTGCTCACTCGCCGTCCCGTCGAGACCGATCAGCATCACCCCCAACTGCTTCAGATCGCCCAAGGCCCGGGCCAGGTTTTGCACCAGCGCGACCGGCACGTGTTCAAGCGCGCCCGATGCCGCCTTGGCGAGGGCGCCGTCGAGCGGGGGACTGTGCCGCCGGGTCATGATAAGCCCGGCGGCCCCGAATACGGCCGCCGAGCGCAAGATGGCACCCACATTGTGTGGGTCGGTGACCTGATCCAGAACCAAGAGGGGGCGGTCCGCCATTTGCTCGGCCAGGCCAGCCAAGGTTGGCTCCGGCAAGGGTTCCGCTTCAATCAAGGCGCCCTGGTGCACGGTATCGTGCCCCAAACGGCGATCGAGATCCTTTGGCAAGACGCGTTCATGAACGATCTGGCGGGCGGCGAGGCTGCTCTGAAGCCGGCGCTCGGCGTTGCCGCTGAGGACAACCTTACGAATGATCCGCTTGGGATTGGCGAGCGCCGCCTCAACGGCGTGGATGCCAAAGATGAGGAGGCAGTCACCCCGCTCGGCAGCTTGACCTGTGCTGTTCCTATGGCGCTGCCTGTGGTTCATGCGGCACGGGTTAGGGGTTGACAGGCGACAATGCAATCCCCATAACACAACTACATTGCCCCTGCCGGCGACGGCGGGGCGCTTTCGTTTGGGTTCTTGCCATGCGTCTTCGGAGGGGTGCCCGAGTGGCTAAAGGGGACGGACTGTAAATCCGTTGGCTACGCCTACGTTGGTTCGAATCCAACCCCCTCCACCAACAAGGGATTGCAAAACATCGTCAGAAATGAGTGTCGGGAAGTTGGCAAAGCGTGCCCAGTCATTGGCCTCTGAACTGTGCTCTCCGACATGCGGGTGTAGCTCAATGGTAGAGCAACAGCCTTCCAAGCTGATGACGGGAGTTCGATTCTCCTCACCCGCTCCAGCAATCTCGACGAGACTTTGCGAGCCCAAACGCGACACCTGAGCTGCCAGGACAAGGAACGTAAATGGCCAAGGCGAAATTCGACCGGACGAAACCGCATTGCAACGTCGGCACGATCGGCCACGTTGACCATGGCAAGACGACGCTGACAGCGGCGCTGACGAAGGTGTCTGCGGACAAAGGTTGGACGTCGACGGCGGTCT
>DASTMQ010000567.1:0-13602 GCA_035714005.1 Hyphomicrobiaceae bacterium
CATAAGCTTGCCAAATCGAGAGAGGCCTATCGCGACCGCATCGTCGAGCTCCTGGAAACCGTAGGCTTGCAGCCTGATCACATGCGGCGCTACCCGCACGAATTCTCCGGCGGTCAGCGCCAGCGCATCGGCATTGCCCGCGCGCTCGCCGTCGAACCGAAGCTGATCGTCTGCGACGAGCCGGTGTCGGCACTCGACGTCTCGATCCAGGCCCAGGTCATCAATCTGCTGGAGGACCTGCAAGAAAAGTTCAGCCTCACCTACTTGTTCATCGCGCACGACCTGTCGGTGGTGGAGCACATCAGCACACGCGTGGCGGTGATGTATCTCGGTCGGGTGGTAGAGATCGCGCCCGCGCGCGACCTCTACAACGAGCCCTTGCACCCCTACACGGAGGCTTTGCTATCGGCGGTCCCGATCCCCGACCCAACGCTAAAGCGCAACCGCATCACGCTTGCCGGCGACGTGCCAAACCCGATCCGACCGCCGAGCGGTTGCCATTTCCACACGCGCTGCCCGATCCGGCAGTTGCCGTTGTGCAGCACGGAAAAGCCCCTGCTCAAGCAGGGTCGCAGCGGCCATTGGGTCGCCTGTCACCTGCGCGGCTGAGCCTCCGAGCGCGTACCGCGACCGCAAGCTGCGAAAGTCTAAAGTCGCCGCCGCAGCGTCCATCACTCGCGGCGACGCGGCGACGGCCGGCACGGGGGAAGAGCCCGGGTGGCGCCTCAATCCTCCTGCCGCCTTGCCTCTTCGCGCAAGGCCTCCGGGTCGGCGATGCCGTAGTCGCGCCGCACACCCTCGCTGCTGACGTAGCCGTCCAAAAGATCACGGCCGATCGCCGCGCGCTGGCGTTCCGCAGGCGGGCCAAAACCGCCCGAACCCGGCGTGCGCATGTCGATGACCGAGCCGGCGGGCGCATGGAACGCCCCTTTGCTCGGCAGCGTCCTCGTTCTGCCATCGGGCGTGCTGAGGTTCACCACGGCGGCCGCGCCGGCCTTGCCGCCCTCTAGTCCGAACGGTGGAGACGACGTGCGCTCCATGCAGAGCGCGCCCGTTGCATCGGCAGCCTCGATGAGCCGCCAGACGCGGCGGGCGCCACAACCGCCACGATGGCGCCCGGCCCCGCCCGAATCGGGAGCGATCGCGTACTGCTCGACCCGCAAAGGAAAGGCCATTTCCAGCACCTCGATCGGCGTGTTCATCGTATTGGAGATGCCGCTGGCGATCGTGTTGATGCCGTCCTTGTTCGGACGGGCGCCGAACCCGCCCTTGATGGTCTCGTAGGAAACATAGCGCCGCCCGCTGCGCGGATCGATGCCGCCGAACGTCATGATCGCGGACGTGCCCTGGCTGCAAGCCATCACCTGCTTCGGCCAAAATTTGACCAGCGCTCCCATCACCATATCGGCTACCCGGTGCGACATCTCGTGATTGGCGTAGACGACGGGCGCGGGGAACTCGGCATTGACGACGCTGCCCTTCGGCGCCCTGACCTCGATGGTACGCCAACATCCGGAGTTGGGCGGAATGAGACTGTTGGGATCGACGGCCATCTTGAGCCCGCAATAGATGCCCGAGGCGGTCACCGACAGGGGCGCGTTCATTGGGCCCTTGACCTGCGGATCGGAGCCGGCGAAATCGACCAGCAAGCGCTCGCCGCTCTTTTCGACCCGCATCCGGATCCAAAACGGTGCGTCGCCGCCTTCGGGGTCATCGGCGATGCCGTCGCCGTCGCAGAAATCCTCAAAAGATCCGATGCCGTCGGGAAGATCGCGCAAGGTTGCGCGCATCAGCCGCTCGGAATAGTCCATCACTTCGGCCAGATAATTGAGGAGCCGGTGCGTGCCGTAACGTCCCGCCAGCGCCTTGAGGCGCTCGGTTGCGCGCAGGGTGGCCGCAAGCTGGGCGCCGAGATCACCCCGGCGCTCATCCGGCGTGCGCACGTTGGCAAAGATGACCTTTTCGAGGTCCGCGCTCATCACCCCCCGCGCCACCAGCCGCAGCGGCGGCAGACGCAGACCCTCGCCGTAGATTTCGCTCACCGCACCGTAGCTGCCGGGGGTGGCCGAGCCGACATCGGGCCAGTGTGCCCTCAGGCAGGCATAGCCCAGCAATTGGCCGTCATGGAAGGCCGGCCGCACGACGTTGACGTCGGGCAGGTGGCTGCCGCCCTGGTAGGGATCATTGTGGATGAAGACATCGCCCTCGGCCGCGTCCGCGCCAAAGGCGGCGACGACGGCGCGCACCGCATCAGGCATCGAACCCAAGTGGATCGGCAGGTCGGGTCCCTGTGCGACCATGTCGCCGTTGCGATCGAACACGCCGCAGGAGAAATCGCCGGCCGATTTCAGGATCGGCGAATAGGCCGTCTTGCACAGGACGACGCGCATTTCCTCGGCGATCTTGAACAATGAATTCTTGACGATCTCGAACGCGGCCGGATCGCTGACTGCGGGCGCGTCCTTCATCGGTCATCTCCCCGGGGGTGTGCGCGTGCGAGCCAGACGAAGCCGCTTTCGTCCATGCGCCCCTGCCAGCTCGGTGGCAGCAGAATGGTCGACTCCAGTGATTCGATCACCGCCGGCCCAACCACCGTACAGCCCGCCGGCATGCGCGCTCGATCGAGCACCGCCGCCTCGTGACGCCTGCCGCCGAACCATAGGGATCTGCGTCCCTTCGCCGGATCCGTGCCCCGCGCGGCCGGCGCCTGGCGCATGCTGAGGGGAGCGACGCTGCCGATCGCGGCAAGCCGCAGATTGACAAGCTGCACCGGTTCACCGCGATTGTCGTGGCCGTAAGTGCGATGGTGGCGCGCGTGGAACGCCTCCGCCAGGGCGGCAAGCCCCGCGGCATCAAGGCGGCGCGCCGGCACCGGCACGGTGAGCTCGTAGGACTGTCGCGCATACCGGGCATCGACGCTGCGCACGAAGCGCCGTCGCGACGTCTCTACCCGGGCACGATCGAGCATGGCCGCCCCCTGCTGCTCCAGGAGCTGGAAGGCCGCCTCCAGATCGGCCGGCTCGGCGGTGGCCGTGGTGGTGTAGACCGTGCGCACATAGTCGCGTTTGAGATCAGACCCGACGAGGCCCAAGGCGGAGAACGCGCCCGGGATCGGCGGGCAGACGACTTCGGCCATGTCGAGCTCTTCGGCGAGGGCGGCGGCATGCATCGGCCCGGCGCCGCCAAAGGCTGCAAGGGTGAATTCGCGCGGGTCGTGGCCGCGCTGGACCGACACGATCTTCAGCGCTTCGGCCATCGCATGGTTCACCACATCGATGACGGCGGCGGCGGCGGCGCGCACCTCAAGCTTCAGCGGTTCGGCGAGCTGGGCGCCCACCGCGCGCTCGGCCGCCGCGTAATCGATCGGCAGATCGCCGGCGAGGAGGGAGGCGCGGTCGAGGTAGCCCAACAGCAAGTTGCAGTCGGTCACCGTCGCCTGTACGCCGCCGCGCCCGTAGCAGCTGGGTCCGGGCACGGCCCCCGCGCTCTTTGGGCCGACGCGAAGGGCGCCGGCGCGGTCCACCCAGGCGATCGAGCCGCCGCCCGCAGAAACCTCGGCAAGGTCGATGACCGGCACTCGGATCGGATGGCCGGTGCCGTTCATGGTGCGATTGCCGCTCGCCTTGCCGCCGACCTCGTATTCCGGCGTCGTCTCATACTGTCCGTCGCGAATGAGGCTCGCCTTGGCGGTGGTGCCACCCATGTCGAACGATAACAGGTTCAAGCGCCCTGTTTGCCCGGCGGCGAGAGCCGCCGCCACCACGCCGGCGGCCGGTCCCGATTCCACGGCGATGGCCGGCATGGCGATACCTTCGGCAGCTTCGAACACCCCGCCGTTCGAGCCCATGACATAAAGGCGTGGCAGACCCAGCCCTTGCGTCGCCTGCTGCAGCCGCGTCAGATAGGACGCCAGGATCGGGCCGACGTAGGCGCACACGGCGGTGGTGCTGGTGCGCTCGAACTCGCGAATTTCCGGGAGGACTTCGCTCGACAGGTAGATGGGGGTGTGCGGGAATGCCTGCCGCAGGCTGCGCCCGAGCCGCGCCTCATGCGCCGGGTTGAGAAAGCTGAACAGCAGCGATACGGCGATGGCCTCCACCCGATCGGCGCGAAGCCGCGCGATCAGGCCGGCAATCTCTTCCTCGGCCAGCGGCTGCACCAGACGGCCATCGGCACCGATCCGTTCGCTGATCTCGTACCGCCGGCGGCGCGGAATGAGGGTCGCCGGTGCGTCCTGAAAGAGGTCGTAAAGGTCGGGGCGCGAGGAGCGGCGCAGCTCCAGTACGTCGCGAAAGCCGCGCGTGGTCACCAGGGCGGCGCGGGCGCCTTTTTCTTCCAGGATGGCGTTGGTGACGACCGTGGTTCCGTGCGCCAGCAGGTCGACATCGGCTGAGCTGATGGCGTATTGCTGCATGGCCAGCCGCAGCGCCGAGAGTACGCCCTCGGTAAAGTCGGCCGGGGTGGTGAGCGTCTTTGCCACCCCGATGCGGCCGCTCGCCTCGTCGATCAGCGCCACATCCGTAAAGGTGCCGCCGATATCAACGCCGATCCGCCAGGCCATGCCCGCTCCCTCGCTGTTGCCGGCGAAGTGTAGGCAGGTTCTGCCGCCCCGGGCAACGACCGGGCTCACGGCGTGGCAGGCATGCAGCGGTCGAACACCGCCGCGACAGAAAGCGGCTTCTTCGCATCGCCACGCGCCCACTTAACCGAAACTTTACGGCAGATTGCGAGGCTGGATGGGAGCCTTTGAACGTGTGCTGTTGGTTCAGGCGCCTGGCAGTGTTTTGGCCGGCACGCAAAAGGCCTCCTCCATTGCCTGCCGGTCGCCAGGCGCGCGGGCGCCCGCCATTTGCTGTCCCGGGATTGTCACATGCCTCAGCCTTCGCCGATCAAGCCCGGCCCGAGCCAGCAGGCGGCCCCCCCGGCCTGGTGGCAGAACGGGCGGCACTCGCTGGCGCCGCGGCGCGGTGCGGCCGCCGAGGCAGGCGAGGCCGCATGGCATCACAACGAGGCCTTCGAACAGCTGGCTGCACGGCTCGACTGCCTATCCACGCGGATCGAGACGACCCGATCGGCGCTCGACGGCCAAAGCTCGGGCCTGTTCGAGGGCGTGGCCGACGCGCTGCAGGGGCTGAAAGCGGGCATCGCCGGGCTGCGTTGCGCCTGGGAAAGCGACGACCCCTGGCTCGAGCAGCTGCCGCCGGCGCCAGCGCGGCCGGTTGCCGCGGTGGCGCCTTCGCCGACCGCGGCCGCCGATCCCTGGGATGCGGCGACGGCGGAGGCCTTGATGCGCGTTTGGGAGATGGCCGCGCTCGAGGACCAGCAACGTCCATGGCACCGCCGTCCTGGGTCGGCGCGGCCGACCGGTGGGCCGGCCGAGCCGCGCGGGCCAGGTGCGAGCGGCTTGGATGCCCGCCTGGCAGACCTTGCCGACCGCCTCACGCAGGCCCTGCCGGGCCTCGATCCGGCCCAATGGCTGGGGCCACTCGAACAACGCCTTTGCCAACTCGAGCAGGTGGCAGCCACAGCCCCGAGACCGGCCACGTCCGCGGCGGGCGCGCGCAGCCTCGGCGGCGTGGACGCGCTCATTTGTGACCTTGCGGTCCAGGTCGAACACACCCGAGCCGAGCTCGGTCGTCTCGATGCCATCGACGGACACCTGCGCGAGGTGGTCGCCCAGATCAAGGGTTTGGCCGCGACGGCCCCGCTTGCCCCAGCCCCGCCAAGTCCAGAGCGGGATCCGGTGCACCGCGTGGAAGCACTGCTTAAAAGCAGCCTCCTCGCACGGCGACAGGATGCCCGCGCCGCGGTCGACGTGCTCAGGGCCATTCACCGTGCCGTGGGCCAGATCACCGATCGCCTGGACGCGGTGCGACCCGGCGAGCGCCCGGCCGATCAAGCCCTGGCGGGGCAAACCGATCCCGACGCCGATCGCGATCTCCTGCTCAAGGCCTATCGGGAGGGGGCACGGGCACTGGGCGAGACCCTCCCCGAGGCGGGCTGCGAACCGCTCGACCCCGCCGGAGATGCTCGCGGGCCGGCCCGATGCGACTGGAGCACCAGCAACTGGCACTGGCACGCCAAGGACTAGCGGGCCTCGCCCGGACCCGCGCGTTCGGGCGGCGCTCTCCTGTGCTGCCGCCCGGCCGACGGCGCGGCGGCTCGAAAGGCCAAGCCCGTGGAAGCGCTGGGGCAGCAGCTGCCGACAGCGCCGAAGACGGGGCCCAAGCCCCGGGCATTCGGGCCAACGCTCACGCGCCGGCGCGCGGCGCCATTTTTCTTGCCGCCTAAGGCTTGAATTGCAGCCGCACATGGTGCGCTATGCTGGGGACGGCGTGCCCGGCGTTGACGGCCGGCGGTTATCGGCGAGGCGGTCAGGGCCGCGCGTCGGAGGGCCGGCTCGGTCGATCGTTCCGGTGACGGCCACAGCGGGAGCAGTTGCTTGACCTCCGCCAGACCAGGCAAAAAAACCAAGGCCCTGCTGCTCGCCGGGCTGGCGGCGGCGGCCATCGTTGCACTTGCCACCCAGGGTGAGGCGCAGCGCAAAAAACCGCCCGCGCCGCCGCCCGTGGCCAAGGAAACGCCGCTGAGCAAGGTCGAGGAGGTCAAGCGCGAGCAACAGCCCGGTGCCAAGGAATCGGTGCAGGCCGACGTTTCGGCCCGCAACGTTGCGGTGACATCCTCGTTCAGCGGTACCGAAATCGTCATTTTCGGCGCCGTTGACAACAGCCAGCAACCAAGCGCCGAATCCGGCTATTACGACATCGTGATCGTGGTCGAAGGCGTGCCGAGCCGACAAGTGGTTCGGCGCAAGAGCAATGTCGCCGGCCTCTGGCTCAACACCTCCTCAGCGACCTTCGACCTGGTGCCCAGCTATTACGCCATCGCCTCCACACGCCCGATCGACGAGATTGCGCCGGAAGAATTTCGCGCCTCCCATGGCATGGGCTTCCAGCATTTGCGCTTCCCGCCCGCTTTCGGACAGGCGCAAGCCCTCTCCACCGAGGACGTGAAGGAGTTTCGCGAAGCCATCATCAATTTGAAGCAGAAGCAGGGGCTCTACGTCCAGGATCAGTACGGGGTGGCATTCATCGGACGCAGTTTGTTCCGGTCCACCATCGAACTGCCGGCCAATGTAACGGTGGGGCCTTTCGATACGCGCGTCTACCTCTTTCGCGACGATCAATTGTTGAGCCAGTTCTCGGTGCGCCTCACGCTGGAACGCGAGGGGGTGGAGCGCTATCTGCACGCCTTCGCTTTCCAGCATCCGATGTTCTATGGCCTGGCAACCGTGGCAATTGCCGTGGCTGCTGGCCTGCTGGCATCGACGGTTTTGCGCCGCGGTGCTTCCTAGTCCAGGCTCAATACCCCAGCTCAATGCACAGCGCGGCCCGCTGCCGCATTTATTGGCAAGCGGTCCCGAGCGCTGCCCGCGCAAGCGGCAGCGAAGGGCCTTTCGGGCGCCAATGCCCCTAAGCTAGACTGCCACAAACGTCACCCGTCCTGGCGAGCCCTCCTCGCAACGTCCTTCATGCCGCAATTTGCTCCAGATCGCTTCGGCCACATCAAGGGTTTACCTTTGACGGCACCGGGCCAACGCATCGGCCTCCTCGGCGGCTCGTTCAATCCTCCCCACCTTGCCCATCGCCAAATTTCCGAAATCGTTCTCAAGCGACTGGGACTTGACCAGATCTGGTGGCTGGTGACGCCCGGCAATCCCTTGAAGGCACCGGGCGACCTCGCCCCGCTCGCCGAGCGGCTGGTGCTGTGCCGGGCGATGGCCAAAAATCCGCGCATCGTGGTCACCGCCTTCGAGCGGGATCTGCCGGCTGCCTATACGGCCGGAACCCTCGCCTTCTTGAAGCGGCGCAGCCCGCTGGTGCGCTTCGTCTGGATCATGGGGGCCGACAATTTGGCCGGCTTCCACCGCTGGCAACGCTGGCGGGAGATCTTGACGATGGTTCCCATCGTCGTCGTGGATCGCCCGGGTTGGCGGCTCAAGGCGCTTGCCTCGAAGGCGGCGCGCGCCTTCGCCGCGAGCCAGGTCCCCGAAACCAAGGCGCGCGGCTTGGTGGCGATGCCACCCCCGGCGTGGACCTTTTTGACCGGACCGCTGTCCCCGCTGTCCTCCACGGACCTGCGCCGCAAGGCGCGACAGCGTCGCCCCTCTGTTGCTCGAAAGACACAGTCGGCAGAGCCTGCTGCCGCGGCTTTGGGCGCCAGTCGACGCCCGTCCGAGGCTGCTCGGGCACGCACCGGTGACGCTACCGTTTCCGAGCCGCCACAGGCCGATCGTGCGCCGGCCCGGGTCGTAGGGCGCGGCGAGACGCGGTCGCGGCGCCGGCCGCTTAAGGGAACACCGCAAGCCTCTTGAAAGCGGCGGCCGTCGCCCTCTATCCTTGACTTGAGTCCCAGCCGTTGGGGACGGGATCCGGGGTTGAGGGCCGGCCCGGGCCGAAAGAGCCCGACAGTTTGCCCACCCCGATAAGGGTTTAATGACGAAAGGACCATCAACACAAGATGCCAACCGCACTTGAGGGTGCTCGCACGAGCACGCCTCCGGCCGAACTCGTGTCTCCTGAACACGGCTCGGAAGCCCTTCTCGCGATCATCACGGCCGCGCTCGACGAGGCAAAGGCCGAAGCGGTGGTGGCGATTGACATCAAGGGAAAATCTTCCATCGGCGACTATATGGTGATCGCCTCCGGCCGCTCGGACCGGCACGTGGGCGCGATCGCCGAGCAACTGCAGCATAAGCTGAAAGATGCAGGCTATGGTCGCGCGCGCATCGAGGGCCAGCCCCAGTGCGATTGGGTGCTGATCGACGCCGGCGACATCATCGTGCACGTGTTTCGGCCGGAGGTGCGCGAGTTTTATAATCTCGAGAAGATGTGGTCGGCCGAGCGCCCGAGCGATCCGACGACGCACTAGTTCGGCGGTGTTGTGGGCTTGCGAGGTCTCGGCGTCCTTTTCGTGAAGGCAGGGACGCTGCGTCATGCGCGTGGTCATTGCCGCGATCGGCCGTCTCAAGGACGGACCCGAGCGGGTGCTGTTTGAAAGGTATCGCGGCCGGTTCGAAGCTGCGGGTCGACGGCTTGGCTTCGCCCCCGTCGAGTGCGGTGAAGCTGCCGAGAGCCAGGCCGCGAGCGTCGCCAAGCGCAAAACCGAGGAAGCCGCGGCGCTGCGCAAGTTGACCCGCGATGCTGAGACCGTCATCGCCTTGGATGCGGCGGGAAAAGCCTGCACCAGCGCCGGCTTTGCCGAGCTATTGGCCAAAATCCGCGACGAGGGCAGCAGGGGGTTGGCCTTCGCCATTGGTGGACCGGATGGCCTGGCCGCCGATATTCTGGGGGCGGCCAAGATGAGGCTCTCGTTCGGAACCATAACGTTGCCGCACCAGCTGGCGCGCATTGTGCTTGCCGAGCAGCTCTACCGAGCCGCCACCATACTTGCCGGCCATCCCTACCATCGCGCATGAATGGCAGGGAAACCGCGGGCCGGCGCGGGCCAGGCGTTTGCGGCCGGACCGCGGCCGATTGATTTGACCGAGAAAGCGCGAGCAAGCCATGACGAGAAACACCCTGGCCCCGGAAACGGTGGCGGCGCAGGCTGGCGATGCTGGCGATGAGGCAACGGGCGCCATCGTTCCGCCCGTACATCTCGCCACAACCTTTGTTCGCGATCCGGACAATCAATATCGCAAGGGCTTCAGCTACGGCCGGCCCGACAATGCCACCGTGCGACAGGTCGAACGGGTGCTGGCTGAGCTGGAGGGCGGCGCTGGCGCCCTGGTGGTCGCTTCCGGCATGACGGCGGCCACCATGGCGTTTTTGGCACTGGAGCGGCCGGCACATGTCGTGGCGCCCAAGGTGATGTACTGGGGCTTGCGCGATTGGATCAGCCGAGATGCCCCGAGCTTCGGCATCGAGCCCAGCTTTGTGGATGGCGCCGACCCGGCGGCGATCGCGGCCGCCATCCGGCCCGGGGCCACCAAGCTCGTCTGGCTTGAAACGCCCGCCAATCCGCTGTGGACCATCACCGACATTGCCGCGGCGGCCAAGCTGGCGCACGCGGCAGGGGCGCTGCTCGCCGTCGATTCGACCGTGGCGACGCCGGTGCTCACGCAGCCCATTGCCGAGGGCGCCGACCTCGTCATGCATTCGGCGACCAAATACCTCAACGGGCATTCCGACGCGGTCGCCGGGGCCCTGGTGTTTGCGCGCCAGGGTGTCGAATTCGAGCGGGCAAGCCGGCTGCGCAGCATGCTGGGCGGCATCCTCGGGCCGTTCGAGGCGGCGTTGCTGCTGCGGGGCATGCGCACTTTGCACGTGCGCGTGCGCCACCAATGCGCCGCCGCGCTGGCTATCGCCAACCACTTTGAGGGACATCCACGGCTGCAGGCGGTGCTCTATCCGGGCTTGCCGTCCCACCCCGGCCATGCCGTCGCGCGTCGCCAGATGCAAGGTGGCTTCGCGGGGATGTTGTCGGTGCGCGTCAAGGGTGGCGCGGCGGCCGCGGTGGCGGCGGCGGCCAAGGTGCGGGTGTGGAAGCGGGCAACCTCCCTGGGCGGGGTCGAGAGCTTGCTCGAGCACCGCGCCAGTATCGAGGGAGCCGGCTCGCCATGCCCGCCCGACCTGTTGCGCTTGTCCGTGGGGCTTGAAAGCACGCTCGACCTGATCGGCGATCTCGAGCAGGCGCTCGTCTAGGCTGAGGGCCCCGCCCCGCGGCCCTGGGCCGAAGGCGCCGCCTGCGGCGCTTTGCCCCCGATCGGCGCCCGCGGCCGGCTGGCCTCGCCCGGCTCCAGCCTGAAGCGTTGGTTGAGGGAATACCACGGCGCCGGCAGGCCCACGGCGTCCTCGGCCGCATCGTGCCGCTGAAAGTTGCCGATCAGGGCCCGGGTGACGCCAAACTGCGCATCGCTGGCAAGGTATGGATCGTCGGGGCAATAGATCTGTGAAATCAGCGTCTTGAAACCGGGCTTGTACAGCATGAAGTGCAGGTGCGCAGGTCGAAAATTGTGCCGGCCCGTCGCCGCCATCAACTCCCCGACGGGGCCGTCGATGGGCACCGGATAGCCCGCGGGCTTGACGCTGCGGAAGCAAAACCGACCCTCCTCGTCGGTGAGAAAGCGGCCGCGCAGGTTCAGCTCGGCCTGGGTGGCGTCCTGGTTTTCATAAAGGCCCTCCGGCGAGGACTGCCAGACGTCAACCTCGGCGCCCGCGAGCGGTCGATTGTTGCCGTCCACGACCTCGACCCGACAGATCAAGCCGGGCCCCGCCGTGGGCGAGCGCACGAGGCTGTCGCCGCTGCGGCAAAGGGGCTGGTCGTCGCGCCAGAACGGTCCCAGCAGATTGGCCTGGGTCTCGGTCTGGCCGCCATTGCCATTGTTGAGGAGACACACGAGGGCAGAGACGCCGAGCGATCCCGACATCAGCATCGCCTCGTTGTGCCAGGCGGTCGTGTGTTGCCCAAGCGCCGCAATGAGCCGGACCGCCTCGTGGAACTCCGCCTCCGTCAGGCGCACCTCGCGCACAAAGCCGTGCAGATGGCGCACCAGACAAAGCAGGATCTCGCGGCTGCGCGAATTCTCGGTGCGGCTGAACGCCTCGATCACGGCGGTCGTGACCGAGGCCTCGTTCTCGATGATCATTGTTCGATCTACCCTGTGCTGCTCCAGCTATGCTAGCGGCTTGGGCCGCGAGCCTCGGCCACCTGGGGGTTGAACCAATGTCTGAAGTTCCGGAACGTCTCCTTGCCGGCAAGAAACGGCCGTTTACGGGCGCAGAGTACCTTCAGTCGCTGCGCGACGGTCGGGAGGTCTACATCTACGGCGAGAAGGTCGGCGATGTCACGCGGCATCCGGCCTTCCGCAATGCGGCTCAATCCGTGGCCAAGCTGTACGATGCCCTGCACGCGCCAAAATCCAAAGACCTGCTCACGGCCGAGACCGATACCGGTTCAGGCGGTTATACGCATCGCTTCTTCAAGGCCGCGCGCTCGCGGCAAGATTTGATCGCACAGCGCGATGCCATTGCCGCCTGGGCCCGCATTACCTATGGCTGGATGGGCCGCAGCCCGGACTACAAGGCCGCATTTCTCAATACGCTGGGCGCCAACGCCGAGTTCTATGGCAAGTTCGCCGCCAACGCGCGCGCATGGCACGCGCGCGGGCAGGAAGCCGTCCTCTATATCAATCACGCGCTGGTCAATCCCCCGATCGATCGGGCCAAGCCCGTCGATCAGGTGAAAGACGTCTACATTTCCATCCAGAAGGAAAACGATGCCGGCATCTTCGTCTCCGGCGCCAAGGTCGTCGCCACCAACTCGGCGCTGACGCACTACAACTTCGTGGGCCAAAACATGGGTCAGGACATCAACGACGACAGCATGGTCGTGATGTTCATGGCGGCAATGGACACGCCCGGCATCAAGCTCATCTGCCGCGCCTCCTACGAGATGGCGGCCGCGGCCAGCGGCTCTGCCTGGGACTATCCGCTGACCAGCCGCTTTGACGAGAACGATGCCATCTTCGTGTTCGACAACGCCTTCATTCCCTGGGAAAACGTGTTCATCCATCGTGATGTGGACCGCCTCAAGGCCTTCTATCCGCGTTCGGGCTTTGTCAACGGCTTCACCATGCAGGGTTGTACACGGCTCGCCGTCAAGCTCGACTTCATTGCCGGGCTATTGCTGAAGGCGGCGCGCGCGACCGGTGTCGAGGCCTTTCGCGGCGTGCAGGTCCAGGTCGGCGAGGTGATCGGCTGGCGCAACCTCTTCTGGGCGCTGAGCGATGCCATGGCTTGCAACCCCGAGCCGTGGGTGAACGGCGCGCTGCTTCCCAACCTGCGGGCCTCGGTTGCCTATCGGTTGTTTGCCACCGAGGCCTACCCGGCCGTGCGCTCGATCGTGGAGAAGGTCATCGCCTCGGGTCTTATTTACCTGCCGAGCCACGCGCGGGACTTCAAGAACCCCGAGATCGACAAATACCTGCAAAAGTACGTCCGCGGATCGAATGGCATCGACTACAAAGCGCGCATCAAGGTCATGAAGTTGCTATGGGATGCCATCGGCAGCGAATTCGGCGCGCGTCACGAACTCTACGAGATGAACTACGCCGGCAGCCACGAATTGGTGCGCCTGTTTCCCCTGCAACACGCCCAAGGCTCGGGCTCCCTCAAGGAAATGGAAGCCCTGGTCGAGCAGTGCATGGCGGACTATGACGAAGACGGTTGGACGGATCCCGCGTACTGGAGTGGCGAGGACGTCTCCGCCCTCGATCGGCTCAAGTAGAGCAAGCAGCCGATCTCGGACCGCGCCCGACCTCCGCCGCCGCAGTTGCGTCCGGCGGGGGGCGCGGGCCGGGGCTAATTGGCATTAGGCCTGGCAGGCTTTGCCCGATCCGCCCCCAGGACCCGGGCGAAGGCGTCGGCGGCGGCCTCAATGTCCTCGGCGGTGACGTCGAGGTGGGTAACCGCTCGGATCATGCCACCATAGGAGGTGTTCATGCGCACGCCGTTCTGCGCCAAGGCGGCGACGATCTCCTTCGGCTTGCGCC
This sequence comes from Hyphomicrobiaceae bacterium, assembly GCA_035714005.1. Taxonomy (GTDB): domain Bacteria; phylum Pseudomonadota; class Alphaproteobacteria; order Rhizobiales; family Hyphomicrobiaceae; genus AWTP1-13. Next base: position 13,556 of record DASTMQ010000567.1, read on the forward strand.
CGCTCGCGCCTGGGTCGAAGAAGACAATGTTGCTTTCGACTTCTGGA
>DASTMQ010000568.1:0-17631 GCA_035714005.1 Hyphomicrobiaceae bacterium
CCTCAGTAGCCACGTCTGTCGAGGCAGACGCCATCGCGCCAATACCGATAGACCCCACAAAGAGGTCGCGGGGCGATCGGTGCAACGCCGCCGGGAGAGGGGGGCGCGCCGTAGCCATAGCCAGCAGTTCCGGGAGCCGGACCTGCAATATAGGGCGCCACGCCGTAGCCAGAGGCGGCAAAGCCCACGGGGGCTGCGTCCCCATAGAAGACCCCGGGAGGATGATAGTCGTAGTAGCGTGGTCTCGGATTGTCGATGCCGTCCGGCAACCACTGGGCAGCGGCGCCCTCACAAAAGAGCAGTGATCCGCTCGCCACGGCGATGACGGCGACAAGCATTGTTCGGCGCACGAGAGCTCTCCTTGTTGCCCAACCAACGCAAATCTGCCGTGGAACAATGGCCTATGCCCATCCGGGCTTACCCGAACCGCCTCGGCGTGGGATTGCCGAGGCCGACCGCCAATGCAGATGGTTTGGTACGGCGACTGGCGATCCGCTATTTGCGAGGGCGCGCGGGCGAGGAAGCCATGGTGCTGGGCGTGCTGGGCGCCGGTGTCGTGGCAAGGCCGCGCTTCACCATGCCCATGTTAGGGCCATTGGCCCGCGTCCTTGCTGCAACGCGCGAAGCCTTGCCGCTGCTCGCCGACACAGAAAATGGGCTCTTCCGACCAAGCTCGACGCAAGCAGCACGTGCTGCGCATCTTCAACACGCACGCCACGGGCGCTTCGTAGCCGCCCCGGGCACCGCACGAGGCAACGGATGGCGCCGGTCAGATCTGCTCGGACGCAAGGTGCGGCGTGGCGCGCACCCCGCCCTGTCCGCGTCTAACGCGAGCCGATGCTCCCGGATTCGCAGCCAGAAAAATTAAAAACAAAACCGGATGTCGGTTTGTCATACCACACGTCACGGTCGTTGATGCTGAGAGCGGCAAGCGAGACGTTGAAATCGAGACAAGGAGCGCGCGCATGTATCGGCGGATTGGGTCCAAGCTGTTGATGGCTGCAGCCGCTGGAATGCTGGGCGCGCTGCCAGCGTCGGCCTGCGACGGGTGCGCCTGCGGAGGTGCCGGTTATGGTTACTATGGCTACGGACCATCTTGGGGATATAGCAGGGCCTACGTGGCGCCGGCGTTCAACCCCGCCCCCGTGGTCGCCTTTGTTCCCGCCGCACCGCGCGTATACTATTCGCCTCCCCTTTACAGTGCCTACTACGCACCGAGCTACGGCTACGGCTATTGGCGATCGGCTGGCTACGGTTGGCGCGGACGTTGGTAGACCTGGCATGATCTGATTTTGGCCCGGCGTGCGCCGCCTCTGCCCTGGGGGAGGTCTGAGCCCCTTGGCACGGATTTTATGATTTTTTACAGCGCGGGCGGCGTCGGGACCGCGAACGCCGGGACCGCGAAAGAGGTCATCGGCGATTTCGGGACGCAGGGCGCGCCGACACCCCAAGCTCGGCCGGTGCGCGCGAGCTCGCATCCTGGCCGAGGGTTTGCGCGCACGGTGCAAGCTGCGCGGCGGCGCCGTCAGCGCATAGGCGTCGATTTTGGGCGGGCTGGCAGGATCGCCGTTTCGCCCCCGGGGACTGCGGGTGGAGTGTGGGCGCGAGCGCCGACGTTGGGCCTACCTACCCGTTGAGAAAGATCGAGGGTCGCAAAGACAATATCCCCTCGTTCGCCCGGAAGCGCCCTGGCCCGTACCGAGGCGAGCTGCGACCTTCCGACCGACCGTCCACCCCTGGTTAATCGAACACCGGGCGCGCCGCCGGCTAGCCGCGGACATAACCGGCCGTTGTTTGCCAGCTCTGGAAGGGTGAACGGCGCTGGCGTTGCCTTGCCCGCCGGCGGGCGCGCCGTCGAGCGGCGAAGAGACATCGTGCACGCCACAAGCGTCGGCCGACCGGACCAGGCCATTGCGCGGCGCCGCGCGCATGAGCGCAAGCGACCACAAGGCCGCGATTGCCTCGGCATCGTCGCGTGGTCGGGACTGCCGGTGCCGCCTTGGCCCTTATTTTCGCCAAGGCCGGTGACGTGCCGCAGCCGGCCCCTGGCTACGGCTCGACGATCTTGTTGCGGATGGCGTAGCGCACGAGACCCGCGGAAGAGGACAGATTAAGTTTTCGCATGATCGCGGCGCGGTGGGTTTCGACGGTCTTGAGGCTGATGTTGAGAATGTTGGCGATCTGCTTGTTCGTGTGACCTTCGGCGATCAGCTGTACCACGCCACGTTCGCGATTGGTCAGCGTCGATCCCTCCCGCGCCGGTCGCGCCAGAAACGAATCGAGCAGAGCCTCCGAAACCTTGGCCGTGAAGAAGGGCTTGTGGCCGGCGAGCGACTCGATGGCACCAATTAGGTGTCGCTTCGCATCCGACTTCAGCAGGTAGCCACGCGCGCCCGCTTTCAGCAGCTCCTGGATCAGCGTTTCGTTGTCGTGCATCGTAAAGATAAGCACCTCCGTCTTAGGGAGGCGGGCACGAATCTGTCGGGTCGCCTCGATGCCATTGATCAGAGGCAGCGAGTAGTCGAGGACGGCAACGTCGGGTTTGGTCTCGGTTGCTTTGCTGATCGCGTCCTTGCCATCACCCGCTTCGGCGACGACCTCCCAGGTCGGTTGTGACTCCAGAATCTTGCGAAGTCCCGAGCGCACAACCTCGTGGTCGTCTGCAATGAGAATGCGGATCATCGTAGTCGGCGCTCCATTGCGACCCCAGCAATGAGCTCTACTCAACGAAAGGGCCGCTAGATTATCAGCCTACAGTATTGCAACCCTCTGCCCAGTAGAACTAACCCGGATGCCCCAAGCTTTAAGACCTGAGGAACAATTTGCTCTTTCCGCTTGAGATGGGACCAGTGTTTCATTAGTTCAAGCCATTGCAAAGCCCCATGCGTGCAACTTCCGAGCTAGTATTGGCGGCCTGTCGTCCCCCATCGTGCGAAACTGCGACAATGGATTAACCAGCCGACTTTACCAAGGCCCGACAAGTATTCGCCTACTATAACCGGATACCATTGCCATCGACGATCGCGCCGGAACGGTGATCTGGTTCAGCCATAGCTCATAGGCTTTCAAGCGCTTCGGGCGGGACTTTGGCAAGGGAACAGCGGACCTCAATGCCGGCGCGTGCTCGCGCGCCGCCCGTTACTCGGATGGCCGGGGGTAGCTTCCGCGGCAAAAGCCACGCGCGAGGTCCAGCCGCTGGCTATTCGCGGCGTGGCGCCGTTGCCGAACGCCGTCTGCCCCGGCCGGTCCTACGACGTCGGGAGTTCTTCAGCAAGTCGCCGGGGTAATCACCGATTTCAGGGCTGGTTGCGCCGTGTTGGGATGCCGCGATCGGTCAGCCCATGCAACGAGTGCTGAGGAGTGCAGCGCGCCGGTTAGGAGGAGTTCATGGCGTCAGGGTGCGCGCGCGCGCGCGCGCCCCGAGGTCTGGGAGCCGGCCGCACAAGGCCGCAAACCTCGCCGTCGCACCGACGGCACGTTGAGCCAAGCTTTTTGAGCAGAACAAGGAGCATGATCGTGGCGACCACTGTAAACACGAACACGCCCTTTGCGCCGCGGTTCATGCTGCACGCGCTGGCGCGAAACTGGTGGCTGATCCTGTTGCGCGGGATCTGTGCCATACTATTCGGCGTACTCACATTCATCTGGCCGGGCGTCACGCTGCTGACGCTGGTCCTGCTCTATGGTGCCTTCGCTCTCGCCGATGGCATCTTTGCCCTTGCGGCTGCGATAACGGGAAATACTCCGACGCCGCGCTGGTGGCTCGCCGTTGTCGGCGTGCTCGGCATCGCGGCTGGAGCCATGACATTCCTGTGGCCGGGCCTGACGGCGGTGGTGCTGCAAGTATTCATTGCGTGTTGGGCGATTGCCATCGGCGTGATGCAGATCGTCGGCGCGATTCAACTTCGCAAGGAGATCAACGACGAATGGTTGCTGATCGCCGGTGGCGCACTTTCGGTCGTGTTCGGATTCATTCTCCTGACACGGCCCGGGGTGGGTGCGCTGGCGTTGCTCTACGTCATCGGCAGCTATGCCATCCTATATGGCATTCTGCTGCTGTGGTTCTCGTTGCGCCTACGCAACCATAGCCACCCGATGCGTTCGTGAGAGCGGCCGACATGCTTCTTCGGGAAAAACCGACCCGTTGAAAACCGAGCCGCCTCGAACTTTGCCGGCTGAGGCCCGCAAGCCTAGCGCATTTCGCGATTGGTCCCGCCGCCGGCGTTCGGCAAGGAGCTGAGAAGCCATGAGACCTGAGATCGACATCGATGCGGCGCTGCAGCACGGCGCACCGCATCGCAAGCCGTGGGGCGACAATATGGTTTGGATCCCGGGCGGCACCTTTCGCATGGGGTCAAATCGGCACTACCCCGAGGAAGCACCCGCACACCGCGTTGCGGTTGCCGGCTTCTGGGTAGACCGTACCCCCGTCACTAATTCGCAGTTTTCCAAGTTCGTGAGCGCAACGGGTTACGTCACACGCGCCGAGATACCACCGGACCCCAAGCACTGCCCTGGTACACCGCCGCACTTGCTCTATGCCGGATCCCTGGTGTTCCGGCGTCCTCTCGAACGCATCCAGGCCGACCACGCGGCACACTGCTGGGGCTTCACGAAAGGTGCCGACTGGCGCCACCCGCTGGGTCCGGGCAGCACCATTGAGGGTCTCGCAGAGCATCCCGTGGTGCACATCGCCTATCCAGACGCGCTAGCCTACGCCCGCTGGGCCGGGAAGGATCTGCCCACGGAAGCGGAATGGGAATTCGCCGCCCGCGGTGGCGAGGACGACGCCGAATTTGCCTGGGGCGAGGAACTCCACCCCGCAGGGAAGATGATGGCCAACACGTGGCAGGGGCAGTTTCCCTGGCAAAACCTGGCTCAGGACGGCTATGAACGAACCTCGCCGGTCGGGTCCTTCCCAGCCAACGACTACGGCCTTTACGACATGATTGGCAACGTCTGGGAGTGGACCTCGGACTGGTTCAGTCCCCGCCACCAGCCGGATGCGACCAAGCCAGGCGGCGTTCCGAAAAACCCCCGCGGTGGCGAAGAGAAAGAGAGCTACGATCCCTGCCAGCCCGAAAGCCGCATCCCGCGTAAAGTCCTCAAAGGCGGGTCCTACCTGTGCGCGCCAAACTATTGCCGGCGCTATCGACCCGCGGCCCGACATCCGCAAGCGGTCGATACATCGGCTTGTCATGTTGGCTTTCGCTGCATCGCCCGCAATCGGCCCAAACTGTCACTGCGCGCAACGCGCTCTGGGTTCTAGAGCGAGGGCCTAGGCACAACCGGTGACACCTGGGCAGGTTCGTCAGCCCAACCCGATGGAGGGCAACAGGCTCGGATAGCGCGCGCCCCCCGCGCGAGATAAGTGAGGAGCCACGCCCGAGAACTCTCCCCCAGTGATCGGAAGTTCCAGGGCGTGGCAGAACAGCGGCAAGCCTCTGGTGCGCGAAGAGGCCGCCGCTGCGGGCCAGTTGATAAAATCGGGGGAAGCATTGCCTCTCCCCCTTTCGGGGGAGAGCTGGCCTGGGGAGCAGCCGGCGCGTAGCGGCCGCGGCCGGCGAGCGTCACCCCGACAGCAACAAAATGCCAACAAGCATCAGCACGTGGATGGAAATGAAGACCAGGCATGCCTTGCCAACTGCGGTTGTCATTTTTGTCATAACCTCGACACAAGCAGGACCTTTGGCGGGACGGCCAACTTCTTAGTGTGCCGCGATGGTAGGGCCGGCAGGCTTGTCGACCGCGGTTGGGAAGGGTGGGGAAACGGCAGCCCTGAATTCCGGCGAGACGAAGCGAAGCCGCCAGCGCCCGGGCGGGTCGGCGCTTGCCGTATCCAGGTTGGAGGGCCCAGCATCGCCGTTCTCATGCTGCCGGGTCCGCAAGCGCAGGGCCGGACCGGCGATGCCATCCTCACGCAGGCCGAAAAAGTGCCCGAGGCGCACCAGCGCCGGTGCGATCGCGTCCAGGCCGGCAAGCACATCCCTTGCGGCGCCTAGCGTTTCAGCGGCAAGCTTGCGAACGGCGGTCCCTTGATCTGGCGCGCTCCCCTTGAGGTTTGCGAGATCGAGGTCTGCGACATCGGCCTCCGCCCGCGGGCGAACCGCCGCCTCCAGCAAGCGCCAAGTCGCCACATCACCGCCTCCGCCGCCGGTTTGCTTAATGTTGGCAGCGAGCACGTACCAGGCGACTGCGGCCAGCGCGAGCACCAACACCGCCCAAAAGGCTCGGGCCCCCTGGGAACGTCGCCGACCGGCCGAAGCCGTCGCAGCCCTCCTGCTTGACAGCTGAATTGGCCTGCGCGCGGTCCCGCGCTCGGCAATCGTCCCGACCACCTCGCCCAGACGAGGAAAAGAAGGGTCGGCGCAAAGCAGGCTCGACAATCCGGCGGGCATCGCCGCAGCGATGAGGTCCTTTTCCGCCGTGAGCAAATTGGCGAGGCCTTTGCCGCCGGCGTTTGTCTGCTCGCCCTCACGTGCGAGCGTGCACAGCAGCATCAAAGTCAGGTCGTCGAGGAAGGCATAGGCCGAACGTTCCGGCGCCCCAACAAAACGGCCGATGGCCGAGGCAAGCGCGCCGGCCTGTTCAGCACCCAGCACAGGGGCGGCGGCATCGCCGCGGCCGTCAGGCGCCGGCCCCGGGCCGATCGAGCGCTGTGCCAGCACGCGCGTCAGCCGTGCGGCGCCGTCCGGGCGCGCGACGAGCTCCGTCAAGGCGCTTAAGATTGCGGGCACGGCGAGCTCGGCGGCCTTTCGGGCCGAGGCGTGGTCCATTTCCGCGCGGTCTGCCATGGCGTCGATGACGTCGACGGTCAACGTCTGCGCAATCGTTGCCAGCACCTTTCCCGACATGACCCAAGTCCATTTTCGCCCGTTGCCGATTGACGCCGAGCGCCAGCAAGGGGCGCGAGCCGAATTGCGCGCGGTTGTTGCGTCCGAGTTCGCCTAAGGGTGACGGGATGCGCAGAGCGGGGGTATCCGGCGCAGCCCGGAATTTAGGGGCCACAAGTGCCTAGAAAAGCGCACCCAGAAGAGAGCGGCGCCAGCGCGCGGGCGCTCGCTCCCACCATGAACACCGCGCTGGCCCGCGACGTTGCCGATAAGGCCAAAACCTCGCGCTGAAGCCGCGAAAGCCAGCCCCTTGCGCACGAGCTGGTGGCGGGGCGGTCGGGTCGCTGCCTCACCGGCCCCCGCCCGGGCGGAAGCGATGGGCAAGGCAATCACGGGCCGTGAGGCATTGCTTGGGAGGGTGCGGCCGCCCTTGCGGGCCCTGGCCGCCGGCGTCAGTGGCTCGTAGCCTGTCCCACGACCACGGTTCGCAAGGCCGTGAGGAGATCCTCGGCGCTGAACGGCTTCTGCAGGATGACCGCGGCTTTCTTCTTTGGGATCGGCGGGATCGCGTATCCGGAAATGACGATGACGTGAACGCCCTTTTCGTGCAGCTCGACGATAAGATCGCAGGCCATCTCGCGTTTGAGATTGACGTCGACGATTGCCACTGTCGGCATTTGTGCGGCGACCAGCCGCTTGGCATCGCTCGTGGTCGACGCCGGCCCGGAAACCTGCATTTCCAGCTGTTTTAGCGCGCACTCCAGCGCTTTTGCGACCTGCCAGTTGTCTTCGACCACCAGCACGTTCACGTCTCTCAGGACGGAGAGATCGGAAGTTCCACAGGTTCGCTTGGCGGAATGTGACATGCGGCCCCCGACTCTTGGATGACTATGCGGTTAGAATGCCGTTACGTACCGCATAGCGGACAAGCGAGGCACTTGAGGAGAGCGCGAGTTTGCGCATGATTGCGGCCCGGTGTGTCTCCACCGTTTTGGGACTAATGCTGAGAACGTTGGCGATTTGCTTGTTCGTACAGCCTTCGGCAATCAATTGCACGACGCTGCGCTCGCGGGTCGTGAGGGGTGACTGACTGGCCGCCTTGCCGCCGTCCCCCGTGCACGAGACACTGTCCGTGAAATAGGGTTTGTGCATCGCCAAAGACTCGATCGCCCGGATCAGGTGTCGCTTGGCGTCGGACTTGAGGAGGAAGCCACTGGCTCCCGCCAGCTGAATACCCTGAATCAGCGTGTCGTTTTGATGCATGGTAAAGATCAGGACTTCGGTGCGCGGCAGGCGCGCGCGGATCTGGCGAGTGGCCTCGGTGCCGTTGATGATCGGCATCGAGTAATCCAGCAGCACGACGTCCGGCTGAGTTTCGAGCGCCTTGCTGACGGCCTCTTTACCATCACAGGCCTCGCCAACGACGGCCCATCTGGGCTGCGCCTCCAAAATACTGCGGAGGCCCGAACGCACCACTTCATGGTCGTCTGCGATGAGGATTCTGGTCATCGGTTTTTCCCTCGCGCGTATTGTCGAACAAGTACTCCGCCTCGGGCATCGGTGGAAACCCGGGTTCGAGCGAACGGTAAATGCCGATATCGCGGTACGGGCTCGCCGGAGCTAGCAAAGGCGGCCAGCACCGGCCCGTTCGCAAGAGCCGGGTTGGAGGCGACGGTGCTGCAGAAGGCCAACGGCAACGGCAAGGCCATATTCGGCTCTAGTCAACGGGCACGACGACGTGAACCCGCGTACCGCGCGAGCTGGTCCGGATCCGGAGGTCGCCGCCGAGCTGATCGACGCGCGCCTTGATGCCGCGGATGCCAATACCGGGACGGAAATCCGGGCTATCGCGTTCCACGGCACCCGCCGCGCCATGGCCGTTGTCCGTTATCACCATGTGAATACGGCCGGCGATCCAGCGCAATTGGATCGAGACGTGCGAAGCGGAGGCGTGGCGATAGACGTTGGTCAACGTCTCTTGCAGGATGCGAAACAGCGACTGCTGGGTACGGAACGGTAGATTGTCGACCTTCGGGCTCAGCTTGAAACCGATGGCCAGGCCGGCGCGATTGGAATATCCGTCGACATAGTGCTGCACCGTGGCCTGCAGACCGTCGGCGCGCAAGGCCACGGGGTAGAGCAAGTAGGTGAACGTGCGCAGCTCCTTCAGGGCTTCGCCCATCGACGCCTCGACCTCGTTCCAAAGCCTCTCCTGGTCGCCTTTCAATCGCCCCTTCGGCCTCAACCCCATCAATGTGAGGCTGGCAGCGACCAGATGTTGGGCGGTGGAGTCGTGCAGTTCTTGGGCGATGCGCTGACGCTCTTCTTCCTGCAGCGTTATCAATCTCTCGGAGAGTTCCCGGGTCTTGCGCTCGAGCACCTTGCGGGCGGTGATGTCCGCAGCCACCCCAAGCAACCGGAGCGGCTCGCCGTCGGCCGCGAACTCGAATTTGCCGTCCAGCTGCAGCCAGCGTCGCGAGCCGTTCTTCTGCTTGATGCGGCAGATGACATGGAAATTACCCGCCGACCGCAGGGCATTCTTCAAGGCACCCTCGAATGCCGGAACGTCGTCGGCGTGCAAATACCTCTCGACGAACTGCCGCCGGCTCAGCGCTCCATCGGCCCGCGCATGCCCGAAGATTTCGTACATGCGGTCGTTAACCCAGATCGTCTGATCGGCCTTCATGTCCCATTCAAAAACGCCAAGCGCGGCCCCATTGGTGGCAATGCGCAGGCGCGCCTCACTTTCGCGCAGTGCCTCCTCGGCGCGTTTGCGTTCCGTGACATCGAAATTTACGCCAACGATCCGCTCCCCTCGAATTGCCGCATGCGCGCTGAGCCAGCGCTCGCTGCCATTGGGCATCCGCAGGCGAAACTCGTGATGGTAAGCCTCCGCGCTCTGCTCCATCGTCCTCTGCTTGGCATCACTTGCCTGCAGATCTGCCAGCGGTATCCGCGCCCGCAGCTCGTCGACGGAGACAACTCGGGTGTCCGCGGGTAGGCCGAGCAGACGCGCCTCCTGGGCGTCGATCCTCGCCGTCTGGCCGGCAATATCAGCCTCAAAAGTACCCATTTGCGCCGCTTCCAGCGCCAGGCGCAGCCGAAGTTCGCTCTCGCGTAGCGCCGCCTCGGTCTCCTTCAGGTGCGTGACATCGATCACCGTGCCGATGGAGCGCACGGCTTGGCGACCATCGGGCGTGTCGCGGTAAAAGCGCCGCCCATGAATGGCCACCCAGCGAACGGCTCCATCCGCCCGCAGGATGCGATGCAGACCATCCCACTTACCCTCGTCGGGGGAGCGACGCGCCGCTTCCACCCGCGCATTGACGACCGCTCGGTCGCGCGCATCAAAAAGCCGGGACGCCTCCGCGTAGGTCATCTCCGCTCCGGGCGGGAGGCCTAGAATGGCGCAAAGCTCCGGCGAGAAACGGGTTCGATTGTGCTCGATGTCGGAGTCATAAATGCCGATCCCGCCGACCTGCACGGCCAAGCGCAACAGCTCGTCACTCTCGTTCGGCAGCCAAACGGGCCGAGCGCGGGAGTTGGCGGGTTTGCTCGTAGCCAACGTCGCATGTCCAGCTTTTGGTGCGGTCTGCATTCCCGTGCAGCGTATTGGTGAGACCCTGGTGGGTCCCAGTTCCCCGACACTTTGCGATGGTCACGTTTGGAGTGTGACCGCCTGAATGATATCGCGCCATCGGGTGTTTCCCCGATGCAGATTAGGGTTTTCTTCAATAACGGTTAACGCGGGGACCGCGGCCAGGTTGATGGCCAGGTCTATGGCAAGGCACGCGGGTCGGCTCGAGCCTGAGCCGAGCCGTTGCGAGGTGCTCGGGAACCGGCGACGCCACCGCTCGGGTCTTTCCCCGATATCGCGCCTCGGAAAAAACGCCGATTTTCACGGCGACAGAGGGATCAACGCGCCTTGAGGGCTGCGGTTCACACGAAAATGAAACGACCTGCGCGAGCGCCGCATAGCAAGGCAATCGCCAAGCGTTGCTTTAGGGGCCTCACTCTGCTGGCGGCTGCCTGGGGCGTCCTTGGCTGCGAAATGCCCGCGGCCCTGGCGCAAGGCGACCCGCGAACGGCTCAACTGACGCCTGACCAACGGGCCATGGTCGACAAAATCGCCACGCCGACTACCCCGCAGGACACGCGCTACGCCGGGGCACCGAGCGAGGCTTTTGGAGCGCAAGTTACGCTGCCGCTCGGGGACGGCCGGTCCGTCACCTTGGTCAAAAAGGGGTCTGTGCTGCAAAAGGACGGTAGCGTCATTTGGCACGGAGAGGTGCCCGAGACCGGCGAGCGGGCAATGCTCATGCTATGGAGCAACGCGCTGCTGACGGGTTATTTCGTCTTCAATGGCAAGATTTTCACGGTCGAAAGCCTAGGCGGCGGCGTTAACGCCTTTGCGGAAATGGATCGCCGCCGGCTGCCGGCCGATCATCCCGAACCGGGGAGCAGGCGCGATAGCGTGCCGGTTGCGGCCAAGGAGCCCCCATTGCCGACGGCGCCCCCCGAGCCCGCCGTCGCGCCCTTCGCGGATGCAGAGCGACAGGCTTTAGAAGCGAAAAAGATCACGATCGATGTGATGGTGCTTTACACCGCTAACGTCGCCAAGCGCTATGTGCGTGAACCGGCCGATCTGTTGGCGCTGGCGATCGAGGAGGCCAACGCAACCTTCAGGAACAGCGGCATCGGCAACATCACCTTGCGGCTCGTGCATACCGAGCTGATCGAGTATGACGAAACGGAGGACGACCAGTTCACGCATCTTTACACGATGGTCGACGGCCTTGGCCCGTTCGGCAACGTCGCAAAGCTACGCGACGAGAAGCACGCCGATATTGTTGGCCTGATCATCGACAATCCGACGGGTTGCGGACTGTCGACGCGCATTGGCCCAACCTCGGATGAGGCATTCTTCGTCGTACACCATGCCTGCGCAGCAACCACCATGTCGATCGCCCACGAGATCGGCCATATTCTCGGCGCCCGCCATGATCGTTTTGTGGACGCAAACGAGGCGCCGGTCGCCTATGGGCATGGCTACGTCAATGGCGGCAAATGGCGCGACATCATGAGCTACAATGCCGGTTGCGGAGGATGTCCGCGCATCCCCCATTGGTCCAATCCCCGGGTATTTTACAAGGGTGAGCCGACCGGCACGCCGGCTGCCGACAATGCCAGGCTAATTCTCGAGCTGGCCGAGCGCGTCTCGAACTTCCGCTAACCAAGCTCTACCCACCGCCCTCAAGGCGCGGGCGGTTCGGGAGGCCTGGCCGGCCAGGCAAAGCGCTGAGCAAACCTGGCCGTCGAGCGCCGCGGCCATCCCGCTACCCCAAAGGGCGGGAAACTGCGGGGCCATGGCCCCTATCGCCCATCGCCATTAAGCGTTTACCGTAATGGCCGAAGATATTGCGCGGCCGTTTGGCCTCGCAAGCCGTAGGAGGCGTAGCATGGCGCAACTCTCGATACCTCGACTGCCCAGCGCGGGGGGTGCTTCCAGGAGCGGCCTCTTCAGTTTGGTCGGCTTGGTCGCGCTGGTCGCCCTGTTGTTTGGGCTCTACCTGATGTCGCCGTTTTTCACGGTTGGCGAGTACGAGCGTACCGTGCTGACGCGCTTTGGCCAGTTCAGTTCGGTTGCCGGACCCGGTTTGCACTTTCGCATACCGTTCGTTAACGGGCTCGAGACCTACCCGATCGGCATCCAGCGCTTGCAAAAAGATCATCTCAACACCTACACGGTCGACAACCAGGAGCTTGACGCCTTGGTGACCCTCAACTTCCGCATCAATGAGAACGAGGTGCGGCGCGTCTTTACAACCAACCGCGACTACCGCGCGAACCTTGAATCGTTCATGATCGACCGCTTCAAGCGTGAAATGGGCAAGATGAATATTACCCAGGTCGCGGCACATCGTGGTGACGTCGCGATTGCCGTGCAAAAGGCGCTGACCGCAGATGCCCTGGACTTGTTCGGCATTACCATCGTCGACTTTCAAATCAACGATATTCGCTATACCGAACAGTACCGCCGGGCCGTCGACGCGGCGGCGATTGCAAAGGCGAAGGTCGAACAGTCGGAACAGGAACGTCGGCAGGCCGAAGTCGTCGCCCAGCGCCAGAAGATTCAGGCCGAAGGTGAAGCCAACGCCGTCCGCGAGCAAGCACGCGGTAAGGCGGACGGCGAACTCTTGCTTGCCACCGCGCAGGCCAAAGGCAAGGAGCTGGTGGGTCTCGCCGAAGCCAAGGCGCTGGAGGCCCAGGGTCAGGCTCTGCGCTCCAATACCTCGCTCATTCAACTCGAAGTGGCCAAACGCTGGTCGGGGAATTTACCCGTCAACATGTACGGCAGCGCGCCACTTCCGCTCTTGAACCTGCCGGCAGACGCCCAGCAAGCAGCCCCACGCTAGGGCGAAGCCTCAGCTGCGCGGCAGATTGGCGTAGCGCCGAGTGGCGCCGACGAGCTCATGGATCACCCCGGGCTCGGTCATGGCATGGCCGGCATCCGCGACAATGCGCAAGTCCGCCTCGGGCCAGGCCCGCGACAGGTCCCAGGCGTTCTTGAGGGGTGTTACCACATCGTAACGTCCGTGCACGATCGTACACGGCAAATGGCGGATGGCGCCCACATCGGCAAGCAGCTGATCGTGGCGCCGAAAGAAGCCTCGATTAACGAAATAATGGCACTCGATGCGGGCGAACGCGATCGCGTAGTTGTCGGCGCCGAACAGCTTGATTCGCTCCGGGTCTTGCACCAGGGACAGGGTACTGCCCTCCCACACGGACCATGCCCGCGCCGCCGCCAGTTGCACCTCGCGATCGGGATGGGTGAGACGTCGGTAGTAGGCGGCGATCATGTCGCCGCGTTCGCCGGGGGGAATGGGCTTGCGGAATTCGTCGAAGGCTTCGGGAAACAGCCAGCTGCAGCCGTCCTGATAGAACCAGGCGAGCTCCTCGCGCCGCAGCAGGAAAATGCCCCTGAGCACGAGTTCGCTAACCCGTTCGGGATGGGTTTGAGCATAGGCAAGGGCCAGGGTGGAGCCCCAGGAGCCGCCGAACAGCTGCCAGCGCTCAATGTCGAGATGGTCGCGCAACCGTTCCATATCGGCGACCAGGTCCCAAGTGGTATTCCGCTCTAGGCTCGCGTGCGGCACGGAGCGGCCGCAACCGCGCTGGTCGAACAGCACGATGCGATAGCGGGCGGCATCGTGATAACGGCGCATGCTGGCGTTACAGCCGCCGCCGGGACCGCCATGGACGATGACGACGGGCTTGCCTCGCGGGTTGCCGCATTCCTCGAAAAAGATCTCGTGCTCCGCATCGACCTTGAGATGCTGTTGGCGATAGGGCTCGATGGGACCATAAAGACCGAGCCGCTCACGTGCCGCCATCGCTGGTCGCTTCCTCTGTCGCTGCTAGCCCCGGCAAGGTCGCCGAATACCTGCAGTATGTGCGAGTGCGCGGTGAAGGCAAGTTCCTGGCGCCGCGCGACTGCCATGCCGTCAGGAAGGGCTGCGATTCTTCAGGCGCAACAAGCGCATCTCGCGATCGTAAACCGTTTCCCCTCCCGGCATGCGCATCTCGCGCAACTGTTCGAGCACCTTGTGGCCCGCCCCGGGAGCCATGAGACTGCCGACCATCGTGACAAGCATGGCGCAGGGCACGCCGAGGGCTCCGGCCAGCGCGCTTGGCAAGGCGATGGCGCCGGCTTCCGACAGCAGGATGGCCGCGCCGGCAATCAGCAGGCCGCTCAGCATGCCCGCCATGGCGCCCAAGGCCTTGGTCCGTCGCCACCAGATGGACAAGACCAAGACCGGAAAGCATGTCGAGGCGCTGAGCGTCGCGGCCCAAAGGAATAGCTGCAGCGGATCGGCCGGTACCGCTATCGCCAGCCAGATCCCCACAAAGGCCACCGCCGCCAAGGCAAGGCGCGCGCGGCCCAGGCGCGCGCGGTCCGATGTAACCTCCACCGGCGAGGTGCGCACCACGTCTTCGGCGATTATTGCCGCCAGTGCAAACAATGATGCCGATAGCCCGGTCAGGGCCGCCGCCAGCGCGCCGAGCAAGGCTAGGTAGACCAGCACCTGGGGATACCCCGCCGCGATCGGCAGGGCGAACAGAACGGCATCGCGCTCAAAGCCGAAGCGGCTCAGACTGACGGGCTGCGAGCCGGGCTCAATCTGGGCAATGCCGGCCTGCTGCAAGATCTGCATCCAGGCCGGCAATTGGTCCGGTGGTTGCCCGACCACCTGCTCGAATAGCAGGAAGCGCAGGTAAACTGCGACCGCCGGCAAGGTCAGCAGCACGACCCCCGTGACGAGCACCGCCCAACCCAGCGACTTTCTTGCCTCGTAGACGCCGGGGGTGGTGCCAGACCGCGGCAACAGGACGGGCGAGGCGGCGATGCCGGCCGCCATCACCAGCGATGCCAGCACGAAGCCGACGGGGCCGACATTGCCGAAGGATTGCACGAACCTCTTGGCCAACGCCTCCATGCCAACCCCGGCCAGGTCGAGCGCCAGTGGCGGGGCGATGAGGATCGGCACATTGCGCATCATCTCCATGCGCGTCAGGACCCGAAGGGTATTGCCGTGGGTCATTTGCGGCAGCGGCAGATTGGATGCCAGCAAGGCAAAAATGGTGGCCGGAACGGCCAGCGCCAACAGCGCCGTGATGGCTTTGGCAACGCTCGACCAAGTCAGCGAGCGCATGCCGCCGGCGGCCAGCACGCCGGCGACCAGCGCCATGAGGACGGCCGTCATCACCTGCTCAGGCTGGCCCAGCAGCCAGGCTGAAGCGTAAGCGGCAAAGCGAACCTCGGCGATCAGCACCAACAAGATTACGGGAGATAAGACCGCCGCGGCGAGCAGGCGCACTGCGCGGCTGTCGAAGCGCCGGCCGAGGAAGGCGGGAACGGTGTAGGCGCCAAACTTGCGCACGTAGGGCGCAAACAGCACCGCCATGAACACCAGGCCGGCGCACCAGCCAATGCTCAGGCACAGAGCATCGAAGCCCGCGATGAACAGCGCACCGGTAAGCCCGAGGAAGCCGGCGCCGCCCAGCGCCGCGACACCGAGAACGAGCCCATTGAAGAAGGCGGGGACCCTGCGACCGGACGCGAAGTAGTCGTGCGGCTCGCGCGCGCGGGCATTGAAGCCGATTGCCGCATAGAGCAAAAGCGGCGCCGCAAACATCAAGGCGCGGAGCAGGCCGTCGGCGGTGCCAAGCTGCTCGAGCATCAGCGCCATCAACACCAGCGCCACCAGGGCCGCCGTGAATATACCGAAGTAGGTGCCGAGGCGCGGATTGACCAGCCGGGTACTCGAGGTAAATGCCATGCCGTCTAGAAGTCCTCGTGCGCCCCGTGCCAGTGGTCGATGGCGTCCTGCCGGTTGATGAAGACGGCGACCGTGATGAAGGCAATCACCATCAAGCCGTGGCAGGCGAGAAAGTACCCGAGCGGCATCCCCAGCACGCGCTTGTCATTGAAGGCGTCGGCGTAGATGGGAAGGATGACCATGGCCAGCAGAAATGGCAGCAGGCTGGTCAGCATCTGCACTTTGGTGTGGCGCCAGTAAGCTTTGCGCTCGTTGCGTTCGATCATGATCTATGGCTCAGCGTGAACGCCGGAAAATGGCGGCTTGGGCTACCGGCCGCGTCAAACTGCTTGCGATTCGTGTTTCAAGTGAGGCGGTTGGCCCGCAGCGGCGCGGCGGGGCGGGCGGGTTAGGGATAAATGCACCACACAATTAGCCAATTCGGCAAGAAAACGCTAGATTGCCCGGCCAGCTTGCCGAAGCGGCCGAAGGGCCCGGCGCCCCGTTTCGCAGGCTCGATGCGTAACGGATCTTTAGATGGCCGCCTACAAGTTCATCATCGTCGATGACCACCCATTGTTTCGAGGGGCGCTAAGCCAGGCGCTGCAGGCTTCGTTCGAGGATGCCCAGGTGCAGGAAGCCGGCTCCCTCGATGAGCTCACCGATCGGCTTGCCGCGGGCGGTGAGATCGATCTCATCTTGCTCGACCTGACGATGCCCGGCGTGCACGGGGTCTCGGGCCTGCTCTATTTGAGAGCCCAGCATCCGGAGGTTCCGGTGGCGATCGTGTCGGCTAGCGACGACCCCGGCACCATCCGACATTGCCTGGACTGCGGTGCCTCGGGCTTCATCCCCAAGTCCCAGCCCGTGGAACGCATCCGGGAGGCCATCCGTAGCATTATGGATGGCGAAATTTGGCTACCCGCGGACGTCGATCTCAGCCAACCGGTCGGTGAATCAACGGAACTGGTGGCGCGTCTGTCCACCCTTACGCCGCAGCAGGTGCGCGTCCTGATGATGCTTGGAGAAGGACTTCTCAACAAGCAGATCGCCTTTAAGCTCAATGTCTCGGAAGCCACCGTCAAGGCGCACGTGTCGGCCATTCTGCAGAAGCTCGGGGTCGATAGCCGTACGCAGGCGGTGATTGCAATCAACCGAATCAGCGGCAGCAACGACTGGCGCGCCCCCAATTGAGCGGATGGCCCCTGGCCTTGCGCGACGGGGGCGGTCTTTGCGTGCCCGGGCGACGGCCAGCAAGCGCGCCCTTGCAAGCGACGGTCCGCTCATTCATTCGGCGGCAATCGCACGCTGGGCCGTGAGCTGATGCATCAGGGCGCGCAGCGATGCTGCCTTCAACGGTTTGCGCAAAAAGGCATAGCCTCGTCTGCGAATTTCGCGTTGCACCTCGGGCGTGTGGTCGGCGGAAATGATTATAACCGGCGTGTGCGAACGCTCGGCCGTGCGAACGGCGGCAA
>DASTMQ010000569.1:0-6212 GCA_035714005.1 Hyphomicrobiaceae bacterium
GGACGGGCCCTGATGGGGCCTCAAGTCCATCGCCGGCGCCGCCGCGGGGGAAGCGGATGCTTGGCATGCGCGTTCCATCGCTCGCTGAGCTCCTGCAGCAAACGGCGGCATTCCCGCACTCTGGCCCTCCCTCTCGGCCTCCCCCTGGCAGGCCACCCGGTCACACGCGCGCTTTTTTCAGAGTTTGCGGGCGGGCTCGGGGTTCAACGGTAGCGCGCGACGCCCCCAGGCCAGGCCTATCACCGGCCTGGGAGCACCCCTCGCGCTCACTGCCGTTGCGAGACAAACAGTTTGCTGAGGGAGGCAAAGTGTGCGCCGGAGTGGGCGGCAAAGGACATCGGGATTAAACTGTAACCGGCGACGCCAGGACGACCCACGCCGGGGTATCCCAGCCCCTAGCCGCGAATCTGACCGAGTGACAGGGCCAGTGACAGGGCCTGAGGGCAATCTCCTTGTCCTGTCGCCGTGGCGTGGGTCAAGGCGCGACCAAGATCAAGAGGACTGGGAGCCGGCAGCCGGCGCGGCGGTCACCAGAACGAGGCGATCAGCAGCAACAGGGTCATGCACATGGCCAGCGTTCCGGCAGCCATGAACACCGACTGCGGGGTCGTCGGCTCTTGCAGTTCGTCGGACATGACCGCACTCTGGGCTGGAAAGGTGAAAGGAGGCCAACTGAAAGGCTGCAGGCTGATCAAGTTAGCGCGCCGCCGGCGCGCTGGCTATACGGGCCTTCGTCATTCTTCACAGAATTGCTTGGCGCCTTCGCACTTGCGAACGCTGGCCGCCGAACGCCCGCAACCAAACGGGTCATGGCCCTGCTGTAGCGATCTTTTCACGCGTGCTGCAGGCGCGCTCAAGTCGCCCGCTTGCCCGCAAGGGCTGGCCAAAGGGGCCGACCCGGCCGCGCGGGCCGCCTTTGCCTTTCTTAAACAAACTCCACCTCAACCGGGAGCGCCCGGCGCCTTGGCATCGGCAGGGAGATCTTTGAGCCACAGCATGAGCGGCGTGGTGCGGCCGCTGGCGCACGTCAGCACGCCTTTATAGGCGTCCGACAACTGTGCGCTGAAGCTGCAGGCATCGCCCGCGACCGCCAGCGTCCCGTGCAAACGGGCGGCCGAGAGCTGCAGGCGCAATTCGCCACTTTTCTCCTCCGGGCCGCTCTGGGTGCACAGTCCAACGTGCCGCATGGTCAGGGGGCCGGAGAATTCCTTCCACCACCACGACGGCTTTGCCGTGATGGTGGCGGTCATCTCCCACTCCCCGAGCGTGCCGGCGTAGCCGACGACTTCGAGCGATTGGGCACGCGCCGGCGGCGCCAGCACACCTGTGAGCGCAAATGACCCGAGCGCCAGCGCGCAAGCGGCTAACGGGGGGCGCACGGAACTCACAGCCTCTTCAGGTAGGCGCGCGCATCGGCAACCTCGCCGCGGCCCGCGTCGGCGTCCCCCGCAATGGCCACGACCTTCTCGTAGTAGGCTCGCGCCTGCGCCTTGTCGTCGAGCTGGGCGGCGGCCTTGGCGGCGCCCACATAGGCGCCCAGCCGATTTGGCTCTTTTTTCAGGGTTGCTTCAAAGGCGGCGAGCGCGTCCTTGGCCCTGCCGCGTTCGAGCAGGAGGCCTGCGTACAATTCGCGCGCCGGTTTGGGTACGCCGGGCGTCACCGGATGCTTTTCCGTCCTGTCCTCCGCATCGGCGGCCGCAGCGAGCGCGTTCAGCGCTTCGTCGAATTTGCCCGCGGCGTAGAGGAGGACGGCGGCGGCGACCTGTGCCTGAATATCGACCTGCTCGGACCAATAGGCATCCTTGGCCTCGCGCAACTTGTCGCGCAATTCGCCGAGCCTGTTGATGTCGATCCTGGCGGCGTCGAAATCGCCCGAGCGCGCGGCGCCGAGCGCGCGCGCAAAGTGGGTGATCGCCTGCACGTGCGGCAGCGGACTGGGGCGAACCTGCAGCGCCGCCGCCGCCTTCCAGTCGCCGCGCTCGATGGCATAGCGCGCCGGCGCCACGGCCAAGGCATAGGGTCCGGGCAGGAAGGTCTCGGTAAAGCCGCTCACCGTTCTCATGTCGGCGAGGACGGCGTTGGCCTTGGCGTCCTGGCCAAGCTGCAGGTAGGCGTAAACCAGGTAGTCCATCGAGTGCAGCTGGTCGTGCCAATCCCCGGCCTCTTTGGCCACGCGCGCCGCCTCGGTGTTGGATGCAATCGATTCGCTCCAATACCCCACGCGCGTAAAAATGTGGGAGGGCATGTGTTGGGCGTGCGCTGCGGCCGGCGCAATCTTGGCATAAAGGCGGGCCGCCTCCAGGCCCTTCTCGGCGATCGGCGGGTAGTCATAAAGGTGGATCAGGTAGTGCGCCACGCCGGGATGCTGGGGCTGGCGCTTGAAAATCGGCTCCAGGATCGCCGCCCCCTTGAGCTGATTGGCGTAGGTCTTGTCCTTGGGCGAGGCCGAGGTGTTGAGGGCGAGGGCATAGTGGATCTGCGCCTCATCATCATTGGCATACCGTTGCGCCAGCCGCTCCATGGCACTGGCGTAGGCAAGCAGCCGCGTGCGGTGGTCGACTTTTTCGTAGTCGGCGTACATGGCGCCGAGGGCTTGCAAATAGTCGCGTTCGCGTTGGCTCTTGACGCCGCTGCGCTCGGCCTTGGCCAGCGCCGCCGCACCCTCGGCCAGGTTTTTTGCCGGCGGTGGAACGTGGGGGTTGAGCAGCAGGCTGAGGGCAATGCCCCAATAGGCTATGCCGCACTCGGGGTCGGCCTTCAGCGTGTCCTCGAAGACCTTCTGCGAGGCGCGATACCAGAACGAATGTTGGTAAAGCATGCCCTGATCGAACAGCTTTTGCGCCGGCGGGCTGCACGAGGTTTCGAAATGCACCGAGCCCAGTTTTTGCGCCTCTCCTTGGGGGGAGGCCGGCTGGGCAAGCCCAACCCCGACCACCAAGGTGGCGGCTGCAACAAACGTCGTCTTAATCATGTTGAGCTCCCATGCGCGTCGCCCTGGATCAAGCGCCGTTGGGGGCGGTTAACCGCGGCCCCCGAGCAATCGCCGCGTTGGGGTCGCGTTGCCGCCGCACTCACCCGGCCTCGTCGCAGCCAACACTAGGTCCCGAAGCGGGGGAAAGTCATAAGCGAGAGATAGGATTTCTATGGGCGCCTCATGCTAGCCTTGGCAGCGGAGAAAATGATGTTGGATCGAACTCTCACGTTCGGGCGATATCGTCTTGAGCCGCAGGGCGGACTGATGTCCGGCGCCCGAGAAATACGGCTCACACCGAAGGCGCTGGCCTTGCTCACCTTCCTGGCCGAACGGCCGGGCAAGGTCATCAGCAAGCAGGAGTTGTTTGGGGCGCTGTGGCCGGGGGTCGCGGTTGGCGACGCGGCGCTCGTGACCTGCATCCAGGAACTTCGCAAGGCGCTGCGCGACAATGCACGCCACCCCCGCTATATCGAGACGCTGCACCGGCGCGGCTACCGCTTCATCGCCGAGCTGGCAGCGGCGCCACCGCCCAAGCTGGGCTCCGAAGCCCCGGCCTTGCCGCTTCCCGATCGGCCCTCAATCGCCGTGCTGCCGTTCCTGAATATGAGCGGTGATCCGGAACAGGAATACTTCGCCGATGGCATCTCGGAGGATCTCATTACCAGGCTCGCCCGCATCCGCTGGCTGTTCGTGATCGCCCGCAACTCGACCTTCGTCTACAAGCACCGCAGCGTGGACGTGAAGCAGGTCTCGCGCGAGCTTGGCGTGCGCTATGTGCTCGAAGGTAGCGTACGCCGCGCGGGCCAACGGCTGCGCATTACCGCGCAGCTCGTCGATGCGACCAGCGGCGGCCATCACTGGGCCGAACGCTACGATCGGGAACTCGGCGACATCTTTGCCGTGCAAGACGAGATCACACACAGCGTGGCCGCGGCACTGGAACCGCATCTGCTGGCAGCGGAGGGTGTGCGGGCCCTGTCACGCTCGGCGGAGGATCTCGGCGCCTGGGAACTTGTGGCACGCGCGCAAACACACGTCTGGCGCATGACGAATTCCGACTACACCACGGCGATCGACATGCTCCAGCGTGCCGTCGAGATTTTCCCCGAGTATGCGCCGGCGCGGAGTTTGCTGGCATTTTGTCTGGCGTTCGCCGCGCATATGGGGTGGGTCGCTCGCAGCCAGGGCTTGCTGCCACGCGAACACGCCAATCGTGCCATCGCGCTCGATGAGCATGACCCTTGGGCGCACATTGCGCTGGGCTATTGGGCGCTGATGGAACGGCGCACCGAAGAGGCGATCGGCGCCTTTCGCCGCGCTCTCGATCTCAATGCCAATTCGGCGGCGGCCAACGCGCATCTGGGCCACGCGTTGGCGTTTGCGGGTCAGCACGAGGAGGCGATCGAACACGCAGAAGTTGCCATCCGCTTGAGCCCGTTCGATCCGATGACGGCGCTGTCGCTCGGCACCATCGCCGTGGCCCACTACACGGCTGGGCGCTACGCGGAGGCTGTGCGCTATACCCAGCAAGCCGCGCGCTTGCGGCCGGGCTTTCAGGGCGCGCACCGTTTGCACTGTGCCAGCCTAGCCCAGGCCGGACGGCTCGATGAAGCGCAAACCTTGCTCGCCACGGTCCGCAGCCAGCAACCCCAATTGTCGGTCGCTTGGATCAAAGCCAACGTACCCTACCAGACGCCGGCGTTGATGGAGCGCTTTCTGGAGGGCATGCGCAAAGCCGGCCTCAACGGCCGCTAACGCGGGATCAGCAAGGCTGACGCCAGGCCACCACACCAAGAGTCAAGCCCTGCGCGTGCGGCCGCGACGTCCTCGCCCTCGGCATGGGGGCCATGGCCCCTCCGGGCGCGCGGGAGTTCCATCGAATTAGTGCTTCGCAGCCGTGCGAGCGATGGAGGCGCTGTTTTTTTTCCTCTCGCCTATCTCCGCCATTTCTCAATCAATTTTTGCCACGCGCGCCGGACACCGGGAGCTTGGCCTGGAAAGGCAAGACCGCCTGCCGCGGTCATTGCGAGTGTGCGGAACCGGACAGAGCGCAAGGCCGTTGTCCCTCCACACATGACAAAAGCTCCAACCAATGGAGACGCCCCGGTGCGACAGGCGTCCTTTCACAACTTGATCCGTTGCGCCCTGCGCGATCACTACGCTGCGGTTATGGCAGAACCGATCCCTCAGGCGTGGCTGGAAATAATCAATCGTTTGGCCGAAGCGCAGCCAAAACCGCACCCCGCGCCCGCAAAACACGATCGCGCGTTCGGCAAGTCGCTGTCATGAAAGAGCAGGGCCACACGGAAAAAAGATCACGACTGAGGGAGGGTCGCAATTGCTCCGATCCTGGTGACGGGGGGAGGGTACCTAGGATCGGCGTGTGGCCCTGCGCTATTCCACTCCACATCTATTCGTGTACCCCCGCGAGCTCAGCACAGCCATCCGGATAACTTCGCAGGCAGCGGCGGGAGAGTACGGATCCGATGGCCCCGCAGACGTAGCGGGCCACCCAAGAGCACGTCGCGGCAGCCATCGCTCCTCCCGAATGCTCGTCTCGCGGGCTTGGCGCAAACAAGTCGGCGATTTCGCCCGTTGCAAGAGGCGTGTTGACGGCAAAGCCTCGCCGTGTTGAGGCGCGCGCTGAACCTTGAGGCTCGGTCGGCCGCGAGGTGGGGCGAGGGGCACCTACGGCGCTGCGCCCGATCATCAAATCTCGCGCCCGGCGGCTCAATGAGTTCATCGGCTGGCCGGGCTATCGCTGGCCAACAGGAGTGGGAATGAGGCGTGGGACTAAGAGCCGGCCAAAGCCGCAGGGGATGCGCGTCCGATCTGTTGGCGGGATGGACAGCGTGAGCAGCAGCCTCGGCGGCCCACGGCACCCGGCAAACCCCCAGGGCGGAGGAGGCCACCCTGGGGCTCGCCTTGTGCGCCCGTGTTCCGTCCAACGCGTGCGCCCGAGGAGGACATCACCATCCCCTGGCGCCCCGTACGCTGTAAATCGGTACAAAGTCGGGAAAAGCGTGAGCAAAGTATTGGCCAATGGTGTATGTCCGTCCGGCTGTTGCCCGCCATGAACCTTCTCTCTGCCAGCGAGATCCTGCGCCTTGCCGCCTTCGCCGCCGTTTTGCTCGGCATGGCACTGTGGGAGGCACGCACGCCGCGTCGACAGCAAAAGCTCGCGCGCGCGGCTCGTTGGCCCTCGAATATCGGCGTCGTCGTGTTGGATACCGTGCTC
>DASTMQ010000570.1:0-2656 GCA_035714005.1 Hyphomicrobiaceae bacterium
TATTATTGGTTTAGCTTTCCGATCATCTCGGCGGACGGAGGGACGCGCGTGGTCTGACAATCCACCTCGAAGACATCCCGACAGCCGCCAGCCACCTTGGCGGCTTTTTTGTTGCCGCCGGCGTGGCCAACCTTAGGAGACCACGCCCGTGATGATCCCGACCGACGACCTGCGCATCCGAGCGCTGCATGAGCTGAGCCCGCCTGCAGCGGTGATCCGTGAGCACCCGCAGACGAGCCGAGCCGCCGACACGGTTGCGGCTGCCCGCCTGGCCGTGCATCGGATCCTCAAGCGCGACGACGATCGCCTCCTCGTCATTGTCGGCCCATGCTCCGTGCATGATCCTGCCGCCGCCCTCGACTATGCGCAGCGCCTGCAAAAAGTGCGCGATCAGCTGCAGGCTCGCCTGGAGATCATCATGCGCGTCTATTTCGAGAAGCCGCGCACCACGGTCGGCTGGAAGGGGTTGATCAATGATCCCGGTCTCGACGGCAGTTTCGATATCGACCGCGGCCTCAGGATCGCACGGCGGCTGTTGCGCGATATTGCGGAGGCCGGGGTCCCCGCGGGGTGTGAGTTCCTTGACACAACGACCCCGCAATACATCGCCGATTTGGTGGCTTGGGCGGCGATTGGGGCGCGCACCACCGAAAGCCAGGTGCATCGGGAGATGGCGTCTGGGCTGTCCTGCCCGGTGGGTTTCAAGAACAGCACGGATGGCAATATCACCGTTGCCGCGGAGGCGGCTTTGTCGGCGTCGCGGCCGCATCATTTCATGGCCGTTACCAAGGCTGGTCGCTCGGCGGTGGCGGCCACCAGCGGCAACCCGGATTGCCACATCATTTTGCGCGGCGGCAGGTCGCCGAACTATGATGCCGCCTCCGTCGAGGCTGCCTCAGCGATTGCCGCCCGCGTCGGGGTGACGGCGGCGGTCATGATCGATGCAAGCCACGCCAACAGCGGCAAGCAGCCGGAGCAGCAGCCATCGGTCGTGGAGGACGTCTCCGCCCAGATCGAGGCCGGCGAGCAGCGCATCATCGGGATGATGTTAGAGAGCAATCTGCTGGGCGGTCGCCAGGACCTGATCGCGGGAGCGCCACTCGTTTATGGTCGCAGCATCACCGATGCGTGCCTCGACTGGGACACAACGGTGACCGTTCTGGAACGCTTGGCGCGCGCCGTCGACGGGCGCCGAGGACAGGTGCTGCTGGCTCAAAGGCCTGGGCCCGAGTGTGCGGGCAAGGCCGGCAATCGCCGCCCGGGCCCGGCAATCGGCCGCGCAGTGCAATAAGGTTGGGCGTCGGCATGGCGAGGCATGCTTTCATTGCCACGCGGCACCCTTAAGTGCGCCGGCGGCGTGGACCGGTCGCTGCGCGGCCAGGAAGCAAACGAACGGCGGTGCTGTTGGCAAGCACCGCCGTTCTTAACGACCCTCGGCTGGGCCTAGTAGAGGACGATCGGGTTTGCCGGTGAACCGGTGCCGCCCACGATCCGCAGCGGCGCCCAAATGAAGGCACCCTCGTAGATCTTGGCGTCGATCAGCGATTTGGTGTCGACGTTTTCGAGGTTCCAGATGCCGCGGCGCGTCTGCATTTCGGTGTGGCAGGGCACGGCGAAATCGGTGCCCTGTTCGCCGGCCGGCTGGGCGTCATTCGCCGAGGTATCGCCCATCATCAGCGCGATGTCGCGCGAGGCCATATACTCGCAGGCGCTGATGCCGAAGCCCGGCTCGCCCTGGGCGAACAGGTCCCGGGCCGCCTTGCGCTCGGCCGAGGTCATCGATTTGTAGCGATCGTTGCTCCAGGTGTTGCCTTGACCGGTGTGCAGGGCGACGCAGTCGCCGGCGCCGATCTCGGCGAGGCCCTGCATTTTGACGATGGCCTGTACATCCTCGCCGGTAATGATGCCGGGCTCGCCGGGCTGCTTGGGAATCGGCAGCATTTCGGCGGTGGCCGGGATCCGTCCCTGGGATTTGCGGTAGGCGACGGCATCCAACACCAGCAGGCGGCAAACAAATCCCAATTCACCCACGTGTTCGACGCCATTGGGGCCCATGCCGACGGCGCGCCCGCCCTCGCCGCGCTCATAGGACTGCGGGAACAGGTTGCCGTTATAGAAGAACATGCCCTTGGAGGTGTTGACGCCGATGTGGCCGGGTCCATCGAATTGCGTGCCGATCTGCCCGAGCTCGGTCGTCACGTATTCATCGTGATAGACGAGCGCGTTCTTGCCGAACGGACCGCCTTGTGGCGTGCCCGGCAGAACCATATTCCACAGCCGCGGCCCAAAGGTCGGGATTTCGCGATGATAGTATTTGCCAACCGTGACCGACTTGAACTGCTTGACCGTGCCGAGCGCGCGCTTGACGTTGTCGGAACTCTTCGAGTGGTTGGCGGAGCCGGCGCGGTCGTCCTTGCCCCACTTCGAGGGGGCCCAGTTTTCGCTATAGGGTTTGTCTGCGGCCGGGCCGGGCAAAAATTGCGCCGAGGCGGTGACCGCCCAAGGCAATAAGGATCGAAGTTGCGAGAATGGATCTTCGCATCGCTAATTTCCTTCTTGATGTTTTTGTTGGCCGATGCGTCCGAAGACACGCGGGGTTGCTGATGTCCCGCGCACGTGCGGCCTCCCGTGCTTTGGAGCGACGGCCGCAGCAACT
>DASTMQ010000571.1:0-13639 GCA_035714005.1 Hyphomicrobiaceae bacterium
CTCGCTGCCTTCAGCGAACGCCAAGACTTTGCTGCGATAGCAGGGGATCGCTCGCGTGCGGGCGCAAATTGGCAAACGACCGCATCGGGGCTTGGCCGACAGTGCGGCGCTTTGAGGGCGGGCATTGTGCCATGACGGGGAACGCACCGGCCGCTGGCGAGCGGTTGAGTGATACGCTGGTCGCCACGGCGGTCTTGATCTTGTTGATTGTCGGATGGGTCGAGGGTCTGGGCAGCGCCGAGCTGGAGAGGCTCTGGGCACTGCGAACCTATCTGGTGTCGAACGCGCACGCTTCAGGTCTGGTTCGATAGCGGACCTTTGCGGAAGGGCGCGTATTCGGCGAGCTCTTTGCCGGCGGCATCGACGTAGGCGCGCTCGCGTTTGAGATAGTCGGCAATGGCGCGGCGCAGGCTGGGATCGGCAATGAAATGCGCCGAATAGGTGCTGGTCGGCAGGTAGCCGCGGGCGAGCTTGTGCTCGCCCTGCGCGCCGGCCTCCACGCGGGAAAGCTTGTGCTCGATGGCAAATTCGATGGCCTGATAGTAGCAGACCTCGAAATGCAGGCAGGGATGGTGCTCGACGGCACCCCAGTAGCGCCCATAGAGGCAGTCGCCGCCGATCAGATGCAAGGCGCCGGCGATCGGCCGCGAGGCCCGCTTGACCATGACGAGCAGGCAGCGCTCGGCCATGGCCTGGCCCAACAGCGAAAAGAACTTGCGGTTGAGGTAGGGCCGACCCCACTTGCGCGAGCCGGTCTGCATGTAGAAGCCGAACAAGGCGTCCCAGTTGGCCTCGGTGATGTCGGCACCCCTGAGCCGGCTAATCTCGAGCCCGCCGCTCAAGGCCTGTTCGCGCTCCTTGCGCACGGCCTTGCGCTTGCGCGAGGCAAGCGAAGCCAAAAACTCGTCAAAGCTGGCATAGCCGGTGTTGTTCCAATGGAACTGTTGATCGGTGCGCTTCAAGAATCCCTTATCTCCCAGGCGCAACCACTCGGCCTGGGTCAGGAAGGTCAAGTGCAGACCCGATAGATCATTGCGCTCGACGAGTTCGACGGCGGCGGCCGCCAGCAGCATGGCGTTGGCATCCGCATCGGGCCCCGGCCGCGCCAGCAGCCGCCGGCCCGGGACGGGCGTGAAGGGCACCGCGATCTGCAGCTTCGGATAATAACTGCCGCCCGCCCGCTCGTAGGCCTCAGCCCAGCCGCGATCGAACACGTATTCGCCCTGACTGTGCGATTTCACATAACAGGGGGCGCATGCCGCCAGCGTATCCTCGTTGCCGAGTTTGAGCGCAAGATGTTGCGGGCGCCAGCCGGTGCGGCCGCCAACCGTGCCGGCATCCTCAAGCGCCTTGAGGAAGGCGTGCGCCAGGAACGGGTCGTAAGTGGCGGGGTCCGGATTGGCACAGGCATCCCACGCCTGCGGCGCGATATCGCCGATCCGGGGTGTCACCTCGACCCGGGGCTCACACGGTCTGCTCATGGCCATCAGCAATCGCCGGTCAATTCGTCAGTTGACGCGCCAGGCGGCGCGCTGGGCGAGGATCACACGGGGGAGCCCCCCGACACAACGGCCGTTGCGCGCCCGCCAGCTGTCTCCTCAAGACATGGCTGCCGCGCCCGACGGCCCGGTCGCTTCGAAGATCGGCGCATCGGCCCAGCGGGCCGCGGCGGCGCGCTCCTTGGCGGTACGGACGGTCCAGGTGAACAGCAGGGCCTCCGGGGCGTGCTGCCGCAGCCAAGCCTTGGCGGCCTCGAGCATGCGCACGTCGATGGCAAAAAAGCTCAATCCCGGCGGCGCTTTTTTGAGCACGGCGGCGACGGCGGCATTCTGTCCCGCCGTGCTCGGCCCCGCCCACCAATTGCTGGCGAGCTGATGGCTGCCGATGACGATGCCGCGCGGCAGCTGCGGCGCCAGCTCGGCGAGCTCGGCCACGACCGCACGATCAAAGGACATGAGCGCGATCGGCCCGCGATAGCTTGAGGCCGCTTCGGCGATGGCGGGCAAAAAGCGCTTCGGCATGCGGCCGTCGCTCTTGATTTCCACCAGCAACGGCACGCGCCGATCGATCAATTTGAGCAGATCCCGGAAAGTGAGAATGCCGATGTCCTGCTCCTTGTAACGCAGCCGGCTGAGCTCGTCGGGGGTGCGTGCGACGATGCGCCCGCGCGCCAGCACCAGGCGGTCGAGGGTCGGATCGTGGAACACCATCGGCGTGCCGTCGCGTGCCGGCTGCAGGTCGCACTCGATGCCGTAGTCATTGTCGATGGCGGCCGTGAAGGCGGGCTCGGTGTTCTCGATCAGCCCGCGGCTCCTATTGTGCAGCCCACGGTGCGCGATCGGGCGAACAAAAACTTCCCGATCGAGGGCGACGCTCTGCGTTGCCGGCCGGCGGCCCGGCCTCGGAGCAGGCGGCACTTTGGCCATCGTTACCCCATCGCGTGCCGTTTTGTGCGATCATTTCCGGCGCGCCCTTCTGTGCACAACAGGCGCCCTCTGCTAGAGAGGGGTTCACCACGCACACCCAGCGGGCGCGTGCGTGGCCCTAGTACCGCCCTTCTCATCGGGAAAGAAGGCACAATGATGCACCCTACCTCCAGGCTTGCAGCCTTGGCTGCCGGCGCGGTCCTGCAACTGGCCTCGACGCCGGCCTGGGCCGGCGCCCAGCCCGTCGTGCTGGCGCCACACCGTGCCGTCTACGAGATGACCCTGGCGGAGGCCCGCGGCGGTGCCGGCGTGACCGCGGTTACGGGTCGCATGGTCTACGAACTGACGGGGTCGGCCTGCGAGGGTTACACCCAAAACATGCGATTCGTGACGCAGATGACGAATCAGAAAGGCGGCGCCACGCTAACGGACTTGCGATCCTCGAGCTGGGAGGAAGGCAGCGGCAAGCGCTTTCGCTTCAATTCGAGCCAGTTCCGCGATGAGAAGCCAACGGAAGCGACCGCCGGCGATGCGGCGCGCCCCAACGGCGCCGACGCCGCCAAGGTCGAACTGACCAAACCGGTGACCAAGCATTTGGCTCTGCCGCAGCGCGTCTACTTCCCCATCCAGCATTCGATTGCGCTCCTCAATGCCGCCCACATGGGCAAGAGCTCGTTCCGCGCCGACCTCTACGACGGCTCCGAGAAGGGCGAAAAAGTCTACGACACCATCTCCATGATCGGCCGGAAGATTGCCGCCGGTGGCAACCGAGAACTGGCGCGGGTGAAGAATGCCGAGCGTCTCGACGGCATTGCGGCTTGGCCGGTTTCGATCGGCTACTTCGAGCCGAACTCCGACAAGAGCGACGCGGTACCCGTCTACGAGCTCTCGTTCTGGTTCTTCGAGAACGGTGTCAGTCGCAAGCTCTTCATCGACTACGGCGAGTTCGCAATTCAGGGCGAGCTCGCCCAGATCACCTTTCACGAACCGAGCAAGTGTGATCAGCCCAAGTAGGGGCCCAAAGACAGAACCAAACTCGGCAAGTCACGGGGAGGAGCCTGGCGCCGGCCCTAGCGGACGGCAGCAAGGATGGCAATGTCAGGTTGGCGCGCTCACGGCCACAGCCTGGCGGCACCGCGCACCCCGCTCGCATCGCCCCAACGGGGTGGCTTGACGACCACGCGGGTGTCGCGTGCCAGAATGTAGGCGGCCATCAACGGCGGCAGTTGCCGATAGAGGTGCTCGAGCTGCGATAGCCCGCCGCCCAAGACCACAATCTCGGGATCGAAGATGTTGACGACGTGGGCGAGGCCGCGCGCGAGCCGGCTGGCGTGCCGCGCCAGCGAGGCGCGCGCCTCCGTCGTGCCGGCGGCGGCACTGGCGGCAATAGCCGTTGCCGCCAGCGCGACCCCAGTCTGTTCGAAGTGATCGCGCTCCAGGCCGGGGCCGGAGACCCACTTTTCCATGCAACCGCGCCGACCGCACCAACAGGGCGGCCCGGGCTGCTCGCCGGGGTCGGCCCAGGGCAGCGGATTGTGGCCCCACTCGCCGCCGGTCCCGCGTGGCCCGTCGATCAACTTGCCCTCAAACACCAGGCCGCCGCCGCAGCCGGTGCCAAGGATCACGCCAAACAGCGAGCGGGCACCCGTGCCGGCGCCGTCGACGGCCTCCGAGAGGGCAAAGCAGTTGGCATCGTTGGCAAGGCGTACGGGCTTGGCAAGACACTGTTCGAGATCGCTGGTGAATGGTTGGCCGTTAAGCCAGGTGGAGTTTGCATTCTGCACGCCGCCACCGCCGGGGGCGATCGAGCCGGGCATGCCGATCCCGACCGTGCCCGGCCGGCCCGCCGACTGCTCGAGCGCCCCCACCATCTCGGCAATAGCCCGCAGGGTGGCGGCATAGTCGTGCTGCGGTGCGGCCATGCGCCGGCTCGCCAGCACGACGCCCGCCTCGCCGATGGCGATGCCGGCGATCTTTGAGCCGCCCAAGTCGATGCCGATCCGGCAGGGCGAGGACGGCGCCTTATTGGCCATCGGCGCCGTCCAGCCGCGCCAGGGCGGCGAGGATCGATTCCGGGGCAACGGAATGGTTGGCCGCGAAGGTCAAGAGCAGCGATTCGTCGGCGGCGAGAAAGCTTAAAGCTGCCGCCAGCACCTCCCGCGAGCCGAGGCGGCGCTTAAGATCGGCCGGCTCCAAGCCCGTCAAGGCCAGGAAGCGCTGCAGCCGGTGGGCGTCCGCCGCTAGGAACGCAAGCCCTTGCGCGGCAATTGTTTCCGCCGCTTCGCGGTCGATCGGATGCCCCCTTTGAGCGGACTTAAGCATATTGTCTTTTACGCCCTTTTGCGGGTCGGAACGGCGGCCATCTTAAACAGTTGGTTAGCTGTTCTGAAGCAAAGTCGGCTGCCAGAGCCGCGTAGAATCGGTGCAGGAGTACGCGGAGCGGGAGAGCGGGCCGCCGCATGACGTATCAGGAGAGCATTGGGGCCATCACCGGCCGGCAGCCTGAGGCGCGCCAGCTGCCCAAGACCGTGCTGATCGTGGAAGACAACGAGCTCAACATGAAGCTCTTCCACGATCTGCTCGACGCCCACGGTTATCGCACGCTGCAGACCAGGACCGGCATGGAGGCCCTGAAGCTGGCGCGCGAGCACCGGCCGGACCTGATCTTGATGGACATCCAGCTGCCGGAGGTTTCCGGTCTCGAAGTCACCAAGTGGCTCAAGGACGATGACGATCTGCGCGAGATCCCGGTAATCGCGGTGACCGCGTTCGCCATGAAGGGTGACGAGGCGCGCATCAGACAGGGCGGCTGCGAGGCCTATATCTCCAAGCCGATCTCGGTGGTGACGTTTCTTGCGGCCGTGCGGCGCTACCTCGGTGAAGCATGAGAGCCTGCGGTCTGGTAGCGTAAAGGTATCCCGTATGACTGCCCGCGTCCTGGTCGTTGACGACATTCTCGCCAACGTCAAGCTTCTGGAGGCCCGGCTCAACGCCGAGTACTTTGAGGTGCTGACCGCGCGCAGCGGCGAGGAGGCCCTCGCCGTTGTGCACTCGAGCCCGGTCGATGTGGTGTTGCTCGACGTGATGATGCCGGGCATGGACGGCTTTGAGGTTTGTCGTCAGATCAAGAGCGCCTCGGCAACCGCGCAGCTGCCAATCATCATGGTCACCGCCCTCGATCAGGCATCCGACAAGGTGCGGGGGCTGGAGGCAGGTGCGGATGACTTCTTGACCAAGCCGGTCGATGACATCGCGCTGATCACGCGGGTCAAGAACCTCGCGCGTCTGAAGGCGCTGAGCGATGAAATGATGCTGCGCATGGCGACCAGCGCCGATTTCAAACAGCTGCAAAGCGGCGAGATCGCCGGGCTCACGGAAAAGATCGCCGGCCGCATCCTGCTGGTGGAGGATCAGCCCCGAGCGGCCGGCCGCATCCTGTCCTGGCTGCAGGCGCCAAATAGCATTGACGTGGAACCCGACCTGCAGGCGGCGATGCTGCGGCTGGCCGAACAGCCCTATGATCTTCTCATCGTCAGCCTAAGTCTCGCCAATGCCGATGGTCTACGCCTGTGCGGGCAGGTGCGCTCGCTCGAGCGCACGCGGCACCTGCCCATCATCGTCGTGGTGGAATCGAGCGAGGAAGCGCGGCTGCTGCGCGCGCTTGACATGGGCGTCAACGACTATCTGACGCGTCCGATCGACAAGAGCGAGCTGGCGGCGCGCGTGCGCACCCAAATCAAGCGCAAACGCCACTGCGATTACCTGCGCGACCGGCTCGAGGAAAGCGTCGAGCTCGCCGTCACCGACGCCCTCACCGGCCTCAACAACCGTAGGTACATGGAAGCCCACCTCAAGGCGCTGGCGGGCGCGGCGCTGAGCGCGGGTCAACCGCTGTCGGTGTTGCTGGTCGACGTCGACAACTTCAAGGCGATAAACGACACCTACGGCCACGCGGCGGGCGACACCATCCTGCGCGAGCTGGCGGCGCGCTTTCGCCGCAACACGCGCGCCATCGATACGGCCTGCCGACTGGGCGGGGAGGAGTTCGTCGTGCTGATGCCTGCCACCAGCCTCGCCGATGCCGTCCAAATCGGCGAGCGCGTGCGCCACTCGATTGCCTCGGAGCTCTTTTATATTAACCGCGACAGCAAAATTCCCGTCACCGCCAGCGTCGGTATCGCCAGCCTGGAAGGGTCCGGCGACACTTTGGAGGCGCTGTTGGCACGCGCCGATGCTGCGCTTTATGCCGCCAAAAAGCGGGGCCGCAACCGGGTGGTGGCGGATGCCGCATAGCCGGCGAGCTCGCCCGCTTGGCTCCTAAGTCGTTGGAACATCAGCCGTTCTTTCGGTGCCGGGCGGGCCTTGCCAAACCCGGTTGGCGGGCTGGGGTCCGCTCGCGGTTACCACGCGCTCATTTAAGCGTGCCCACCAAGCTATTGGGAGGATTGCCTTTTGACTGCCGATCTGCTTTCTTGACCGGGGGTAATTGCGGGAGGAGGGATCAGCGGGATTTGGTGCAGCGCGCCGCGACGGCGCCGCATCCATCAGCATACAATTCGAATCCTCACGGATCTTCAGGTCCGCCGCATCTCCTGAGGCCCGTGAGGTGTGATCGTCCTAAGCGGCTAGGAGTGGCCTCCTCTTGTTATGCCGCCCTCGGACGATCGAACGCCAGGTCTGGCCAACGCCCTCTTTGGTCCACGACTTGGCAGGCCGGTGTTCGTGGCTGCTCGGACTTCTACCCCGCTGCCGATGTCAGTCACGGACCCGGCCACCATTCCTCCAGGCTCGAACGAAATGGTTACAAAACGCCGGAGCCCGCATGGGACGCTGGGCTCGGGCGGCAAATTGGCGCCCGTTCAACGCGAGCCGGCGGGCGGTCCGCCCGCGCCAGGGCGCCTCAGCCGTTATTTGATTTTTGTTTCCTTAAAGGCCACGTGCTTGCGCGCAACCGGGTCATACTTTTTAAAGGACAGCTTTTCGGTGGCCGTGCGCGGGTTCTTCTTGGTGACGTAGAAGAAACCGGTTCCCGCCGTGCTCAGCAGCTTGATCTTTTGGGTGACGGGCTTAGCCATGGGTCTGTCTCCGCAGCGATGATCGCCGGCACTCTATTCGGCCGCGGTCGTTAGTCAAGCGTTGCCTCCGCGGTGATGAGATCGCGCCGGTAGCTGCCGCTGCGGCGATGATAGAACGGCACTGGAAAGTCCCCTGCGGCCAAGCCGCCGGCGGCAACGCGTTCGCCGAGGTCTTCGAGCACGACGCGGGTAATGTTGGGCAATTCCAGCGTGCGCGCCTGGGCGATGGAATGCCATTCCAGATCGGAGAGCTCACCGTCGGCCACGGCGACGCGGTGGACGATCGCCTCCGCCGGCGCACAGAAAAAGCGCGTGTCGTAGCGTCGCGGCCGGCCGGGGGGCGTAATGGCACGTGCAAAGAACGTGAGCTGGCGAAGCGCCGGGGCGAAGCCCGCGGCATAGAAGGCCTGCCAGCCCGGTGCCGTAGTGGCGGTCGGCGTGGCGAGGGGGCTGCCGATCAACAGCCCCGCCTCCTCGAAGGTCTCGCGCACGGCGGCCAGCGCCAGGGCGCGGGCCCGGGCTAGGCTCGGCGTGCCCTTCATCCAAACCATCAGTTTTTTGAGCTCGCCGGCGCCGATATCGTGCTCGACGGCAATCTGCCGGTCGGCGGGATCGACCCGTCCGCCGGGAAAGACGTAGCGCCCGGGCATGAACACCATGTCCCGGCGGCGGCGCCCGAGCAGCACGCGGGCTTCGCCAGAGGTCGTGTCGACAATAATAAGCGTGGCGGCGTCGCGGGGTCTGAGCGCCCGCGCTTTGGCCGCCGCGCCCGACGCGGACTTCGCCTCCTCGCTCGTCATATCGATCCCGCTTCGCAACGCCCACACCGTCTCTCGGGTGTGCCCCGCGCGTCAAGTATCCGCGCCGGTTTCCCCTCCCGGCGCGCGGGGCCCCATCAGTGCTGCCGCGCGCGCCCGGTGAGGAGCCGGCGGCGGCGCCGGCCGATGCCAGCGGCGGAGCCGCGCCGGGTCCCGGGCGAGAGCATTTCGAAGCGCAGCGCCCCGGCCGATGGAACCGCTTCGATGAGCCGGACGCGGACGGCATCGCCGAGCCGATAGCCGGCGCCGGTGCGATCGCCGACCAGGGCATGGTCCTCCTCGCGGTGCCGGTAATAGTCCTGGCCGATGCTCGCGGCCGGTACGAAGCCATCGGCGCCGCTTTCAGCCAGCCGCACGAACAGCCCGGCGCGCGTCACCCCGGAGACCCGGGCGGCGAACTCGGCGCCGACGCGCTCGCTCAGGTATTGGGCGATCAGCCGGTCCATGGTCTCGCGCTCGGCCGCCATGGCGCGCCGCTCCGCATCGGACAGGGCGGCGCCGATCTCGCCCAGCCGCGCCGCCTCGTCCTCGCCGATGCCGCCGGCGCCGAGGCCGAGCGTCTTGATCAGCGAGCGGTGCACCAAGAGGTCGGCATAGCGTCGGATCGGCGAGGTAAAATGCGCGTAGCGGGCAAGGTTGAGGCCGAAGTGGCCGACGTTGATGGCCGCGTAGGCGGCCTGGGATTGGGAGCGCAACACGACCTCATTGACAAGCTCGCGTGCCGGCATGGCCTTGGCGCGTGCGAGCACGCGGTTGAAGTCGCCAGCGCGCAGGCTGGCCGAGCCCGGAAGTTTGAGCTCGAGGCTCGCCAGAAACTCGCGCAGCGCCACGAGCTTTTCCCGCGCGGGCGGCTCGTGCACGCGGTAGAGCACGGGGGCGTGTTTGAGGGCCAGCGTTTCCGCCGCGGCAACATTGGCCTGGATCATGAACTCTTCGATCAGCCGGTGGGCCTCGAGGCGCTCGGGCACGACGACGCGGGCAACCCGGCCTTGCCCGTCGAGCTCGACCTTGCGTTCGGGTAGATCAAGCAGCAGCGGTTCGCGGCGGTCGCGGGCAACCGCAAGGGCAGCATAGGCCGCCCACAATGGTCGCAGCACGCCATCGAGCAGAGGTCGGCTCGTCTCGTTGGCGCGCCCATCGATGGCGGCCTGGGCTTGCTCGTAGGTGAGCTTGGCGGCCGAGCGCATGATGGCGCGTTGGAAGCTGTGCCCGCGCTTGTTGCCTTGCGCATCGACGACGATGCGCACCGCCAGGCACGGTCGTTCCTCGCGCTCCTTCAGCGAGCACAGATCATTGGAGATCTTCTCCGGCAGCATCGGCACGACCCGATCGGGGAAGTAGGCCGAGTTGCCGCGCAGGCGGGCTTCATGGTCGAGCCGGCTGCCCGGGCGCACGTAGTGGGCGACATCGGCGATGGCCACGTGCAGCACAAAGCCACCGGGATTGCTGGGGTCGGTGTCGGCGGCCGCATGCACGGCATCGTCGTGGTCGCGGGCGTCGGCGGGATCGATGGTGATGAGGTTGAGGGCGCGCAGGTCGGTGCGGCCGGACAAGGTCGGCGCTGCGAGCTTGGCGATGTCGGCCAGGACGCCGGCGGGAAACTCGTCTGGAATGCCGTGGGCATGCACGGCGATGAGGCTGATCTTGCGCTCAGCTTGAGGATTGCCCAAGCTTTCGAGCACGCGCGCCTGCGGCACGCCAAAGCGACCGGCGCGTTGCAGGTCGAAGCGGACGAGATCACCGTTCCTAGCCTCTCCCTCATCGCCCGCTTGGATCGGCCATTCCTTGAGCTCCTTGCGGTCGATGGGGTCGACGACGCCGCCACCCTTGGCATGCTGCCGGAAAATCCCCAGTTGCCGCCGCTTTTCCGCGGGCAGGCGCTTGATCAGTTCGGCCTCGTAGCGATAGCCGGCGACGTCCGCGGTCTCAAGCCGCGTGAGCCGCGCCAGGATGCGGTCGCCCTGTCCGAGCGCCGGCGGGGCGGCGCCGCGCGCTCGCGTCGGCAGCAGCAGGAGGGCGCGCGGCTTTTCGCCCTCGGTTCGGTCCCAGACCGCCGGCTCGGCTATCAGTTCGCCCTCGGCATCGCGCGCGACGATTTCGAGGACGGCAACGGGGGGCAATTGTCCCCGCTCCTTGAAGGTCTTGCGATTGCCGCTGATGAGACCGGCATCGGTCATTTCCGCCAGCAGCTTTTTCAAAGCCTGACGGTCGCCACCCCTAACCCGGAAGGCGCGCGCAATTTCGCGCTTGCCAACCTTGCCGCTGGCGCCGCGCACAAATTCAAGGATCTCGTCTTTGCTTGGCAGGGCCGCCGCAGGCCGGGGTTCTTTGCGCTTGCGCGGCACCGTCTGCCGGTCCTTGCCTATTCCGCCGCCTCGCGCGTGCCGCTCACTTTCTTGGGCTTGCCCTTCGCGGTTTTGCCCTTTGCGGTCTCAGCCTTTGTGGTCTTAGCCTTGGCGGTGTTGCCCTTCGCGGTCGTGCTGGCCTTGGCGGGCTTGGCGGTTTCACTGACCTTGCCCTTGGCGGTCGCCGCGGGCGCCGCAGCTGCCGCGTCCGTGCCAGCCTTGCCGCTGCCCTTGCCGGCTTTGCGGCGGCCCTTGGCCTTGCTCGGCCCTTTGGCGAGGCGCTCGGCGATCAGCTCGACCGCCTCGTTGAGGCTGAGCGTGGCAGGGTCCTTGGCCCGGGGCAGCGTGGCATTGACCTCGCCGTGCTTGACATAAGGACCGTAGCGGCCGGACAAAACCTGCACCTTGCCGCCCTCGCTTGGATGCTCGCCAAGCTCCTTCAGCACGGTGGGGGCGGCGCGCTGGAACCGTCCCTTGCCGACGCCGGCCTTTTTTTCCGCCAACAGAACGACGGCGCGGTTGCTGCCGATCGAGAATACATCTTCCAGGGTCGGCAGATTGGCGTAGGTGCCATCGTGCAGGATGAAGGGGCCATAGCGGCCAATGCCGGCCGTGATCGGCTTGCCGGTCTCCGGATGCAGACCGATTTCGCGCGGCAGCGCCAAAAGCTTGAGGGCGCGATCGAGGTCGAGGCTGGCGGCGTCGATGCCGCGCGGTACGGAAGCGCGCTTGGGCTTGTCCTCACCGTCGGCGTCGCCGAGCTGCACGTAGGGGCCGAAGCGGCCTGAGCGCAGCGTCACCGGCAGGCCGGTGTCGGGATCATGGCCGAGCAGTTTGCCCTCGGGGGTCGAGGCCTCCGGCGCGCCGTTCTGGGTATCGGAGAACTGGCGCGTAAAACGGCAATCGGGATAGTTGGAGCAGCCAATGAAGGCGCCGAACTTGCCGACCTTGAGGCTGAGCCGTCCCGCGCCGCAGTTCGGACACTGGCGCGGGTCGCCGCCCTCGGGTTTGGGCGGGAAGATGTGCGGGCCCAATATTTCGTTCAAGGCCTCCAGCACCTCGCCGACGCGCAAGTCCTTGATCTCGTCGACCGCACCGGTGAACTCGCGCCAGAAGGCGCGCAAGACATCCTTCCACTCAAGCTTGCCGTCGGAAATGAGATCGAGCTTCTCTTCCAGGTCGGCGGTGAAGTCGTATTCGACGTAGCGCTTAAAAAAGCCCTCCAGGAAGGCGGTGACGAGCCGGCCCTTGTCTTCCGGGATCAGGCGCTTTTTGTCGATGCGGACATAGTCGCGCTCCTGCAGCACGGCGAGCGTCGAAGCGTAGGTGGAAGGCCGACCGATGCCGAGCTCTTCCATGCGCTTGACCAGCGTTGCTTCCGTGAAGCGCGGTGGGGGCTCGGTAAAGTGCTGCTTGGCCTCGATGGCGCGCGGCTGCAAGCTGTCGCCCGCGGCCAGCGGCGGCAGGCGGCGGCCATCATCGTCCTCGGCTTCCTCGGCCTTGCCGTTGCGGGCGCGGTCGTCGCGGCCTTCCTCGTAGAGCTTGAGAAAGCCCTCAAACAGCACGACCGAACCGGTGGCGCGGAAGCCGTAGGCCTTGCCGTCCTTGCCGGTAACGTCGATCTCGGCGGTCGTTTGTTCGAGCTCGGCGGATGCCATTTGGCTGGCCACCGCCCGCTTCCAGATGAGCTCGTAGAGGCGCGCCTGGTCGCGCTCCAGATGCCGCGCAACGCTGTCGGGCCGGCGCCGCACGTCGGTCGGGCGAATGGCCTCGTGCGCCTCCTGAGCGTTTTTGGCCTTGGCTTTGTATTCGCGGATGAAGGGCGGCAGGTAGCGCGCCGAATAGTCCTGCTCGACCAAGCGGCGAATGGCGGAGATGGCCTCCGGAATGATGGTGACACCGTCGGTTCGCATGTAGGTGATGAGGCCGGTGGTCTCGCCGTCGATCTCGATCCCCTCGTACAGTCGCTGCGCCACTTGCATGGTCTGCTTCGCCGAGAAGCCGAGCTTGCGGGAGGCTTCCTGCTGCAGGGTCGAGGTCGTAAAGGGCGCATAGGGATTGCGCCGCACCGCCTTTTTTTCCACCGTGGCGACGCGGAACGGCGCGCCCTCGACGGCGGCCTTGATGGCATTGGCGCTGGCGGCGTCCTTGATGTCCAGGCGGTCGAGCTTGCGGCCGGCGATGGCGGTCAGCCGGGCGCGCACGTCTTCGGCCTTGGCGGTGGCGAGCAGGGCCTCGATGGTCCAATATTCCTCGCTCTTGAAGGCCTCGATTTCGGCCTCGCGGTCGCACACCAGGCGCAGCGCCACCGACTGCACGCGGCCGGCCGAGCGCGCCCCCGGCAGCTTGCGCCACAGCACCGGGGACAGGGTAAAGCCGACGAGATAGTCGAGGGCTCGTCGGGCAAGGTAGGCCTCAACCAGGGGGGCATCGATGGCGCGGGGGGCCTTGAAGGCGTCGAGCACGGACTGCTTGGTCACGGCATTGAAGGTGACGCGTTCGACGGGAACGCCCTTTTTCAGGGCCTTCTTGTCCTCCAGGATGCGCAGAATATGCCAGGAAATGGCCTCCCCTTCGCGGTCGGGGTCGGTGGCCAGGATCAGCTTGTCGGCGGTTTTGACGGCATCGGCGATCTCGCGCATCACCTTGCTGGATCTGCCATCCACGTCCCAGTGCATGGCAAAGTCCTTGTCGGGCTCCACCGAGCCGTCCTTGGACGGCAGGTCGCGCACGTGCCCGTAGGACGCGAGCACCTTGTAGCTGGAGCCGAGATACTTATTGATCGCCTTGGCCTTGGCGACCGATTCGACAATGACAACGTTCATGAAAGGTCTCTGCGGCAGCGCCGGCCCAGGCCCTCTGGGCGGCCGCTCGATCCTGCGCTGTTGGTACCTTGCCCCGACGGGCGGCGAGAACATGGTGGATGCAAGGGGACGTGTCAAACGCCGGGCCGCGGGTATTTTCCGCCGAGAATC
>DASTMQ010000572.1:0-14641 GCA_035714005.1 Hyphomicrobiaceae bacterium
GGCCACGGCCGGTTTCTCGCCGGCGCGCGCGGCGGCGGCGCGCTGCTGAATGCGGGCGCGGGCCGCGGCTAGAAATTCCTCGGCCGAGGTCGCAAGCGAAACCTCCGCAGTTGCCGGCGCCGCGATTTCCGGCGCCGGGCGCTGCTCCGCGCTCGCCGGCATGGCGGATTTGCCAGCGCCCGGTCCCCAGGCCGGTCCGGCACCCTGGGCACCCTGTGGCGCGGGCTTGCCGCGCAGCTGCGTATTGGCCCGCTGCAGGGCGCGAATTGCGCTTTCGAAGGTCATTCCCAAGGCTTTGAGCAGGCCGGCCGCGGCGCTCTTGCCGTCACCGACGATGGCGGCCAGCACGATGGCGCCGTCGATCTGACGCCGTCGCGACTGCTGGGCGGCGGTCGTTGCAGCCTTGAGGACACGCATGAGATCGGCATCGGGGCGCAGCTCCGTTGCGGACTGTGCCCGCATGTCCTCCAACAGCCCGCCGAGATAACCCGAAACATCGGCACTAAGACGCCCGAGGTCGACGCTGGCCTGCTCCAGCATGCTGGCGGCCTCGGCATCCTCGGTGAGCGCAAGCAGCAGGTGCTCGAGCGTCACAAGCCGATGCGACTGCTCGCGAGCGAACCGGTATGCGCGCTCCAGGCTCTCGCCAAGTTGCGCCGAGATGGGAAAGGATTTGAACTCGTCCGCAAAGACTTGCGGCATCAGCCACTCCCCAACAGAGCGCAGGTCCCCCGATGAGACGCCGGCAGTGGTTCGCTCGCTGCCGGCGAAAGCATGCGGCCGGCGGAAAACAGTCAAACGAGCCTAGCGGTTTTATCAAACACGGTCAGCTTTGTGCAGTCCCGGCAGGCGCTTGTGCGCAAATTCCATTGAGCCGTCGCCGCGACCGATATAAGTGCTTAGGCAAGTCGGCATCATTCGAGGCTGCCCGCAGATGGCGAAGTTCCAGCCAGACACGCAAGACAGCGCCGCGCTGCCGTCGGCGCACACCCAGGCGCGCATCCTGGCGGAAGCCCTGCCACACATGCAGCGCTATGACCGCCAGACGGTGGTCGTCAAGTATGGCGGCCATGCAATGGGTGATGCGGCGCTGGCGGCGGCGTTCGCGCAGGACATTGTCTTGCTCAAGCAGGCTGGCGTTAAACCCATTGTCGTGCACGGCGGCGGCCCGCAAATCGCCGGCATGCTGAAACGGCTGCAGCTGAAATCGGAGTTTGTGCAGGGCTTGCGCGTCACCGACAAACCGACGGTCGAAGTCGTTGAGATGGTGCTGGCCGGTCTCATCAACAAGGACATTGTCACCGCCATCAATCGGCAGGGGGGCAAGGCGGTCGGGATCTCCGGCAAGGATGCGAACTTGATGATCGCCCGGAAGATCACGCAGATGCCGGATCCGCAGTCGAACCTGATGCGCGCCGTCGATATCGGCTACGTTGGCGATCCGGCGGAAGTCAATCCGCACATTGTCGAGGTAATATCGGCCTCCGACCTCATTCCCGTCATCGCTCCCGTTGCGATCAGCAGCGAGGCCGAGACGCTCAATATCAACGCCGACACTTTCGCAAGCGCGCTCGCGGCGCGCATGAAGGCCAAGCGTCTGCTGTTGCTGACGGACGTGGCAGGCGTGCTGGACAAGGACAACCGGCTCATCACCGAGCTTTCGATCGAGGAGGCCCGCGCCCTTATTCGCGAAGGCACCATTAGCGGCGGCATGATCCCGAAAATCGAGGGCTGCATCGAGGTGGTGGAGGCCGGGGTCGAGGCCGTCGTGGTTTTGGATGGACGCGTGCCGCATTGCGTGCTGCTTGAGCTTTTCACCCAGCATGGCGTCGGCACGCTGGTGAGCCGCAAGCCGAAAAAGGCGGCTTGAAATGGTTCCGTCAGCCTCAGCGCCGCGCAACTTCGAGCGCACCCAGGTGTGGATCTTCGATCTCGATAACACGCTCTATCCGATCGAGTGCAACCTGTTTGGTCAAGTCGACCGGCGCATGGGCGAATTCATTGCCCGCTTTCTCGGCGTTCCCCTCGAGTACGCGCGGCACCTGCAAAAGACTTATTATCGTCAGTTCGGCACCACCTTGAGTGGTTTGATGCAGGTGCATCGCATGGATCCCAAGCCGTTCCTCGACTACGTGCACGATCTTGACCTTTCCGGGCTTGCCGCGCATCCGGAATTGGCGGCGCGAATTGAGTGTCTGCCGGGACGCAAGCTAATCTTCACCAACGGGTCGCGCCAGCATGCCGAGCGCGTCGCGGGCAAACTCGGCATCCTGCAGCTGTTCGACGGCATCTTTGACATTTGCGATGCCGATTACGTGCCCAAGCCGACGCCGGCCTGCTATCAGCATTTTCTCAAGGTGCACGACGTCAGGGCACCGCTAGCGGCGATGTTCGAGGACATACCGAGCAACCTGGAGGCACCCCACGCCTTGGGCATGACCACGGTGCTGGTGCACGCCGCGAGCGACCACGACCATCCGGTCCAGCAGAAAATTCGCGGCTGGCTTGAGCCGCCCGAATACATCCACTACATGACGCCTGACCTTGCGGGTTTTCTGGCGGGCATCGCCACGAGCGTGACGGTATCGACCGGTGAGGCCGCGGTGCCCGCTGCCGGGTAGCGGTGCGGCGCCTTTTATGGGAGCAAGCTCATGAGCGAGACATTATCGCGATTGCGTCCACTGGCCGATCACCGGCCGCTACGGGCCATCGCTGGCGGCACCCGCATCGGCCATGTCCACCTCAAGGTGGCCGATCTCGAGCGGGCACTGTCATTTTATTGTGGCGTGCTCGGGTTCGAGCTGACACAGCGGCGCGAGGGCGCAGCCTTCGTCTCTGCCGGCGGTTATCATCACCATATTGCGCTCAATACCTGGGAGAGCCTCGGTGGGTCGGCGCCGGCCCCCGGCACTACCGGCCTCTATCACCTGGCCATTCTCTACCCGACGCGCCGGGACCTGGCCGATGCGCTACGCCGCCTGATGGCAGCGGACATCGAGCTTGACGGCGCCAGCGACCACGGCGTCAGCGAGGCCCTGTATCTGCGCGACTATGATCAGAACGGAGTAGAGCTTTATTGGGACAAGCCGCGCGAGCAGTGGCCGGTGACGCCGACCGGTGAGCTCAGCATGATCCGGGCCCGGCTCGACCTGCG
The DNA here is from genome assembly GCA_035714005.1 of Hyphomicrobiaceae bacterium. Classification (GTDB taxonomy): domain Bacteria; phylum Pseudomonadota; class Alphaproteobacteria; order Rhizobiales; family Hyphomicrobiaceae; genus AWTP1-13. The sequence goes on from DASTMQ010000572.1 coordinate 3,155, forward strand.
CGGCCTATTGGCCGAGCAGTAGGCTCACTCGGACCTGGTTCAGGCGTAACGCTTGCGGGCGAGGTCGGCTCCTTTCACCAGGGCCTGCAACTTGGCATAAGAGAGCTCGCGGCGCATTGGGGCCATGCCGCAGTTGGTGCACAGCTGGATGCGCTCCTTGGGGACGTGCTTGGCGACCTCTTCGGCGACGGCGGCGACCTCTTCGGCGGTCTCCACGGTGTCGCTGGCGACATCGATGGCGCCCACCAGAATATCCTTGCCGCTCAGGAGGCCGAGCAGGCTCACCGGCACCTTTGAGTTGCGGCATTCGACCGACACCTGTTGAATTCGACTTCTGGCCAGCGCCGGGAAGATGGCCTCGTACTGACGCCACTCCGCTCCCAGCGTCGCCTTCCAGTCGATGTTGGCCTTGATGCCGTAGCCATAGCAAATGTGCACCGCGGTGGTGCAGGCGAGGCCGGCTGCCGCCCGCTCGAGCGCCGCGATGCCCCAACCGTTGACCTCGTCCATGAACACGTTGAAGGCTGGCTCATCGAATTGGATGACGTCGACGCCGTCCTGCTCGAGGGCACGCGCCTCCTCATTCAAAAGCTCCGCGACGGCAAAAGCCATCCTCGCCTTGTCGCCGTAGTAGCGATCGGCGATGGTGTCGGCGATCGTCATTGGCCCGGGCAGAGTGAACTTGAGTTTGCGTCGCGTGTGGGCACGCGCCAGTTGCGCTTCCATGGCGTGCACGCGTCCCTTGAGCCGCAGCGGTGCCACCACCTGCGGCACCATCGCCTTATAACGATCGGCGCGGATGCCCATCTCGACCCTGTGGGCCGAATCGATGCCCTCGACGCGCTCAAGAAAGCCGTGCACGAAGTGCTGACGCGCCTGTTCGCCGTCGCTGACAATGTCGATGCCGGCGTCCTCCTGCGCCTTGATGGCAAGCAAGGTCGCGTCCCGTTTCGCGTCTTCTAGCGCCTCCCCCTCGAGCCGCCAGGGCGCCCACAGTTTGTTGGTTTCGGCCAGCCAACCGGGTTTTGGAAGGCTGCCGGCGATGGTGGTTTCAAACATCTTTCCTCCCGAACTGGACGGCGCCAGCTTCCGGCGGCAATCTGGCGGCCATTATAACGAGGAAATGGCGGTACTGAAGCCGTTCGGTCGCCCGGCCGCGGTGGGCCGCCACCCTAGCGAGGATGGATCAATGTTCGCCCCAGCCGAGGCCGTGCGTTTTCTCGACGACGCCCACCGCAGCCGCGCCAGCTATCAAAATCTCCCGGCGGCGATAGCTCCTCAGACCGTGGCCGAAGCCTACGACGTGCAGGAGGCGCTCTGCGTGCGCTGGGCCGAGCGGCTGGGTCCCGTGGCGGGGCTGAAAATCGCCACAACCACCAAGGTGATGCAGCAGCTGATGGGGATCGATCATCCTTGCGGCGGCATGATTTTTTCCTCCCGCGTACACCGCTCGCCGGCAAGCATTCGCAAGGCGGACTATGTCAATGTGCGCATCGAATGCGAGTTGGCCGTGAAGCTCGGCCGCGCGCTTTCGCCTGCGGCGCGGCCCTACACGCGCGACAGCGTGCGCCCCGCGGTGTCTGAGATCATGGCCGCCTTCGAGCTGATCGAGGATCGCCACGCCAACTACAAAACCTGCAACGCGCTGTCGCTGATTGCCGATAATGCCTGGAATGGCGGCATCGTCGTCGCGGCGCCCAAGCCGCTGCCGACCTCCCTCGAGCTCGACGGGATCGCCGGACGCCTGTTGCGCAATGGCAAGCTGGAGGCCTCCGGCCAGACCGATGATCCGCTGGGAGCGCTGGCGTGGCTTGCCAATTTGGCCATTGAGCGCGGCCGACCGATCGAACGCGGCATGCTGGTTATCAGCGGCAGCGTGGTGACGACGGTGGATATTGAGCCGGGCGAGCGGCTTGATTTCGTGCTCGACGGGGTGGGTGAGGCCTCGCTCAGCGCAGCCGCATAGCCCGGCCGCCCGCGCGGCTGCGCCTTAGCCCAAATGCTAACCTTGGCGCGCGGGCGTATTGGCCCGCGTCAGGTCGGCTTTTAGGCTTTATCGTCAAGCTCTTATACCCCCAAGATCTCGATCAAAGTCTAATAGACTTAGGGTGGAAGGCCAAAGCAGCTGCGCGTGTGTCAATTGGTGGCGACGCGGGGTTCATTCGGGCTCGCGTGGGACTTTGGGAGACACAACGCTCATGGCAACGACTCACGACGCCATCTATGCCGATCGGCGCGGCGGGGGGATGACCGCCGACGAAAGGCTGGTGATCTTCGCCTCTTCGCTCGGCACCGTCTTCGAGTGGTACGATTTTTATATCTACGGCACCCTCGGTGTTTTTCTGGCCAAGTACTTCTTTTCCAATGTGCCGGCCAACGTCGGCTTCATTTTCACGCTGCTCGCCTTCGCCGCCGGATTTGCGGTCCGCCCCTTGGGCGCCCTGATCTTCGGTCGCATCGGCGACATCGTCGGGCGCAAGTACACGTTCCTTGTCACCATGACGCTAATGGGCTTGGGCACCTTTTTTATCGGCGTGCTGCCTTCCTACGCGCAATGGGGGATCATGGCGCCGATCGTGTTGATCGCCCTGCGGCTGGTACAGGGTCTGGCGTTGGGCGGTGAATATGGTGGCGCGGCCATTTACGTTGCCGAGCATGCCCCGGCCGGCAAGCGAGGCTACTACACCTCCTGGATCCAAACGACGGCAACGCTGGGCCTGTTTATGGCGCTGTTGCTAATCCTCGCCATCCGCAATGTGATGGGAGAGGCGGCATTTGCCGACTGGGGCTGGCGAGTTCCTTTCCTACTCTCGATCGTGCTGCTGGTGATATCGATCTGGATCCGGCTGAAACTCAATGAATCGCCGATCTTCCAGCGCATGAAGGAGGAGGGTCGGACCTCCAAGCGGCCGTTGAAAGAGGCGTTTGGTCAATGGTCGAACGCAAAGATTGCCCTGCTGGCGCTGCTCGGCGCGACGGCCGGCGAAGCCGTAGTCTGGTACGGCGGCCAATTCTATGCCCTTTTCTTCCTGACCCAGACGCTCAAAGTCGATGCGACGACGGCGCAAATCATGGTCGCCATCGCGCTCGCCCTCGGCACGCCGTTCTTTGTCATCTTTGGTTGGCTGTCAGACAAAGTGGGGCGCAAGCCAATCATGTTGCTCGGCTTCGCGCTGGCCGTGGTGACCTACGCGCCGGCATCGCCCGTCAACATCTTCAAGGCGATCACCCACTACGCCAATCCGGCGCTGGAAAGCGCGCTCGCAACCGCGCCGGTGACGGTCGTTGCCGACCCTTCGGAGTGCTCTTTCCAGTTCAAGATGACGGGAACGGAAAAGTTCACCACCTCCTGCGACACCGCCAAGGCGGCGCTGGTAGCCGCGTCCGTGAACTACAAGAACGAGGAGGCGCCGAAAGGCACGGCTGCGGTGGTCAAGGTGGGTGAGGAGGCCATTCCCACCAGTCGAGCGGACTTTGTGCAAGCATTGACGGCGGCGATTGCGCGTCATGGTTATCCAGTCAAGGCCGATCCGGGCCAAATCAATCACCTCGTGGCGGTGCTGTTGCTGACGGTGCTCGTCATCTTCGTCACCATGGTGTACGGCCCAATCGCGGCCTGGCTGGTCGAGCTGTTTCCGACCCGCATACGCTATAGTGGGTTGTCGCTGCCCTACCACATCGGTAACGGCTGGTTCGGGGGCTTCTTGCCCGCGACCGTCTTTGCCATTGTCGCCGCCACCGGCGATATTTACTCGGGCCTGTGGTATCCGGTGGTTGTCGCCGCCATGAGCTTTGTTGTTGGGCTGCTGTTCCTGCCCGAAACCAAGGACGTCGACATCAATCGCTGATTGGCATTGTGCCATGCAACTGGCAGAGGCGCCTTGCGCCGCCTCTGCTTTTTTTTTCGCCGGTCAGCCGCCGCCAGCCGCTCTTTTCTCAGCGCACGCCAGGTTGCAAGTTACGCCGACCTGGTGCAACAGCATGAGAGTGGTTGGTCCTGATCTTGAGCCTCGCAATGCATCGGAGACGCCTGCTAGGGAGAATGCTGGCAATCTCAGCGTTGGCAAAGCTGATCGGGCTGCCAACCAGCGATGGAACTGCCCAGGGGGCGCGCTTGCAAACGCGTTCGCGGCCAGGCGATCCGGGCTGGCCAGCCGAAGAGAGTTGGGAGGCGTTGAACCGCGCGGTCGGAGGGCGTCTCATCAAGGTTCAATCTCCGCTTGCGACCTGTTTGCGCGACGGCGCGAGCGCGGAGTGTGAACAGCTCTTCAAATCCCTGAAAAATCCCTATTTTCTCGGCGACGACGTGGCCCTGACGCAGTCCATGGGCTGGGTTGATGCGTGGACGTCGAGTCCCAGCGTCTTTGCGGTCGCGGCGCGATCCGCCGCCGACGTGGTGGCCACCGTCAATTTCGCGCGCACGCACCGGCTGCGCCTGCTTGTCAAAGGCGGTGGGCACAGCTACCAGGGCACCTCCAATGCGCCCGACTCGCTGTTGATTTGGACGCGCGGGATGAACGCCATCACCCCGCACGATGCCTTTGTCGGCGCCGGCTGCGCTGGGCACAACGATCCTCAACCGGCGGTAAGCATTGAGCCCGGCGCCATTTGGGGCCAGGTGTACCAGGCCGTTACGACGCGGGCCGGGCGCTACGTCCAGGGTGGGGGGTGTTTGACCGTAGGTGTTGCCGGTCTGGTGCAGAGCGGCGGTTTTGGCAGCTTCTCCAAGGCTTACGGAACGGCGGCGGCAAGCTTGCTGGAGGCCGAGGTCGTCACCGCCGATGGCGGGCTCAGGACTGTCAACGCCTGCAGCAATCCAGATCTGTTCTGGGCGCTTAAGGGTGGTGGCGGTGGTAGCCTCGGCGTCGTCACTCGGCTGACGCTTCGCACCCATGCCCTGCCGCATTTTTTTGGCGCTACAGTTCTGAGCATCAAGGCAACTTCGGACGCGGCGTTTCGACGGCTGATCGGCCGCATTGTCGGTTTTTATGCGGAGGCATTGTTCAATCCGCATTGGGGTGAGCAGATCGGCTTCCGCCCGGATAACGTCCTCGTCGTTGCCATGGTGCATCAGGGACTGAGCCAACAACAGGCGGAGACGATCTGGCGTCCGTTTCTCGACTGGATCGCGGGAGCAACCGGCGATTATACGCTGCTGTCAGGTCCGTTGATGGTGTCGGTGCCGGCCGGAGATTTTTGGAATCCCGCGGTTCTCGGCAACCTGCCCGGCGTGGTCGTGACCGATCCGCGACAGGGCGCATCGCCCGCCAACATTTACTATGCGGCAAATGTTGGGGAAGCCGGACAAGTGTTGCATGCCTACCAGTCGCTCTGGTTGCCGGCATCGCTGCTAAGGCGGGAGCAGCAGGACGGCTTCGCCGATGCGCTGTTTGCGGCGTCACGGCATTGGTCGGTGACATTGCATGTCAATAAGGGGTTGGCCGGGGCTGGAGCCGAGGCCATCGCCGCGGCGAAGGAAACGGCCACCAATCCGGTAATGCTCGAGGCCTTTGCCTTGTTGATCAGTGCGGCGCAGGGCGCGCCGGCCTATCCGGGCATTCGCGGTCACGAACCAAATTTGGCGAACGCTCACCGTCAGATTGGCGCCGTCCGCAGCGCGGTTGGCGAGATTGAGCGCTTGCTGTCTCAGCGCGGCTCCTACCTGGCAGAAAGCGATTTTTTCGAGACGGCTTGGCAACAGGCGTTTTGGGGATCTAACTATCCCCGTTTGCTTGCCGTGAAGGACAAATACGATCCCGATGGTCTCTTCATCGTCCATCACGGTGTCGGCAGCGAGCGATGGAGCGCCGATGGCTTCACGCGGCTCGGCACCTAGCGCGCCGCTGCCGCGACAGTCGGCAAAGCGCTGGTCGCTCGAGATGTTTGGTGCCCGTACGATTGGCCTGGCCCGACGATCAGGCCTGAGCGAAAAAAGTTGGCGCGGCGCCCTTCTTCACCAAATAGCACGGCGCGTCACGTGTTCGTGAGGCCATTGGCGCCGATCGGCTGGAGGATTTGAGCTGACGCTGGCATCGGGTTCGCCGGTGCGCCAAGTCCATTGCGAAACCCAGCCACGCCGCTGAATAATTCAGTACTTATTTCGCGCGGATCTGCGGGTAGTGCTGGATCGACGCCTGCGCGGGAGATGGGCCTAGTTATGTGCACGAAGCGTGCTCCTCCCAAACCAAACGATTTCCCACAGCACAGGAGTTCATCATGGCACGAAAACCTTGGTTGCCGGGTTCGGCCGCTGTCTTCGCCTTGACAGCCATGGCTGCGACGGCGCAAGCCGGACCGGTGGGGGGCAGCGCCAGAGAGCTTGCTGCGGCCGGCATGACTGGTTCCCCAATTGAGCAAATCGCGAGCCGCGTGTGCTGGCGGGAAAATGGGATGCGGCGATGCAGGTCCCTCAATAACGCGCGGGTCTATGGCTATCAGAGCCCACGCGCCTCCCGCTATCGCGCGCGCGCGGTGGGCTATGGTTATCAAGCGCCGGCCTTCTATGGTGTTGGTCCACCGATTGGCTATGGCGGTTTTGGGTACCGCGATCAGATCGAGATTGATCCGAGCGCCTTTCCTGTAGGGACCGAGGGCTGGTGGAACTCAATGGATGCGCTGGATCGCGGCGGGCAGGGGAGTGGCCAAGGCAGTCAATAATAGATGGGCCTGGCATTGCACCCGGCGCCCAACGGCCGGGGCGTACCCGTGAGACAGACCGCCTGAGCGGGACCTTCCTCGCTTAACACATGGCACACTTGCGCTGCCCGACGGCGCAAGTGTGCGCTCTGATCGCAAGTCGAAGCCCCCCACGATTCGCCCATGATGATGGCTCGGATAGCCGCGATGGCTCGCGCAGGCCGCCAAAATGCCATTGGCGCCAGCCGCGACGCCGGCACGTTCCGAGCGGGCCCGTGCCGGCGATCTTTCTCCGTTGGCTCCTCGCGCTCACTAGTCTAATGCCCGGCAGCGCCCGCCGGACTTGCGACCCGCGCACCTCGCTGGTCGCGCAACGCTAAAGCCGCGCCACCGCAACCAGCCGCGCGTCACGGGGAGCCGAGGTTGTGACGAGCAGCCGTGTGGTGCTCAAAAAGAAATTGCTACGGCTGCTCGCTCGCGACCCGCGCGCATGCGCTCCTGCCGGCGCCTTCGAAGCTTCAGGCGGCAACGACGACCCTGTCACGAAGGTGTGAGCTCGTATTTCTGTTCGTGTTGCGGCCGAGGCCGATCGATTGCTGGCCGTCAGAAAACGGCCGGGCACTGGCAGGATCGGCGCTCAGCGCTTTGACTTTGTTGATGGATATTGAAGTGCCGGAAAGCCAAACCCACCTTTAGCGCGGTATCGGTTTCGGGGTTCTTCATGGCTTTGTCGACCGTCGCTCCTATTGCCGCGTTGTCGCTATCGGGCGCCGCGTTGGGTCTGCTTGCCATTGCGCCCCTCGGTGTCCGGTTCGAGTGGTGGCACTATGGCTTTGGCCTCTACCGCTTGATGCCCGTTTCCGGTCTTGTCGCCGCGGGCGCGGTCGGCCTCTCCGTGTTAACGCTTGCCCTGGCCCGGTCGCGGCTGCCGCGGCACAGCCTTATGATGCTCGTTGTTGCTCTTGTGCTGGGTGCCGGGCTCGCCTACGTGCCGGGGCAGTACGCTCTCCGTCGAAGTCTCCTTCCGGCCATTCACGACATAACAACGGACACCGACAATCCGCCGAAATTCAGCGCAGTTCTCGCGGCACGCGCCAGCGAGCATGCCTCGAGTGTCGACGATCGGCGCCCGCAACTCGGGCAGCTGCAAAAGGCCGCTTACCCCGGCCTGGTGCCGCTCTTTAGCTCGGCGGGGGCGCAGACGGCTTTCCGCGAGGCCCTGCAGGTCGCAAAATCGATGCCGGGTTGGACGTTGGTTGTCTCTGATTCCGATGCAGGCCGCATTGAGGCCAGTGAACGGAGCCGCTGGTTCGGGTTCACCGATGACGTCGTCATCAGGGTGGTCGCGGAGAAAGTGGGCAGCCGTATCGATATGCGTTCCACCAGTCGGCAGGGGACGAGTGACTACGGCGTCAATGGCGCCCGCATCCGCGCCTATATGGACGCCCTCCGCAAGCGGCTCCCGTGAGACCCAGCAGCGTCGGGCACCGCGCTTGGCCGGGGCCCAAAGGTGTCAGACCCGCGAGGGTTACTGGCTGCCGGCGGCAGGTTCCCCGCACCATCAACGCTGGCGCGCGAGCGAGTGCAAGCCAAGGGCCTCTAGCTGTTCGATTTCCGGCTTTTGCTTGAAGGCGTAGCAGCGGATCTCAAGATTACCAAGCAAGACGACCTGGTGTGCGAAGGCACTTTCGCGGACAGCTAGCGCCAGGGACTTCGGGCTGAAACCCGTTTTGTGAGCGTAAAAATCTTGGCCGGAGCGCTCGATTTCTGGACCGAAGCCATAAAGGACGTCTCGCACGCGGACCGGGCCAGCGGGTGATTGGTAGATCACATCTAACAGATCAAGGTCTTTTTCCGCCACCGTGCGCATGAGCTGGGCAATGTCGGGCACGCGAATTTCGGCGAAGCCGTCGGGCTTGAGAACGTGATGAAATCCGCGCAGTACCTTCGCGACTTCGTGCGCGAAATAGTGCTCCAGATTGTGCGAGCAATAGACCGCATCGTAGAGGTTGGGTGCGAGTGTCGTAAGCTTGCGCGCATCACACAGGATGTCGGGCTTGCCGCGCGGATCGATGTCGAGCAGATCGTGCGTCCAACCCTCGAAATGCTTAGGGATGGCGATGGCCTTGCTGTTGCCACCGACGTTGAGAACTTTCTTTGCCATGCTGCCGGGCCCTACCGTCATTGCAGCCGGTCGAGAACGCTAGCACAGCCGACGCTCGCTTTCGCCATCCCGTTGCTGTGCCCAAGTCGCCACAAGGCAGAATACCTCGTTGCCATAAGCCGCTGAAAAGCCTGCCCATTGCCTCCGCATGCGCTGCGCGCGGGATGACTGGCACATCGCATTGTAGGCCCTGGGGCGCCGTGTCGGCCTGGGGAAAACATCCGAGCCGCCAGAGACCTTCGCGCCGCTGCGGGCTATGGCACCGATGCGGGACCCTCCGAATCGAGGAGGTCTAGATGAGTTCCGGATACAAGAGCACATCTGTCACGCATAGGAGCCGCGCCGGTCTGAATTTGACGCGAGAGGTCCGGTGGTACCCGTCCAATCGCCAGGCCTACCGATGGAGCGAGCAGGAAGCACGGTGGGTCTATCTCGGTCACACCGATAGCTTGGACGAGGCCAGGCATCTTGCGTCGATCGATATGTACAATGCCCACCAACAGGAAAACTAGCCGTTGCAGGCCCGTGATGTGGGTGACGCCAACCCAACGCGGCCAGCACCGGCTGCTTGCGGCGCACTAAGTGCCCCCGCCAAAGACAAAACAAAAGATGATTCTGCCGAGATGACAGACATGGTTGTTCATGTCGGGTGCGTGGTAGGGCCGGATCTTCTCGGGTGAGACCGGAACCCACTCGCCCTCCACATATACCTCAACGCCTTGGCTCCGGACTCGCACGTTGCGATCATCGATCGGTTGGCAGTCTTTGGCATTGCAGCAGGAGATACCTTCCCGCGTCACCCATTTGGAGTAGAACTCGGCATGGTAGCTTTGGTGATCGTGGGCCGCGGCGCGGAGCGGCAGCAAGCTTAGCAGAACGGTGGTCACGCTTGCGGCGATCAGCAGGCAGAAGACCAAAGGGCTGGAACGATCACGGCTACCGCGGTTGCGCATGAGGAGGAGCCCCCGGTTCCGACTAGCCTCGGCGCTCGTAGACATTTGTCATCGCATAGAATTCCTCGAAAACGCGCAAGCAGACGCTGGTGCGGTTCAAGCCGAGGGATCGTAGCATCGCGTAGCGTTCCGAGGCCACGGCTGCCCGCCGAAGCTCGTCGATAGTTGTGCGTAAGCGTCCGAATCTTAGCTGACGGCGCGCGGTGCTTGAGCGCGCCACATCAAAGAAAGCGTGCATTGGGACCTCGATGATTGAAGCGCGGCGACGCCAGGCGAAGGGCAGGGCTCACCACTTACTGAGGTCGCGGGCGAGGACATCTCGGCTCAAGCTTCGATGCCGGAGCTCGACATCCGAAAGACGGGATAGGTCTTCGTAGGCCGCTGCCGCCGCATAGTTGTCGGCGCAGCCTTGCAACCACTGCACGAGCCTATTGCACCGCGATCGAAATCGAGAGCGCGCGGGCGCGGTCGGCATCGCCAGGATCACCGCCGTGACGGGACTTGCCTCTGCATCTCGGCAGGACGCTTGCTGACCACCTTTGTCGGCGTCCACCTGCCAGTCAAGGCTTTCCCTGAGGCGGGAGTGCGCAATCTTGTAGTCGTCTGCAAGAAGAGAGTGGGTCATAGCCGATTGCCCATCGCGGGGTCTACCGACTGTCAGACTACATACTGCCCCGCATGTCTTCCCACCCGGACAAACCCTGACAGCGATGGGGCACTACCGTGCATCCTAGGACATCCGGTTAACGCCTCGGTGGCGCCCCAACGGGGCGAGGCACTCTGTTCCCGGAGGTCAAGCCGACGGCGTCAAGGTCGTGGGCGAGCGTGCGCCGCCACGCTTGGGGTAGCCTTAGTTTTGAAGCCTGCCCTGGCAGCAATGCGCAGCAACGCGTCAGCCGTCCCAGACCTTGTCGGGCATTGGCAGCCCCGTCCAGGTGGCGGGATCAATGGGCCGATCGGGCAAGATCTGAAGCTTATCCTCAAGGATCCACATCAGTTGACGTGCGTGCTGGCCCGCGTGCCAGGTGGTGCGCTCCAGAAATTCGTGCCGGCTGACGTCGCCGTAGTAGACGCTGGCACCGCTGTTCCAATCCGTCCTGGTCCCTGCGGATTGCCACCACGCGGCAAAACGTCGGCGAACATCGCCGCCGTACGCCAGAATTTGCTCGCCGGTCATACCAGCTGCGGGCACCCTATTGTAGGCCGCCGCTTGCAGCGGAATGCCCTGTTCATGCTCGAGGAAGGCATCGACAACGTTGAAAAGATGCCAGGCAAGCTGGGCGTAGGACCGCGGTCGACCCGGAAGCTGATCGCCAAGGTGGTCTGCGGGAATCTGGGCGAAAAAACGCAATGCCCCGTCCACAACGACATCAACGCGCCGCACCAGTTCGCCGGGTGGCAAGTGACGAATGACGCCCAAGTCGATGCCGATCAGTCGGGCAATTTCCTTGAGCGATTGACCGTTCACCCAGTCCTTGCCGCGAGAGATGACCGGTAACTGTCGCGTTCCAAGAGCCAGCAATTCTTCGAGCGCACCTTCATCCGTCAGGACGTTGCGCGAGAGGAATGGTATTTGGTGTTTGCCAAGGAACTCCTTAGTGCGCAAGCAGCTGGTTCAACCAGGCTGCCAGTACACCTTGATCGGCTCCCCCGATGGCACAGCTGAGCTCGTCATAATCGATACCGTCGTTGTTGATCGGACTTTAACATTGCCGCGCGCGAGCAGGCAAGGTG
>DASTMQ010000573.1:0-8498 GCA_035714005.1 Hyphomicrobiaceae bacterium
AGCTGGGTACCGCGTTTGCAACCGTGGCCTTTGAGAACGCGTTGGTGACGGACGGTTTATTGATTGATGCCCTGCCGTCGCAGAAACTCGCGGGCAAATGATGGCCGAGCTCATCAATTGGGCGGCGCCGAGCAGCAGTGGTTTGGTTTTGTGGCTGCTCACGGCCCGTCCTTTGTTGGCGTTCGGCGCCACTGATCTGAGCCGGTGTCGGGGCGGTCGGAGATTAATCGCAACGGGAGGCGAACGCGCCACCAGCCGACGGCGTCGGCGCCAGTCGCTGCCTTTGGCAAACGCCAAGTCTTTCTCGGGCCAAGGCTTGCCTGCCTAATGCGCTTGCTCGCCGGCCGCGGCGTGGCTGCTATGGAAAGCAAACAAAGGGTCTCTCAATCCGGGAGCCAAGGCACTAAGCCTCACGCCGCCAAGGGCCGCTTCACATCCTCCAGGATCATGGCCGCCGCTTTCTCGCCAATCATGATTGACGGCGCATTGGTATTGCCCGCGACGACCGACGGCATGATGGAAGCGTCGGCCACGCGCAGCCCGCTGATGCCGTGCACCCTAAGGCGAGCATCGACCACCGAGTTGCTGCCCGTCCCCATGGCACAACTGCTCGAGGGATGATGATTGGTGACGCCGGTCTGTCGCACAAAATTTTCCAGCTCGCCCTCAGTTTCGACGCGCGGACCCGGCACAAGCTCCTCGACGGCAAACGGCCGCATCGCGGGTTGCAGCGCAATTTTGCGCGCCAGTTTGATGGCCGCGAGCATCGCCCGCATGTCGTAGTCGGAGCCCAGGAAGCCAAAGGTGATTTCGGGCGGCGCAAGCGGATCGGGACTGGCCAGGCGTACCGTGCCGCGACCATCCGGTGCGAGGTGGACGGGTCCAAGCGTGAAGCCGGGGAACGGGTGTGGGCGGACGCGGTCCTTCGATCGTTCAAGGGTGCTCCACTCCAGCAAATTGATCTGGATGTCCGGCCGCTCCAATCTCGGATCCGAGCGGGCAAAGACGCCGCTCTGAATGCCATTGATCGCCATGGGTCCGCTACGCATCGCCCCATAGCGAATAGCGGCCAAGATTTTGCGCACCCAACTGTTCTCCAGATCGTTCATCGTAATTGGCTGCGAGCAGCGCCACATGAGATAGGTGCTGAAATGATCGTGGAGATTGGAACCGACAGCCGGCAAGTCGCGCACAACTTTGATCCCCATGTTCCGCAGATGCGCGGCTGGCCCGAGCCCCGAGAGCTGGAGCAGGTGCGGCGAGCCGTAGGCTCCGCCGCTAACGATCACGTCGACCCTGGCGTGCGCCACGCGCCGGCCGTCGGGCGAATGATACTCGACGCCGACGGCGCGATTTTCCTCGATCAAGACGCGGGTGGATTGGCAGCGCGGCCGAACAATGAGATTCGCGCGCGAACGCGCGGGTTCCAAATAGGCTTTGGCGGTGCTCCACCGCCGGCTTTTGGCGGTCGTTGTCTGGTAGTAGCCGACCCCGTCCTGTTGCGGCCCGTTGAAATCATCAGTCCGTGGAATGCCAAGGCTCTGAGCTGCTGCGATCATCGCGTCTGCCAAACGCGATCTCGATCGTGGATCCGACACGTGCAGCGGGCCACCCACGCCGTGCAGGGAGCTCGCACCACGCTGTTGGTTCTCGGCCTTCTTGAAAAAGAAAAGTACGCTGTCCCAGTCCCAGCCAACGCAGCCCCGTTGGCGCCACTCGTTGTAATCCTGCGGGTGGCCGCGCATGTAGACCATGCCGTTGATGGAGGACGTGCCGCCGAGCGTCTTGCCACGCGGCACGTAGATGCGGCGGTTGTTGAACTGGGGTTGCGGCGCACTCTCGAACTTCCAGTTCACTCGTGCATCCACGTAGGTTCTCGCGAACCCCAGCGGGATGTGTATCCAGGGGCTCGTATCGGGAGGCCCCGCTTCAAGCAGCAGCACGCGATACCGTCCGCTTTCCGACAATCGGGCCGCAACCACAGCCCCGGCCGATCCCGCGCCGGATACGATGAAATCAAAAGTTTCGTTGCCGTTGCTCATCCTTACTCGTCCCCGATGTGCGCACCGGACCTCCGGTCCGAACATCCCCGCCGATGCCTTTTGCAAACCCAGGCACCGTCAAAGGTAACAAGGCGTCCGCCCGAGCCGCCAGTAAATTGACGTTGCCGCAAGCACAAGGACGCTCGTCCTCTATCCGCCCCGGCAGGGTAGCTCGCCTGCTCGAGGTCAACTCTTCAGGTAGGCCCGCAGCGACGCGATGAGCGTCGCGATGCCGATTGCGGCCAGCGTTGCGAGCGCCGCCCGGCGGTAATGCCTTTGACCGCCAAGCGCGAAATAGCGGGCGCCGACCGCGGTTGCCAGCGAATAAAACGGAATCAGCAGCAAACCAATGACCACGGTCTGCCGCGTAAAGAGCCCGTAGTAGAGGAGCGGCAGGATCGAAGAAAGCGAGACGGCGGTCATCAAGGCCAGGACGTTGGCGCGCTGCTGCGAGGCCTCGCCCGGGCGAGAGAGGGCCACGGCGACGACCGGCGGTCCGCCTACGCCGGCGAGCCCCTGGATGAGACCGCCGGCGACCCCGGCCGCTAGGAGTTTGCCCATGCCGATGCGCCCCCTGAGCCGCCAGCCGCTGGCAAGAATGGCAACCATCAGGAGAACCAGCGCGGAAATCGCCACGCTCATCAAGGCCGGGTCGGCCGCCACCAGAGCAAAAGTACCGATCGGCGTCGCGAGGAATGTCGCACTGCAGATCGGCAGAACAACGGGTCGCTCGGCTCGACGGATTGCCTCCGGCAACAGCTGGAATACGGCAGGCAGTCCCATCACATTATTGACGGCGATCGCGGCATGGGGGCCGAGCACGAGACTAAATACCGGTATAGAGATCAACGCCGCGCCAAATCCAACAAAGCCGCGCAACAAGCCGGCAACCGTCACCGCAATAAGGACGGCAAAGAGCCGTCCATCGATGGGCACGCCCAGTAGCTCTGACACCTAATCGAACGTCCCCCCGACCCGAAAGCCATGGCTAACAAGAAGACCACGCCGGCCGCAAGCCTGATTTCCTCGCTGCCGCAACCGCGCCGGCCCCGGCAAGCCGTTCTGAGCTGCCAAAGTCTTTGCGCCAGCCTTCATCGGGCCCTTTGCGGCGGGGTTCACGACCCTTGGTTATCGACACGCCTCTCGAGCCACTAGCAGCGCAAACCTCGTGTTCACCGCCGCATTCTTCGCATTAAACTTTTTGATCGCCTCAGGCCTTGGCTGCGACCGTCTCCATCTCCACGACCCACTTGGGGTTTGCGAGGCGGCTTACCACCACCCAGGTCGAAGCCGGAGTGTGCTGCGGCTTCAGGTATTTCTCCCGATGCCCCCTTACATGCTTGAGGCCATCGGGATCGGTCGAATACACATTGAGCCGAACGATATCCTCCGGCCCCATGCCAGCGTCGGCGAGAATCGCCAGTGTGTTCTGCCAGATCTGGTCGTGCTGCGCCTCGAAGCCATCCGGTATGCTGCCGTCCGGCCGGACGCCGACTTGGCCTGCGGTGAAGAGCCAGCGAGCGTTTGGCGGCACCTCGACACAGTGACTGTACTTGGCGGCTGGTGGGGCGATGGAGGAAGGGTTGTGCGTCTTGAGCATGGTAGACCTCTCTACTGGCTAGATGCCTCGTTTCGCCGCTCTTTTCTTATTTGGCGGTGGTCGCCTCGATCAGGCGCGCAATCTCGGTTTGGCCTCTTCGCCGCGCGTGAGTAAGCGGCAATACTCCGTCCTTGTCGGCGATCTTCGGGTCGGCACCGGCGGCGAGGACAAGCTTGGCAACGTCCACATGTCGCGGGCCGCCGTCGCCCAGGATCACGATCTCAAGGAGGCACGTCCAGCCGAGGTCGTTGACGTGATTGACGTCGATCTGTGTCGTCAACAGCACTTTGACGGCGTCCACGTGCGCGCGTTCGCAGGCTGGAATCAACGCGTTGCCACCAAAGCGGTTGCGCAGAGTGAAGTCGGGTCCCTGCGGGATCATGTGCCGGAGCACCTCAGTCCTGCCGAGCGCACCGGCCAGCAGCCAGGGTGTGTCCTTGTTGGCCGCCCGCGCATTGATGCTGCTACCCGCATCGATCAGGAGGACGGCCGCGGAAAGATGATTGTGCTTTACCGCGAGCAATAATGGCGTCTCTCCCGCTGCGTTCGTGCTCTCGAGCGAAACTCCCGCAGCAATCAAACGCCGCAAGGTATCGACGTCGCCACGCGCCGCTGCCTGCAGGATGGCGCCATCACGCTCGTGGGTCTGGCTCGATGCCATTTCAGTCAGTCCAAATACCAAATAGCCAACAGCCAAGCGCAGCCATAGACGTCGCCGGTTTCGCATCCCGCGCCTACCGGGACCGTCGTGGGCTGCCGGCATTTGCACACATCAGCACCGAAGGGGATGCGTTTAACGTTGCTAACGGCAAGGGCGTCCTCGCAGGCGGTGCGGGGTCGGGAAGTCGAATAGATTATGGCGCCGATGCATTGATGCCGTGTCGTCCCTGCGCGTCCCAAAGCGCGATCCTGCGCGCGAAAACGAAAGCGATCCCAGATCCAACTGCCGCCACAACCGTCCCGCGATCCGGCCTGCCGATGGCGAACCCCAGCGTTGCGGACGCGGGCCATTGGAGCACTACTATATCGCCGCTCGCTGCATCCGCCACCCCAAAGACACGAACTCACGCGTCTGGTCTCTTGCAATGGGCGTTGCTTGCCAGAACCATCGGCCGAACTGCCGATCGCCGTTCTAAAGTCAGGCCGGGCTCAAAGCCGGTGTAGCGGAGGGCTCGAAAGCATCTCCTCCGTTGACGATCCGCAGGAGGCGAGAGAACAATGGGCTGCTTGCTACGCGGAAAGCTGATAATGCTGCGTACACCAATAGAAAAAAGGGGAGAAACGCCATGCGACTACGTCTTTGCACCCTAGCCGCGGTATTGGCTTCACTCGTGCTAGCCCACATTTCGGCGGCGCTGGCCCAGTCGCCGCAGAAGCTGCGCTTTCAGGCCAGTTTTCCCTCCTCGAGCATGATCTTCGATAACCTCAAGTTCTGGGCCGAGCGGGTCAAGGTCATGTCGGGGGGACGCCTCGAGATCGAGGTGGCGCCGGCCGGGACGATTGTCCCTGCCTTTGAAGTTCTCGATGCCGTGCATAAAAAGGTCATCGACGGTGGCCACACCGCCGCTGCCTATTGGGTCGGCAAGCAGCGAGCGGCGACCCTGTTTGGTCCAGCGCCCGGTGGCCCGTTTGGCATGGACATGATGGACTATATGGGCTGGATCTATGACGGGGGTGGCTTGGAGCTCTATCGGGAGCTCTACCAGGACCAACTGAAGCGGGATGTCATTCCGATTCCCATGACGTCGGTCGCAAACCAAGTGCTCGGCTGGTTCAAGCGTCCAATCTCGAGTTGGGATGATCTCAAGGGTCGCAAGTGCCGCGAAACCGGGATCACGGCGGAAGTGTTCAGCAAGTCGGGGATGTCTCCTGTCAACATGCCCGGCGGCGAGATTGTGCCCGCCGGCGAGCGCGGAGTGATCGAGTGCGGGGAATGGGTCGGACCGGCCGAGGACATGAAGATCGGCTTCCAGACCGTATGGAAACACTACTATATGCCCTCCACGCACGAGCCGGCTACGGTCTTGGAATTGCTGATCAACGCCGACGTCTGGAAAGGCCTGAAGCCCGATCTGCAGGAGATCATCAGGGCCGCCACCTGGGAGGCAACCTTTCGGTCGCAGACCCTCACCAACAAGTTGAACGCCGAGGCCCTCAAGGAGCTGCGCGAGAAGCACAACGTAAAGATCGAGCGCACGCCGGAGGATATCTTGCGCAAAACACTCGAGGCCTGGGACCAAATCGCCAAAGAGGAATCGGACAAAAACCCATTTTTCAAAAAGGTCTATGACTCGCAGCGTGCCTATGCCTCCCAGGTGGTGCCGGCCCGCCGCTTTGTCATCCCGCCCTATGCGGCTGGCGCAAACTATTACTGGCCCGAGAAGTAATTGGTTTTTCGCGAACAGGGGGCGGCCGACAGCACGCCCCCTGTTGACTTTAGGTTGACTTTAGGAAGAGCAGCTCTTGATGCCGAGCGACAGCACCAGGCCGCCACCGCGGCAACCCTCGCCGCACTACCTTGCCGTTATCCGCGCGATTGATGCCATCACGCAGTGGACCGGTTACCTCTTTGCACTGATTGTTGCTCCCTTAGTCATCGCCAACGTCATTGAGGTGTTCATGCGCTACGTCATGAATGCGCCGACCTCCTGGGCCCTCGACGTTACCACCATGTCGTTCGGCGCACTGTTCATGCTCGGCGCCGCCTACGCGCTGCTGCAGGGCGCCCACGTGCGCACCGATATGCTGTGGGAGAAATTCTCCAATCGCAAGAAGGGCATCATTGATAGCATTGCCTATCTTCTGTTCTTTTTACCGTCCATGGTGATTCTGTTCGCCATCTCGATCGATGATTTCTTTTACTCGCTGTCTATCAACGAGAAATCGACCTCGGGCGTTTGGCAACCCGTAATTTGGCCGCTGCGGGCGGTGATCCCCGTATCGGCCGCGCTCCTGTTTCTGCAGGGGCTTTCCGAGCTCATGAAGAGCCTGTGGGCGGCGCGTACCGGCGAGGTCCTGGTGCGGCACGAAAAGATTGAAGTGTGAGCCCGGCAATGAGCTTCAACGAAATCCTCGGGCTCTTCATGCTGATTGGCATGGTAGGCGTTATTTTTGTCGGCTTTCCCATCTCCTTCACCCTCTTGTTTCTGGCTTTCATCTTCGGGTCGATCGGCGTGGGTCCCGACCAGACCTTCAATCTCGCCTATCTGCAGATCTGGGGCACCATGAAGGATGATATCCTGCCGGCGGTGCCGCTCTTTATTTTTATGGGCTACATGACGGAGCAGGCGGGTCTGATGGAGCGCCTATTCTTGGCCTTGCGCCATCTCCTGGCTCCGGTTCGCGGCTCGCTTTATCTGGCCGTGATCCTGACGGCGACCATCTTCGCCATGGCGACGGGCATTGTTGGTGCGGCCGTCACGGTGCTCGGCATCATGGCTGGTCCGATTATGATCAAGACCGGCTATGACGCCAAGCTATCGGCGGGGGCGATCGCCGCCGGCGGTACGCTCGGAATTCTAATACCCCCAAGTGTGATGCTGGTGGTCATGGGCCCCACCATGGGCGTACCGGTCAATATGCTTTATTCGGCCGCCTTTGGACCCGGATTTTTGCTCGCCGGTCTTTACATTTTCTATTGCCTGGCGCGCAGCTTTTTAAATCCCGAGCTTGGACCGCCGGTGCCGAAGGAGGAACGCGTCGGTGACGTCTGGTTGGTCGTCAGAGAAGTGCTAATCGGCGTGTTGCCGCTAGCGCTTCTGATCGGATTTACCCTCGGCACGATCCTCGCCGGCCTTGCCACGCCCACGGAAGCCGCCTCGTGCGGTGCTTTTGGCGCGACGGTTCTGGCTCTGCTCTATCGCCGCCTGACCTTCGCGGCCATCAAGAACGCCGCCATCGCCACCATGGTGACGTCGAGCATGGTGCTGTTGCTGGCAGTTTCCTCCAACGTGTTTGGCGCCGTGTTCACCAAACTCGGAACCGCCAGCATTATAACCGACACCTTGCTGGCGATTCCGCTTCCCGACGTCTGGAAGCTGATCGTGATCATGTTCCTGATATTCGTGCTTGGCTGGCCGTTCGAGTGGCCGGCGATCGTGCTGGTGTTTTTGCCGATCTTCTTGCCGGTTGTTGAGAAGCTGCAACTCGGTATGTCCAAGATGGACATGCTGATTTGGTTTGGCGCCTTGCTAGCGGTCAACCTGCAGACGGCGTTCTTGAGCCCGCCGGTCGCCATGTCGGCCTACTATTTGAAGAATGTCGTGCCCCAGTGGAGCCTATCGACGATTTACAGGGGCATGGCGGATTACATGGCCATTCAGATTCTCTGCTTGCTGGCACTCTTGCTGTGGCCACAGATCGCGCTGTGGTTGCCGCAAGTCCTCAGATAGCGTTCACGCGCCTCCTCGGCGGTCTCGCAATGACGGCGCCAGTGCAGGCTGCCGGCTGGCAAGGGCACAAGCCCGCCGTCCTTGTGGGTTTGCTGTTTTGGTTGCAGGCTGCGCGCCCAGCTGTTGCCCTTCGCACAACCCCGCTTCTCGCCAAGTGTCTAAGTGCCCGAGTGTCTAAGTGCCCAAGTGCCCCAAGGGCCAAGTGCCCCAAGTGCCCAAGTGCCCAAGTGACTAGGCAACACGATCGCCTTGCTTGATCCGCACGGTGCGGTTGTCGACGGCGGGCAGCATCTGGGCCGGGTCGCGCGTAACCACGACGTCGACCACGGTTGGGCGATCGCGCTCCTCCATGCCCTGTTGCAGGGCAGCAGCGAGCGCCTCCGGATCTTCGACGCGAATGCCGCCGCACCCCATTGTGCGCGCGATCGCCGCGTAGTCCATCTCATTAAGGTCGGCCGACTGGTA
>DASTMQ010000574.1:0-13017 GCA_035714005.1 Hyphomicrobiaceae bacterium
GCCACGCGCGATATCTGCGATGCGATCCGTTCCTATGCGCCGGGCTTCATTTTTACCACGTCCTTGGCTCCCGCCATTGCCGCCGGCGCGGTCGCCAGCATTCGCCATCTCAAGACCAGCGCCGTTGAACGCGAGCGTCACCGGGATCGCGTCGGTACACTCAAAGGCCGCCTGAAGGCGGCCGGTTTACCGGTGATGGACAATCCCAGTCACATCGTGCCACTTCTGGTCGGTGATCCTGTGTTGTGCAAGCAGATGACGGATGCGCTGCTCGACCGCTTTGGCATCTACGTGCAGCCCATCAACTACCCAACCGTTCCGCGCGGCACCGAGCGGCTCCGTCTGACGCCGAGCCCGCAGCATTCCGACGCCGACATCGAGCGATTGGTTGGCGCCCTGCGCGTGCTGTGGTCGGAAATGGGCCCGACCTTTGCGCCGCGGGGGGAAGCGGCCGAGTAGCCGGCGAAGTTCCCAGTTCAGCCGCGCTCTGGCAGCGTGCCTGGCCTTAGCTTGCGTGCGAGCTGGTCGAGCACGCCATTGACGAGCTTTGGTTCGTCGCCCTCGAAAAAGGCCCGCGCCACCTCGATGTATTCGCTAATGACGACGCGGGCCGGTACGTCTGGCAATTCGATCAATTCGAAGGTCGCCGCCCGCAGGATGGCACGGACAATCGAGTCGATGCGTGCCAGGCGCCACCCGGTCGCGAGCTGCTGATCGATCAGCGGGTCGATCTCACGCTGTCGCTTTACCACTCCACGCAACACCTGGGCAAAGTGCTCCTGGTCGGCATCGGCCATGCTGTTGCCATCGCCACTGCTGCTTAGCCTGTGCTGCTTGAATTCCTCGATCACCTCGTGCAGATCGGTTTCCGCCAAATCCATCTGGTAGAGCGCCTGCACCGTCGCCAGCCGGGCCCGACTGCGCGCGATATCTCCGCGCTTGTCGCGCTTGGCGTTCGGCGCGGTCATTCCAAATCCTCGGCGAACACCCGCTCCATGGCGACGAGCGCCAGGCAGGCGCGCACGGCTTCGGCACCTTTGCCCTTGCGTCCGCCGCGCGCGCGCTCCAGCGCCTGGGCTTCGTTGTTCACGGTCAGAATCGCATTGCCCAGCGGGATGGCGTTGCGAACCGCGATCTCCATCAGCCAGTGATTGGCATTGTCGCAGACGGTGTCGTAGTGCGTTGTCTCGCCGCGGATCACGCAGCCGAGCACGACGCAGCCATCAAAGCGAGCATCCGCGTCATCCGAGCCGATCAAATCGGCCTTTACCGCCTGGGCCAGCGCCAGAGGGATCTCCAGCGCGCCCGGCACCACCACGCGCTCGAAGCTTGCTCCCGAGGCTTCGAGCTCGGCGATCGCGCCAGCGAATAGCTCCTTGGCGATCTCCTGGTAGTAGGGCGCCTCGATAATGAGGATGCGGGCGCCGCACACTTGGCCGCTGGCGGCGGCGGTATCGGTGGATTGCTGCTTGCGCGCCATCGCTGGTTCAACCGATCCGACGCTGGCCAACGATGCGCAGGCCAAAGGCCTCAAGACCGACGTAGCGCGAGGGTGGGGCGTTCGACAGCAGCACCATGTCGCTGACACCGAGGTCTCGCAAAATCTGCGAGCCGACGCCGATCTCGACGCGGCGGCGTTCCGGATCGGTATGCTTGCGCTTCTTGCGTTCGGCGTTTTGCGCGATCGAGCTCGACACCCCCTTTGGCCGCAAATCCCGAATCAGGACGATGACGCCGCGACCTTCGCGCGCGATCTCGGCCATGGCCTTCTCGATCAGAGCCCCGCGCGTGCCCTCGCTGCTGCCGATACCCAACAGATCGGCCAGCACGTTGACCGCATGCACGCGCACCAGCACGGGCCCCGCCGCGCTTAGATCGCCTTTGACCAGGGCCAGATGTTCGACGGGCTGCACGGTGGTTTCGTAGACGTAGAGATCGAAGCTGCCGCCGAACAGGCTGTCGACCGCGGTTTTGGCGACCTGGCGCACGATGCGATCATGCCGCAACCGATAGCCGATCAGATCTTCGATGGTGCCGATCTTCAAGCCATGGCGCTGGGCGAAGGCGACGAGATCGGGCATGCGTGCCATGGTGCCGTCGTCGTTCATGATCTCGCAGATGACGCCCGCCGGAAACAGACCGGCCATGCGCGCAAGGTCGACGGAGGCCTCCGTATGGCCGGCGCGCACCAGCACCCCGCCCTCGCGTGCAATCAGCGGGAAGACGTGCCCCGGCGAAACGATATCCTGGTGGTCCTTGGTTGGATCGATGGCGGTGGCAATGGTGCGGGCGCGATCGTGTGCAGAAATGCCGGTGGCGATGCCCTCGCGCGCCTCGATTGAAACGGTGAAGGCGGTGCGGTTCCGGGCCTCGTTTTGCCGCGCCATGTACTCCAGGCGGAGTTGTCCCGCGCGCTGCTGCGTCAGTGACAGGCAGATCAGGCCGCGGCCATGCTTAGCCATGAAGTTGATGGCATCGGGCGTCGCCATCTGCGCCGGAATCACGAGGTCGCCCTCATTTTCGCGATCCTCAGCGTCCACCAGGATGATCATGCGCCCGTTGCGCAAATCCTCGAGAATCTCCGCGATGGGCGACAGGAAGCCTTTGCCGTCGGCATAAGCGGCGCGTGATAGTCCCTCGTTCACGGGCGGTACTCCAAGGCCCTCGCGACGTAGCGGGCGAAGAGATCGACTTCCAGGTTCATCGCGTCGCCTGGCTTTTTGATCCCCAAAGTAGTTTGGGTCAAGGTGTGCGGGATGACGTTAATGCCAAAGCGCCGACCCACGACCTCGTTGATGGTAAGCGAAATGCCATCGAGCGCCACCGAGCCCTTGGCGGCAATGTATTGGGCCAGGTGTTGCGGTGTTTCGACCGTCAAGCGGCGCGATAAGCCGTCGGGGCGCAGATCGACGATGTAGGCCAGGCCGTCGACATGGCCGCTGACGATATGGCCACCCAGTTCGTCGCCGGCCTTGAGCGCCCGTTCCAAATTGATTTTGCGCCCGGCTTGCCAAGTCTCGAGGCTGGTTTTGCTCAAGGTCTCGTTGGAGACGTCGACCGTAAAGATGCTGCCCGTAGCCACCGCGCGCACGCTGGTTGCCGTCAGGCAGGCGCCATCGCACGCGAGCGAGGCGCCGACGGAAATCGTGTCCGCCGGATAGGCCGAGCGCACGGAAAAACGTGCGCCCTCGCGCGCGAGGAGTTCGCCAACGTCGGTGATGATGCCGGTAAACATGGGGCGCTAGGCTAGCACAGCTGGCCTAGCCTGCGCGAATGCGCAAAGGCGGGCAGGCGGGTCGCCATCGCATAGCAGCCGCGACTAGGGCTGTGCCCAGGCCCGCTGGCTGTCGCTGAGGCCATCAGCCGCGATAGCCCGCATGGTCGGTGGTCTTGCCCCGGGCGCCGGCCTCCAGGGCGGCCCGCATCCTGGGCTCGATCTCGCGCTTTGTGAAGCTCTTGGGGTCGATGTGCACGTACACCGTTTCGCTGCTGACCAGCAGGGTGCCATCGCCGACCCGGCGCAGCTCGAAGCACAGGGTGAACGAGGTGGTGCCGATGCTGTTCGCCCAAACCGAGATCTCCAGCACGTCATCGAAGCGGGCCGGCGCCTTCCACTCCACAACTTGGCGCACCGTCTGAATTTCGAAGGTGCCGTCGAAGACGTGGCGCGGGGAGGGCAGCGCGGCGCGCAGAAACTCGGAGCAGGCGAGGTCAATGTAGTCGCCGTAACGGGCGTTGAACACGACGTGCTGAGCGTCGCATTCTTGGTAGCGCACGCGTACATAGTAGCGAAATGGCGTGGTCATTCGCCTTTGCCGGCTCCAAGATGGCCACGCGCACGATAGACAGTTAGCCGATTGTTGCCCAGATGGCGGTCGGAATGTAGCAGCCAGCGCGCCGGGTCACCGAAGACTTCAAGCCCACGGTCGCCCAGTGGGGGCACGCCGGCGCCCGCCAATGTGCCGGTGCCACGCGCAATCACCGCCTCGTCGACAAGACCGGCGGCGATGAACGAACCGGCGACGCGGGGCCCGCCTTCGACCAGGAGGCGGGTGATACCATCGGCTTTGAGCGCGGCAAGCACCTCATGCAACGACAATCGGCCCGCTTCGATGGCGACGCGACGAATGGCGATGCTGGCGGGCAGGTCCGGTAACGGGGCGTCCAGGGCACCGATCAGCGTGAGTGGCACCGCCTGGGCGCTGGTTGCGAGCTTGCTGGCGCGGGCGGTGCGGAACCCGGTGTCGAGCACATAGCGCCGCGGCGACCGCTGGCCCAGGCCGGGCAGCCGACAGGTCAGCTGCGGATCATCGTCCTCTACCGTCTGACGGCCGATCAAGATGGCGTCGGCGCGGGCGCGCAGCAGGTGGGCGTATGCCCGTGCCTCCTCGCTCGTGACCCAACGCGGTTGACCGTCACCCGGCGCGATCAGTTCATCGGCGGAGACGGCGAGCTTCAGTTGCACGAATGGGCGTCCCTGCGTCATGCGCAGGATATGTCCGCCCGCCATCCAGCGCGCCTCCGCAGCACACACGCCCGTTGTCACGGCGATGCCTGCCTGCCGCAGGCTGGCAAAACCCTTGCCCGAAATTTCCGGGTTGGGATCCTCGATGGCGCCCACCACACGACGGATACCCGCCCTGCGAATGGCATCGGCACAAGGCGGCGTGCGCCCGTGGTGTGAGCAAGGCTCGAGCGTGACGTACATCGTCTTGCCGCGGGCGTTGGCGCCGGCACGCTCGAGCACATGCGCTTCCGCATGGGGGCGACCGCCGGGCTGGGTCCAGCCGCGGGCGATCATCTCAGCGGTCGCTTCCTCGACGATGACGGCGCCCACGGCTGGATTGGGCGCGGTCGTCCCCAAGACCCGCCGGGCCAGGCCGAGCGCCACGGCCATGAACCGGCGATCCTGCGCCGCGGCATCGGCGTCATGCTTGGACGGGAGAACCAACGCTCAGTGCTTTCTTTCCAGCGCCTCGGCGGTCGGCGGCTTGGCAGGCGCCGTTGCGTCGGTCTCCGGCGCGCGGGCGATTTCGCCCAGCACCTCCTGAAAGTCGGAGGCCTCGCGAAAATCGCGGTAGACCGAGGCGAAGCGAACGTAGGCGACGGGATCGAGGCCCTTCAGGGCCTCCATCACCAATTCGCCGATCATCGAGGAAGGCACCTCTTGTTCGCCCATGCTTTCGACCTGGCGAACGATGCCGGACACCATGCGCTCGACGCGCTCGGGCTGGATCGGTCGCTTGCGCAGCGCGACTTCCACCGATCGCGACAGCTTCTCCCGGTCAAACGGTACGCGTCGGCCCGAGCGCTTGGCGACGATGATCTCGCGCAACTGCACGCGCTCGAAGGTGGTGAAGCGGCCGCCGCAATCCTCGCAGCTGCGGCGCCGCCGGATTGCCTGGTTCTCTTCGGTGGGCCGGCTATCCTTCACCTGGGTATTCTCGCAACCGCAATATGGGCAGCGCATGTCCTCTGCTCCCGAAAGCCATGCCGAGACGCGCTAAAGACGCGCACAGGTACCCTTCTGGAAGGCTCGCTTCAGCCGTAGATGGGAAAACGCTCGCACAGCCGCAGCGCTTCCTCCCTTACCTTCGCCTCAACTTTGCCGTTGCCGGCCTCACCATTGGCCGCCAGGCCATCCAAAACCTCCGCCATCAGTCGTCCGATGCTGCGAAACTCGGCGACGCCGAAGCCGCGCGTGGTGCCGGCCGGTGAGCCGACGCGAATGCCCGAGGTCACCTGCGGTTTTTCGGGATCGAACGGCACGGCATTCTTGTTGACGGTGATATGGGCCCGCCCCAGCGCCTTTTCGGCGGCGATGCCGGTGAGCCCCCTCGGCCGCAGGTCGACCAGGTTCAGGTGGGTATCGGTGCCGCCCGAGACGAGGTCGTAGCCGGCACTGAGCAACACTTCGCCGAGCGCCTTGGCGTTGTCCACCACACCGCGCGCATAGGCCTTGAACTCCGGGCGCATGGCTTCGGCAAATCCCACCGCCTTGGCGGCGATCACGTGCATCAATGGGCCGCCCTGCATACCCGGGAACACGGCGGCATTGATCTTCTTGGCCAAGGCTTCCTCGTTGCTGAGGATCATGGCGCCGCGCGGACCACGCAGCGTCTTGTGCGTGGTACTGGTCACGACGTGGGCGTGCGGAAACGGGCTCGGATGGGCGCCGCCGGCGACAAGTCCGGCAAAGTGGGCCATGTCCACCAGCAGCAGCGCGCCCACCTCGTCGGCGATCGCGCGAAAGGCGGCAAAGTCGATGATGCGCGGGTAGGCGCTACCGCCAGCCACAATCACCTTCGGCCGGTGCGAGCGTGCAAGCTCCCTGACATCGTCCATGTCGATGCGGTGATCCTGTCGGCGCACCTTGTAGGGCACGACCTTGAACCACTTGCCCGACAAATTCGCCGGCGAACCGTGGGTCAGGTGGCCGCCGGTGTCCAGGCTCAAACCCATGAAGGTGTCGCCGGGCTTCATCATCGCCATGAAAGCGGCCTGGTTGGCGGTGCTGCCCGAGTGCGGCTGCACATTGGCGAAATTGCATTTGAACAGCTTCTTGGCCCGCTCAATCGCCAGCGTCTCAATCTCATCGACATACTGGCAACCGCCATAGTAGCGATGGCCCGGATAGCCCTCGGCGTACTTGTTCGTGAGTACCGTGCCGGCAGCCTCCAAGACGGCGCGGGACACGAAGTTCTCCGACGCGATCAGCTCTATTTCCTGTTGCTGACGTCGCACCTCGCGCTCGACGCTGGCGAAAACCTCTCGATCGGCCTCGGCGAGCGGCGCGGCGGACAACGGCGATTGCGGCGCCTCACGACGCCCGGCGGCTGCAGTCATCGATCGTCTCACGATTCGCTAGGAGCGCCAGAGCGGCGCGGCGCCCTCATATCATGGCCTTCGCATCTGCAACAAGACGCCAGCGGGCACGAGCCTAAATCGGCCCCGCGTCGGAAAGCCATCCCTTGCGCCCTCCCCGCCTCTTCCGGCCCCGGCGGGCACGAAGGCGGGCGGCGCGCCGTTGCGCTGCTCGGCCAGGGGCGGCGCCCTCTGTCGCCCCGCTGGCGCCAGGGCCGGGCCCGCGGTTTGGGTCGCAAATTGCGGCAATTGGCCTATTGTTGGGTACCATGACCGAGCAGGCAGGCGGCGGCGAAGTGCTCCACGACGAGGAGGCGATCATTCGCCTGTTGGCGCCGCTCGCGCAGACACCGGGCGCGTTCGCCCTTGAGGACGATTGCGCCGTCCTTGAGCCCAAAGCCGGCAGCGCGCTGGTGCTTAAGACCGATCCTATCGCCGAGGGCGTACATTTCCTTCCCGAGGCTCTGCCCGCCGACGTTGGCTGGAAGGCGCTTGCCGTCAACCTTTCCGATCTTGCGGCGAAAGGCGCCACGCCCTGCGCCTATCTCCTGGCCCTGTCCTTCCCCGCGGCGCCCCGACGGACATGGCTTATTGCTTTCGCGGCGGGCCTAGCCGAGGCGCAGGCGTGCTTTGGCTGTCATCTCCTCGGCGGCGACACGGATCGCCGGCCCGGACCCTTGACCATCTCGATCACGGCGATCGGCGCGGTGCCGCGAGGCCAGATGGTTCGGCGCGGGACGGCGCGGGCGGGCGATCACCTGTTTGTGTCCGGCAGCCTCGGCGACGCCGCGCTGGGGCTGCTGGTGGCAAAAGATCCGGCGCGGGCCGCCGCCTGGGGTTTGTCCTCGGCCATGCGCGAGCATCTGCTTTTCCGCTATCGCCGACCGCAACCGCGACTGGCGCTCGCCACCGCCCTGCGTGCGCACGCCTCTGCGGCGATGGATCTTTCCGACGGCTTGGCCAAGGATCTTGGCCGCATGTGCAAGGTGAGCGGCTGCGGCGCGGTTGTGCGCCTGGCCGACCTGCCGCTGTCCGCAGCGGCAGCCAAGGTTGTTGCGGCCGAGGTTCGCCAGTACCAGGCGGTGTTGGCGGGCGGGGACGACTACGAGATCCTGGCCAGTGTGCCGCCGCCCAACGAGGCCGCCTTTCGGCACGCGGCCACCGCCGCCGGCATCACCGTGACGCGCATAGGCACGATGACGTCGGCGCGCGGCATCACGATTGAGGGCTTGGACGGGCGCAGCGTCGATTTGGTCGAGGCCGGCTGGGATCACTTCGCTACCGGCGACGCCGATGCCCAAGGCGGCTGAAGCGCGCAGCGCTGGGGCACGCCCGCCAACGCGCGCATGCTCCGGGGACGCGCCGAACGCTAGCGCTCGAGCACCGCCGGGCGGCTGTCGCGGGCGGCGGCGCGCCGCCGGGTGTGGGCGAAGGCTTCCTGCAGGCGTGTGACCTGGGCGCCGACTGGGTTTCCGGCGGGCGTTGCCTCGCCGACCGCCAGCTCCATCGCCCGATCGAGCTGAACGATACGATCATTGAGCGAGAAGCTCTGCTCGACGAGCTGCTGCAATCCCTCGGGCAAGTCGACAAAACCTTTGACGTGCGACGGTCGGCCCGGGCCTTTGAGCTTGACCCGCTGGCGCTTGCTGCGTGCTTCCTCCGCGGAGATTTCGCCGGACTTGAGGGCGCGCCGGATCATCAGCCAGGAGGCAAGCTCGAGCAGGCGCGTCGTCAACCGCATGCTCTCGGTGGCATAGAGCACCGACAGCGGCCCGCGCAACTTGCGCGCTTCCTGCCGACCCGGCCCGTCCAGATAACGGGCCGTGTGCTCGACGAGCGCCATGCCTTCTTTGAAAATGGCATCGAATTGATCGGAAGCGGCGAACCGTTCGCCGAAGGAGATCGTAACGCCGGTCGTGGGTGCGGCGCTTTCAGGTTCTCGACAGGTGCTCATGACTCAACTTGGGACAACTGGATACACTCAAGTGACCATCCTACCGTAGGCTACCTTGGCAGGCCACGGTTAACATCGGATGTTTATGCGCCTTGATTTGCGACTGTGGTGTGGCGCACACGCAGCTTATGCACATCTTCTGCCAACGCGCGGCCCCGGTGAGCGCCGTCGCGCGGGCGGCCCGAGCCCTGAGCTGTGCTGGCGCCATCGCCCCGGCGCGGCCTCGCGCATCCCCCTTTGGCACGACCAGCAGGGCTGGTGGGCTTATCGCACACGAAAAATGAGCCGCCCTGCGGCGGCTCAGGAGTTAACAGGGAGGCGTCAAACGGAGTGGATACGATCCACTCGGATCCAGAGAACTGGATAACCCGATAGTGCAACTGATTGGATAACAAAAGGTAAAGCACCGTGCCCAATCGGCACCTTGGCGGCCGTCGCGGCGCCTGGAGAGGCGCGGCTGGCGTCTCGCCTTGTAGCTACCCGCGCGTTGCCGTCCGCCGCATGAACCCTTCGCGTGCCGTGCAAGACCTCAGCGCTTGAACACGGAGGCTGCCGCGGCCTCGTGCGCCTTTTTGCGCGTGACGTTGTCCTTCACCCTTGCAATTTCCGCCTCGAGTGCGGCGACGCGCGCCTCCAGTTCACCGATGGATAGGCTTTCCAGCGGCTCTCCGAGCGTGATGCCCTTCGCGGGTTTGGGCTTGAGCTCATCCCAATCCATGGCGGCCTCCCGAACGAGCCAATCGGCCTTGGAGCCTGACACGAGTTCGCCCTTGTCTCAACCCCACGCGCCGGGCCACTGTGGCGATCGCAACGAACTTGCGTGGAGCTGACCTATGGCCCGCCCCCCAGAAACCATGACGGCAATCGAAATTAGCACTCCCGGCGGCCCGGAGGTGCTCAAGCCAAAGGTGGTGGCAACGCCCACGCCCGGCGCAGGGCAAATGTTGGTCAAGGTGGCCGCCGCCGGCGTCAACCGCCCCGACGTTGCGCAGCGTTCCGGCTCCTATCCGCCGCCGCCTGGTGCCTCGCCACTCCCCGGTCTCGAGATTGCCGGCCAAGTGGTTGTGCTGGGAGATGAGGTCAGGCGCTGGCGCACCGGCGATCAGGTCTGCGCCCTGGTCAATGGTGGCGGCTACGCCGAATACTGTGTGGTCGAGGACCTACAGGCCTTGCCGATCCCAACCGGCTTCGATGCGGTCAAGGCCGCGGCGATTCCCGAAACCTTCTTCACCGTCTGGGGCAACGTCTTCGAACGCGGCCGTCTCGGCGCGGGCGAATGGATCCTGGTGCATGGCGGCTCCAGCGGTATCGGCACCACCGCCATTCAGCTTGCCAAGGCTTTTGGCGCCAAGGTGATTGTGACCGCGGGTTCGCCCGAGAAATGCCAAGCGTGCCTGGAACTGGGCGCCGACCGAGCGGTCAACTATCGCAGCGAAGATTTCGTCAAGGCCTGCCAGGAGGCCACGGGCGGCGAGGGCGTAGACGTCATCCTCGACATGGTGGGCGGCTCCTACACGGATCGCAATATCGTCGCGGCGGCGGCAGACGGCCGCATCGTGCAGATTGCCGTCCTCGGCGGCGCGACCGTCACCTTCAACATCTCGCGCCTGATGATGAAACGCCTGACGCTGACCGGCTCGACCTTGCGCCCGCGGTCGCGCGCCTTCAAAGGCGCCCTGGCGGCCAGTCTGGAGGCCAAGGTGTGGCCGCTGCTGGCCGCCGGCAAGGTGCGGGTGGTCCTGGATTCCACCTTTCCCCTGCGCCAGGCCGCCGATGCCCATCGGCGGCTGGAAGCGGGGGAACATATCGGCAAGGTCGTACTGACCGTTTAGGCTTACCAGGCGAGCGCGGGGAGCGCGGCCACCGGCGCGAAGGGAAGAGATTGGAACAGCTGGGCCAGCATGGCGGGGTTCAAGCCTTGCGGGGCATGAATGGCGCTGGCGATGAACACCGAACGCAGACCCGCGAGGTGGGCGCCGCGTAGGTCGGTTTCGATGCCGTCGCCGATCGCCAGCACCTTGTCCTTGGCAACCGGTCGGCCTTTGAGCCCATTGATCGTTGCCAGGGCGCGCTCATAGACGGGCCAATGCGGTTTGCCGGCGTAGCTAACCTCGCCGCCGAGCGCGGCATACTCGGCAGCCAGGGCGCCGGCGCAATAGACCAATGTGTCGCCGCGCTCGACCATAAGGTCGGGGTTCGCGCAAATCATCGGCACGCGCCGCGCAACGAGGCCGGCGAACAGCTCGGCGTAGTCTTGCGGCGTCTCTTTGGTGTCATCGAACAATCCTGAGCAGACGATCACTTCGGCGCCGAGGGCGTCGGTAAAATCGATGTTAAACCCTTCAAACAGGCCACGGTCGCGCGCCGGACCAATGTGCAAAACGGCACGCCCTTGCCAGGACGCGATCATGGCCCGCGTGACATCGCCGGAGGTGACGCCCGCATCATAGGCCGTGCGCGCGACGCCAAAACCGTCGAGTTGTGCCACCACGGCCGTGAAGGGTCGGGGCGCGTTCGACAGCAAAACAACGGTGCCGCCAGCCTGGCGAAACTTGGCACAGGCGGCCCCCGCCATCTCAAAGGCGCTGGCGCCGTTATGCATGACGCCCCAGATATCAACGATCCACGCCTCGCTGCTGGGGGCGAGGCCGCGCATGGAGGCCAGGATGGGAATTTGGGTCCCGCTCATGAAAGCCTTAGCGCAGGATCGCTGGCGCTGGATGCACGTTGCCTCTTGTCGGACCAAGCGACCCCACGCCCCCGCCGTTCGGGAGCCTCCGACCTTGCTCTAGCGGCAAGCCCGCAGGCAATCAAGCCGCGGCCGGTTCCCCGACCACCTCGGCCTTGACCAGTTTCGGTCCACCAAACAGGCCGCCCATGCCGAACTGCACGCCGAAGCCCAAAATTCGGGCCAGCATCCAATCGTCCTCGATGCGTGCCACGATCAAGGTCAGCCCATACTCGCCGAGGAAGCGCACCACGTCGGAGGCCGCAACGCGCCCACCTGCCGCCGCCAGCCCTTCCAGGAACACGGGCGCTTCGAGCTTTAGGAACGCAAACCCCACCGCTTTCAGGCCCGCAAAGTCCATCTTCAGGTCGCCGACATCCTCGAGCGCGAAGCGGCAACCCGCCGTCGTCAGCGCGTTCAAGCCGCTGATTTGGATGTCCGTCAGGGTGCGCGCGGCGGCTTGGCTCAAGGCCAGGATCAGCCCCATCCCACGCGCGTTGTTGGCTTGTTGCACGACGGCATCGATGAAGCCCGGATCGGTGAGCGACTCCGCGGCGATCCGCGTCAGCACGTTGCCCTCGCGACCGCGTTCGCCCAGTCTGTGGGCCACGCGTGCGGCGCGGATCACGCGCGCGGCATCCATACGCGCAATGAGCCCGGTGCGCTCGAGCGCGGAAGTCTCGATTGCCGCCCCGTCGGCGGCCAAGAAGCGCGCGCTGATCTCGAAGTGGCGCGCCCGGCCCTCGTTCAAGGCCTGGACCGGTTCAAGCAGGGTTTCCATGCGATTGGCGGCGATCGCCTCGGCCGCGCGCGCAACCTGGGCGTTCGGCAGCGGTGGCGCCGTCGCGGTGCCGGTCGCGCGTGGCGGGCGGCTGGGCGCGGCCTCCGGCCCAAGCTCGCTCGGCGGCGCCTGCGCGCCTGGCCACCAGCCGCCGCCCGCCGCGGCGGCAGGCTCGCCCGCGGCAGCGCGCATCGAGGCGGCCGCCGTATCGAGCGCCGCCAGCGAGCGAGCGATCATGGCGTCCTCGAATTCCCCGGCCGGCGCCGCGGTCTGAGGCGCCGTCGCGGGGACATCGCTCAGCTCGTCGGCGAGCTTCTTGATGAGATCTTGGATGAGCTCGACATTCTTCTCCGAGGGTGAGGGAGGCGGCGTGTCCTGCCAGGCCTCCCCGGCGCCGCGCGGCGGCACGGGATCGGCGGGGGCGCGCGCAGCGACCCGCGCACTGCCCAAGCCTCCGGCGTCCCTCGGCCGATAATGGAAGGCGATTTCGGTGCTGGGATCGGGCAGCGCGTGCGGATTATCGAGACCGGAGGATAGGCGGTCGGAAGGCTCGCCAGCCCCGGCGAAGGATGCCGCGCGGGACAACCTCTCGCGCGGGTCGCTCACCGGCGGGGCAAGGTCGGGCTCCCCGGCAATCCATTGCATCTCGTCGCGAGGCTCTTCACCGCTGGCGTCGATGAGCGCCCGGCG
>DASTMQ010000575.1:0-7622 GCA_035714005.1 Hyphomicrobiaceae bacterium
GATCCTGATCGTCGCCGCGCATATTGGCTGCACGGCCCTGGCGGTCATGCGCTGGCAGGAGCAAGAGGTTGCCGACGCCGCCGCCGGCGCGATGCTGGTGGACATGGTGCCGGCGCCCGCCGTGCCGGTCGACTCGCCCGACGTCGCCCACGGCCCTCGCGTCGAGGAGGCGATGCTGGCCCCGCCACCGACCGTCGAGAGCAAGGATACCCCCGTCCCCGAGGAGCAACCCAAGCTCGAACCGGCGCCGTTGGCGCCCGAGCCCGAGGTGGCGCTGCCGATGGAAAGGCCGGTCGAACCGGACGAACCCAAGCCAGAGGACGTCAAAGAGGAGGTCAAGCAGAAGGTCGAGACGCAGGAATCGGCCGCCCCCTTGACCATGGCACCGCCCAAGGTCGAGCCCACCGAGGAACCGGCGCAGGCCGCCCCCGCCGCCGGTCAGTCTTCCGAACGCGTGAAGCGGGTGGAGGCCAGCTGGCAGAAGGCGCTCGTCTCCCATCTCAACCGCTTCAAGCGCTATCCCGACGGCGCCCGCGCGCGCGGTGCTCAGGGCTCGGTACTGGTGGAGTTTACGATCGATCGCTCCGGCAAGGTTGTGGCCTCGCGCGTGCTGCGTCATTCCGGCTCGAGTTTGCTCGACGAGGAGGCCATCGCCGTGCTGCAACGGGCAAGTCCGTTGCCCGGCCCACCCGCGGAGATGACGGGTGAGCTCTTTCCGCTCACGCTGCCCATTCAGTTCCGCATAAAATAGGCAAGGTACCTTAGGGGCGGGCCTCGCGAGCCTTCTGCCTGCCGAACCAGCGCTTGAACCAGCTCAATTTCTTGCCGGGCTCAGCGCTGACCGTGGCCGTCGCCGCTTGCACCTCCACCGGCGCGGCCGCAACCGGAGCCGGTCCGCCCACCAGCGTGCTGAATTTTTCGAAGAACTCGTCGGCCAGCTTCTTGGACGTCGAATCGATCAGGCGGCCGCCGAGCTGCGCCAGCTTGCCGCCGACATCGGCTTTGACGTCATAGCGCATCAGCGTGCCACCTCCCTCGTCGCTGAGCATCACCTTGGCGCCACCCTTGGCATAGCCGGCGACGCCGCCGCTGCCTTCACCCGCGATGCGGTAGCTGTTGGGCGGGTCGAGGTCCGACAATCTGATCTTGCCGTTGAAGGTGGCGCGCACGGGTCCAATCTGCAGCTTCACGCGCGCCGTCATCTCGGTTGCAGACTGCATTTCGAGCAGCTCGCAGCCGGGGATGCACTGCCGCAGGATTTCCGGGTCGTTGAGAGCCGCCCATACGGCCGCTCGGCTTGCCGCAATGCGGCGCTCACCGCTCATGTCCATGCGAGCTCTCCTTTGCTGCCATCGTGCACTCTGCCGGCGCCCTGGCCGTCCTCGCCCCTGCAAGGCGATGCCCTCGGCGCCGATATTCGACGACCTGGGCTAGGATCGAAAGGGCAATTTCTTCCGGCGTGACGGCGCCAATGTCGAGGCCGGCCGGACAAACGATCGCCGCCAGGCGCTGCTGGGCGAAGCCCTTGGCGGCGAGCGCCCCGCGCAAGGCTGCGGCTTTGCGGCGCGAGCCGACCAAAGCGACGTAACGGGCGCCACTCGAAATCGCCGCCGCCAGGGCGGCCGCATCGCCCTGGCCCTGCGTGGCGACCACGACATAGCGCTCCGCCGTTGCAAGATGACCGAAATCATAGCCGCCGACGACGCGATCGGGCATTGTCAATTTTGCCTGTTCCTCGCTCACCCCGGCGCTGACGATGGCGAACCCCAGCGCTTTGCCGAATTGGGCAAGCGCGATGGCGACCGCACTGGCGCCGCAGATTATAAGCTCCGGTTCGGGCAAGACGGGCTCCACGAAGATGTCCATGCTGCCCTGGCTCGGGCACATATTACGCGCGAATTCCACGCCGGCCTTGGCTTGGCCGGGCTCCACGCCGAGCTCCGCCAGCGCGTCCTCGGGCTGCACGGAAATGAGGCGCGGGCGACCGTCGCCCAGGGCCGCGCGCGCCGCGGCCACGACCGCGGCCCGCGCACAACCGCCCCCGATCCAGCCTGCCGACACGGTGCCGTCGGCGCGGATCAGCGCCTTGGCACCGGCCTTGGCGGCGGTCAGCGCCACGGTGCGCACGACGGTGGCAAGCGCAAATGGCTCGCCGGCTGCCTTCAATACCTTTAGTTCGTCAATGAGGTCGAGCGGCTGCTGCATTGGATCAACCACGCCTAGAGCCGCGCCAGATATGGTTCGAGGGCGGCCAAGGATTTGAGATTGTGGGCCGGTGCGAACAAATCGACATAAGGTAGGGCCGCCTGCATGCCTTGCGCGATCGGGGCATAGCCTTCCCAGCCAAGCATGGGGTTAAGCCAGACGATGCGTCGGCAGCGCCGCTTGAGTTGCCGCATTTCGGCGGCAAGCGCGGCCGGCGTGCCCGTGTCGTAACCATCGGAAATGATGAGCACGCAGGTGCGTGAACCAATGACGCTGGGAGCGTGCCAGCGGTTGAAGGTGGCAAGGCTTTCGCCGATGCGCGTGCCGCCGCCGGCACCTTGCGCCAACAGCGACAGCCGCTCAAGGGCGCGGCCAACGTCTTTTTCGCGCAGGGCCGCCGAGACGTGCGCGAGCCGGGTATGGAACAGGAACGCGTCCGCCTCCCGGAAATGGTCAAGCACGCCGTGTATGAAGCGCACGAATAGGCTGGTGTAGAGGCTCATGGAGCCGGAAACGTCGAGCAGCATCACCAGCCGCAACGGCTTTAGCTTGCGGCTGCGCCACATCAGCTCGATCGGCACCCCACCGTGGCAGACGTTGCGGCGGATGGTGCGTCGCAGGTCGAGGCGGATGCCCTTTGTGCGCGCGCGCTGGCGGCGGCTGAGCCGCCAGCGCATCTTGCTGGCGAGCCGCGCCGCCAGCGCCTGCGTCTCGGCAATGGCGTCGGGATCGGCGATCTTGCGGAAGTCGGTCTCGGCGAGATGCTCGGCGCGCGAGGCACCCTCCATGCGGCCGACCCCGTCTTGGGGTTTTTCCAAACTGCTCGGATCGTCGCCGGTGATCAGCTCGCCGAGACCAGCGGCCGGTGACGGTGCACCTTCGGGTCGCGCCAACGCCTGCGCCGCCGCCCTAGCCTGCGCCCGCGGATGCGGGCTCATTCTGACAATGCGGCGCCGACCGCGATCCAACCAATAAGCAGCGAAGATGTCGTCGAACTTGTCCCAGTCGGAACGCCGCGCGCAAAATATGCTCTTCAGTGCCGCCCGCAGGGTGGCGGCTCGGCTTGCCGCATCACTGGCCAGCACGCGCGCTGCGTCTTCACTCTCCTTGAGGCCGATAATGAAGGCATTGCGGCGCAGGACCTGCGTGAAGTGAACCAGGCGCGTCAGTGCGAGTTCGCTCAGGCAGGCCGCGTCGACAAGCCTGTGCGGCTCGCCTCCCATCACGCAACCTTTCCAAGCAGCCGGGCCGAAACCTCCCGCGTCAGGCGGGCGCGATCCTCGTGGGTCTTGAGCAGGCAGCGTAGCGTCTCATGCACGGTGTCGGCATCATCGTGCAGGTTGTTGACGCCGAGCCCCAGCAAGGCTGCGGCCCAATCGAGCGTCTCGGCGACACCTGGAACCTTGCGCAACTCTTCCTTGCGTACACCCTCCAACATGCGCGCGATCTGCACGGCGAGCCCGGTGCCCACGTCGGGTAGGCGCGCCAGGATGATGCGCGTCTCGCGCTCGACGTCGGGGTAATCGAGATAGTGATAAAGACAACGCCGGCGCAGCGCATCGGAGAGCTCACGCGTGTTGTTGGAGGTCAATACCACGCGCGGTATGCTTTTGGCGGTGATGGTACCGAGCTCAGGGATCGAGACCTGGAAATCCGACAGCAGCTCGAGCAGGAATGCCTCGAACTCCTCATCGGCCCGGTCGACCTCGTCGATCAGCAGGACCGGCCGGTCGTCGCGGCGAATGGCGGCCAGCAGTGGACGTTCGAGCAGGAAGCGCGCCGAGAAGATGTCGCGCTCCACGGCGTCAGGGTCGGCACCCGCCACCTCACGCGCGCGGATCGCCAGCAACTGACGTTGGTAGTTCCACTCGTAAAGCGCCGTCGATTGATCGAGCCCCTCGTAGCATTGCAGCCGGATCAGGACGCTACCGTGCAGTTGGGCGAGGGCCTTGGCCACCTCCGTCTTGCCGACACCGGCCTCGCCCTCGAGCAGCAACGGTCGACCGAGCATCTCCATCAATTGCAGCGCGATCGGCAGCTCGCGATCGGCAACATAGCCGGTCGCCGCCAAGCGCTCGCTGATCTCTTCGCGCGTTATCGTCATTTGCCACAGCTACTCTTGCCGTCCCGCCGCCGGCGCATCAGCTCTTACCTCGCGGGCCGGCCGCGGCAAGCGCAACCGCGGCCGGAGGCGAATCGCGAGGGCCGCCGAGGCGGACCTGGTGGTCCTCGCGTGGCGCCGCCGGCCTTCAGTCGTGCAGACCCAACTGGTTTGCCACCGTCCAGTTGCGCCAAAAATCATGTGGCATCTGGATGTGCCTGGTGCCCAGGAAGGAGAAGGCATCGTTAACGGCGTTGGAGAATGCCGGCACGCCGCCGACGTTGGGGCTCTCGCCGACCCCTTTGGCACCGATCGGGTGGTGCGGCGAAGGCGTGACGGTATGATCGGTCTCCCACTTCGGCGTCTCCACGGCCGTTGGCAGGAAGAAGTCCATGAACGAGCCGCCGATCACGTTGCCGATCTCGTCGTAGCGGATCTCCTGCCCCATGGCGATGGCGAAGGCCTCGGTCAGCCCGCCGTGCACCTGGCCTTCGATGATCATCGGGTTGATGCGCGTGCCGCAGTCGTCGAGGGCATAGAAGCGCCGCACTTTGTAGACGCCGGTGTCGACGTCGATATCCATCACGCAGATATAGGCACCGAACGGGTAGGTCATGTTCGGCGGGTCATAGTAGCTGACCGCCTCGAGGCCCGGTTCCATGCCCGGCGGCGGTGAATGGTAGGCGGCCCAGACGATCTCCTTCATGCCCTTGAATTTCTCGGGCAGACCTTTGACGCGGAAGCCGTCGACGTCCCACTCCAGGTCGCTCTCGTGCACCTCGAGCAGATAGGCCGCGATCATATGCGCCTTGTTGCGGATCTTGCGGGAAGCCATGGCGATCGCCGCCCCGGCCACCGGCGTCGAGCGCGAACCAAAGGTGCCGATACCGTAGGGGGCCGTGTCGGTGTTGCCCTCTTCCACCGCAATGTCGTCGGCCGGGATGCCGATCTCAGAGGCAATAATCTGCGCGTAGGTGGTCTCGTGGCCTTGACCTTGCGACTTGCTGCCCATGCGCGCCACCGCCGAGCCGGTGGGATGCACGCGGATCTCGCAGCTGTCGAACATGGCCAACCCGAGCACGTCGCAGTTCTTGGAGGGTCCGGCCCCGACGATTTCGGTAAAGAAGCAGAGGCCGATGCCCATGATCTCGCGCGTCTCCCCGCGCTTGAACGCCTCCCGCTTGGCCGCCTGCTCGGCGCGCAGGGCCTGATACCCGACGGCCTCGAGCGCCTTGTTCATGGCGGTGTGATAGTCGCCGGAATCGTACTCCCAACCCAGCGCCGACTGATAGGGAAACTGCTCGCGCTTGATGAAGTTCTTGAGCCGCAGCTCGGCCGGGTCCATGCCGAGCTTCTGCGCCAGAATATCCATGCCGCGCTCGATGGCATAAGCGGCTTCGGTCACGCGCAGCGAGCAGCGGTAGGCGACCCCGCCCGGTGCCTTGTTGGTGTAGACGCCGTCGACCGCCACATGGGCGACCGGGAAGTCATAGGAGCCCGTGACGATGGCGAAGAAGCCGGCCGGAAACTTCGAAGGATCGGCGCAGGCATCGAAGCCCCCGTGGTCGGCGAGCACGTGGACGCGCAGGCCGGTCACCTTGCCATCCTTGCTGGCGGCGATTTCCGTCGTCATATGATAGTCGCGTGCGAACGAGGTGGTGGTGAGGTTCTCGATGCGATCCTCGACCCACTTCACCGGCTTGCCTGTCACGATCGAGGCAACGATGGCGCAAATATAGCCCGGATAGGCCCCGACCTTATTGCCGAAGCCGCCGCCAATATCCGGGGAAATCACGTGAATCTTGTGCTCGGGGATCTTCGAGATGAGGGCGGCGACCGTGCGGATCACGTGCGGCGCCTGGAAGGTGCCGTAGACGGTGAGTTCGCCCTTGATCTTGTCGAATGAGGCCACGCACTGGCAGGTCTCGAGCGGCGAGGGGTGCGTGCGGTGATAGGAAATGAGCTCCTTGATCGTCACCTCGGCGTTGGCGAAGGCGGCATCGGTCGCCGCCTTGTCGCCGACCGTCCACTCGAAGATGTGGTTGTGGTGCTTGCGCGCGCCATGCGCACCGCTGCTTTTGCCAGCCAGATCCTCGCGCAGCACCGGTGCATCGGCTGCCATCGACTTGAAGGGATCGACAATCACGGGCAGCTCTTCGTACTCGACCTCGACGGCCTCGACGCCGTCGGCGGCCGCATACCGATCCTCCGCCACGACAAAGGCAATCTCCTGGTTCTGGAACAGCACCTTGCCGTCGGCCAGCACCATCTGCACATCGCCGGCGAGCGTCGGCATCCAGGCCAGGTTGACGCCCTTCAACTCTTCGGCCGTCAGCACCGCCAGCACGCCGGGCACCTGCTTGGCCTTCGAGCTATCGATGCGCTTAATGCGCGCATGGGCGTACTGGGAGCGCACAAAATCTCCAAACAGCATGCCCGGCAACTTCAGATCGTCGATGTAGTTGCCCTTGCCTTGCGTGAAGCGGATGTCCTCGACACGCTTCCTTTTGCAGCCCATGCCTTCCAGTTTGGCTTCACGCTGCTCACGGGTCAGAACCGCGGTGTTCATTCGGCAGCCTCCTTCTGAGGCGTGTCGCGCAACTTTGCGGCCGCATACTCAATGGCTTTGACGATGTTCTGATAGCCGGTACACCGGCACAGGTTACCCGAGATGCCGAAACGGATTTCTTCCTCGCTCGGGTTCGGATTTTCCTTCAGCAGGCGGTGCGCACGCATGATCATGCCGGGCGTGCAAAAGCCGCATTGCAGCCCATGCTCCATGCGGAAGCCCTCCTGCAGGGCGGAGAGCGAGCCGTCCGCGTTGGCCATGCCCTCGATGGTGGCGATGCTTGCACCCTCGGCCTGGATGGCGAACATGGTGCAGCTCTTCACCGACTTGCCGTCGAGATCGACGGTGCAGGCGCCACAGTGTGTGGTGTCGCAGCCGATATGCGCGCCGGTGAGGTTTAAGTGCTCGCGAAGAAAGTGTATCAGCAGCGTGCGCGGCTCCACCAGAGCCTCGACGGCGCGCCCGTTGACATGCATCCTGACTTGGCTTCTTGTCATGCCGCCTCCCCAAACTTTAGCGCCTGGCCCGCGCCAGGGCGCGCTTGAGCGCCCGTTCCACCATCACGCCCCCGACATAAGTGCGGTACTCGACCGATCCGCGGGTATCGGCGGCAGGTGCCATCAGCGCCCGTGCCGCCTTGACGGCGGCGGCGATCGTCGGCGCATCAAGGCTGCGACCCAGCACGGCGGCGCCGGCGGCTTGCGCATAAATCGGGGTGTCCGCCAGGTTCGAGAGCCCAATCGCACA
>DASTMQ010000576.1:0-2753 GCA_035714005.1 Hyphomicrobiaceae bacterium
TCAACGACAGCTCGGCGACAGCGTTGAGTTCCTGGTGCTGACGCGTTGGGTGTCAATGGAGGCCATTCGGGCTTTTGCCGGTGCCGACGTCGAGGCGGCCGTGGTCGAGCCCGAAGCCGCTGCTGCGCTCGCGGACTACGACGCGAAGGTTCAGCACTATGAAATACTCCAGGAGGCGTGAGCTCACCATGCCCTGGGGCCGATGGCCACTCGAGGCGGGGATGGTCGTGTCTCGACCATGACGCGGGCGCCGGCCGGCGGCCATCTCGCTTAAGGTCAAGCCGACCCGGGGCCACCGACCCAAGAATTGCGCCTCCGCCATCCCCAAAGGCGACGCTGCCTTCCCTCGCGGGTTTGCCCGGCTCAACAGGGCGCCGGAAAAATGCTAGTGCAGAGCCTGATTGGCCGTCAGGAGGGCGAAGCGCCGCTGCGCCGGCATGTCGCCATCCCAGAAGGAGCAAGCCATGCGTAGAGCTCTGTTGGTCTGCCTTCTCGCCGCCAGTCCGCTGGTCGCTGCCAGCAACGCGGCCATCGGCGAGACAGCATGCGAAGCGCGTTG
Source organism: Hyphomicrobiaceae bacterium (assembly GCA_035714005.1). Taxonomy (GTDB): domain Bacteria; phylum Pseudomonadota; class Alphaproteobacteria; order Rhizobiales; family Hyphomicrobiaceae; genus AWTP1-13. Next base: position 560 of record DASTMQ010000576.1, read on the forward strand.
CCAAGGCCGCAGCGCCTGTTTGAAGAGCTGCGCTGACGGGCCCAAGCGGCGGTCGCATGTCAGGCAACAGCCCGTGAGACCATACCTGTCCAACGATGCCAACGATCGCGTCAATGACTGGCGCGAGCGTGCGTTCCGCATCGAAGGTGGCGCTGGCGGCAGCGGAGGCTCGATGTAAGCTTGGGCAGGCCAAATCGTGGCTGGCCGAGGAGGCGCACTGCACCGCCATTTCCTGACAGGCCGTGTTTCGCACTGCCGAGCTCGGCATTCACGGGCGTGAGGCGCTTTTCCACTGCTGCTTGCCGCCTCTGACTCGATCAATGCGGGTCGCGCGAGGGGCGTTGCACCGCGCCGCGAACGCGGCCGTTTTCCTGCGGGCGCTGTCGCCGTGGACAGTTAGGGCTCGAGAAGGGCGTTTTGCGCCAGGTGCTCGAGCGCACGCGCAAGATAATGATGTGCTGTCTTTTCGATGCTGTCTTTGGCATTGCTCGCATCGGGCGATTGGCCAAGCTTGCCCTGCCTCAGCCAGTCGGCGACCAGCGCCTGCAGCGCTGGCCGATCGAGGCTGCCATCGAGCCGGGCAATCAGGTCCGCAGGTAGGCTCGCCGCCGGGATGGGTTCATGGGTGAGCGAGGTGAGCCAGGGCTGCCGTGCGGAAGCCTCAAGGCGCGCCAGCGGCCAGACCTTCGGGCGATCGTCTTCGGCGCGTCCGGTAGGCGTTGGGACCGTCGAAAGCGTCGCTTGCTGGGCCATCACTAAGGCAAAAACGGCCCGACCAACGCGCTCCTTGACAACGTCGTGCGGCAGGCCTCCGCGCAGGGGATCAGCCCCGAAGAGGTCTTCAACCCTGATAGATGCGGGATAAGCCGCCGCGAGCCTGGCCAGGGCTTGGTGCACGGCGGCATCCTCGGTCTTGACGGCGCGGCCCTCAGCATCCCGAAACGCGAATTGGCCCTCCCGAGCAGAAGGGTCCGGCGTGAGGCGGCTGGCCATGTAAAGCGGCGAGAGACGGTTGGGGTCCGGCAGCAAATCAGGCTGAAGACGCCCACGGCCATGGGCCATTTTGGTAAGTACCGATCGGCGAAACGGTCGACCGCTTACGAAATCCTTGAATTGTTCTTCGGCCAGGCGATCGGCACCGGCCCGTACCTTAAGTCGCTCCGCGGCGGCAGGGTAGAGCATCTCGCCGACCGACGAGCCGAGATCTACCTCACAAAGAAAGCTCAACTGATGGTGCCGTGCGTGCGTGACGAACGCGTGAAAGGGCATTGGCGTATTATCGGGAGACAGGAACTCACCCAGGATGTAGGCGGCGGGAAGCTGTTTCAGGCGCTTGACTTCATTGCGGAGGAAGACGCCATAGGGGGTCGTTTCACTGGTTAGCTCGGCGATCTCCGCCAGCACGCGACGCGCTTGCGCGACCCGTTCCCGCGCCGGCGCGTCAGGTTGAATGTAATGAAGGCAAATTTCGCGCACGCTGCTGCGCAGATTCCAGCCGGGAAGGACATTGTAGCTGATGACTGCCAGCCCATCGGCGGTGAGCGCGGTCCGGCAGAGGCGCAGAATGCTCTCCTGTACGGTCTGCGGCACCCAGCTGAAGACACCATGACAAATAATGTAGTCGAAGCTATCGGCGGCGAATTCGGTCTCGGCCAAATCGCCCTGCCGCAGGTCGATGTTCTTGAGGCCAAGCGTGGCAATGCGTCGAGATCCATCGCGGACGTGCTGGTGCGACAGATCGATGCCGACAAAATGGGCGTTGGGGAACCGTATCGCCAAGGGAATGATGTTGCCCCCGGACGCACAACCAAGCTCAAGGACGCGGGCGCGGTCGGCGGCGGGCGGTTGCAAACCGTAGAGCGTTGCCAAGGCAGCCAGATGCGCGGGCTGGCTGTAGGCAAAGGGCATGGAGGGATAGGGGAGCTGGTCGAAGTCCACTGCCGTCGCGGCAGCCGAACGTGCCGGATCGCCTCGCTGATTTTGCGTCATGGTTTTCGCGGCTAGAAAGGATGCCTAGTGATCCGCGCGCAGGCGCTCCAGCAATTTGTGCCGCACCGCGGGTTCGCTGTCGAGGTCCAGGGTTGCAAACAGGTGTTGGTCGACGGCAACGAGATAGGTCTTGACGCTGTGGTCATAGGTGAACCTGCCGTTCGCGCCCTCGTGCCTGGCGTAGGCGGCGTCGAATTGGGCGGCG
>DASTMQ010000577.1:0-8178 GCA_035714005.1 Hyphomicrobiaceae bacterium
GGCGTGTGGTTTTCGTGCTTGACCCACACTTTAGCGCCGGTGCGCCGCGCCAATAGCGGCCAGGCGTGCTGCGGGGTTTCCGGCACCACGCTGCGCACCAGCGGCAGGGCGGCCTCGAGCTCGGCCAAGGTGAAAAGGGCCATTGGGTCCAACGCTCCTCAACAATGGGCCGTGCGGCCGGGCAAAAATGGACCGTGGGCCAGGCGCCAAAAAACCCAACCGCGCTGCGGGCGGCGCCCGCCCGCCGTCGGCCTCAGGCCGGCGGCAGGTCGACCAGGTTCTCGACCGGCTCGCCGCGCCAGAAGCGTTCAAGGTTGGCGAACACGAAGGTCATCTTAGCGATGAAAGCATCGCGCGTACCGGCCGAAATGTGTGGCGTGAGGACGACGTTGCGGAAGCGGTAGAGGGGGTGATTGGCTCCCGGCGGCTCGGGGTCGAACACGTCGAGCGCGGCACCGGCAAGATGGCCCCGCTCGAGGGCCGCCACCAGCGCGTCCTCGTCGAGGACCCCACCACGGCAAGTATTGATGAGGTAGGCCGCCGGGCGCAGGCGCTGCAGCGTCTCGGCGTTGATGATCTTGCGCGTCGCGGGCGTGACTGGCACGTGCAACGTCAAAATCTCCGCGCGCGCCAACAGCGCTTCAAAGCTCACCGGCTCGACGCCGAGCTCGGCTTCCAGCGCCGGCGGCATGGCGAGGATATCGCGGTAGATCACCTTGACGTCGAAAGGTTTGAGGCGGCGCGCCACCGCCTTGCCGATGCGGCCGAGGCCCAAGATGCCGATGGTGCGGCCGCTCAGATCGCGCGTGAGCGGCCGGATGGCGTTGACGTGGAAGCGGCCCTGCCGCAGCTCGCTGTCGGCATAGGGCAGCATCCGCAGCACCGCCAATATGAACATGATGGTCTGCTCGGCGACGCTTTCGGCCGTGCCTCCCGGGGTCAGGGCCAGGGGGATGCGGCGCTTGGCCAACGCCTGCCAAGCCACGGTATCGTGGTAGCCGACGCCCTGGTGATGCACAAAGGCGAGCCGGGGGGCGGCGGCCAGGAGCTCCTCGCTGAGCCGGGTGGCGGCCACGATCACCGCATCGGCCTCGGCCAGCTTGCTCTTGCGCTCGCCGTCATCGTCGGCTTCGAGCGTCATCAGCTCGACACCGTCGCCGGCGGCAGACCGGATCATGGCGTAGAGGGCCTCATCGCCATGGCTGTTGTAGAATACACGCTTGCGATTGCGCATTTCAGATTTTTCCCTCCTTCGATCGCCATAGGCCGGCTCGCCGATCTCGGCTAGTCTCTCAAGCAACGCTCTTCACTCAGCGCTGGCGCTGGGCAACCTACACGCTTAAGCAGGGGAGACAACTCATGCCCGACGTGTTGGGCTGGCGGCGAAAGTTCGGCGTCTTGGCGCCGTCGACGAACACGGTCGTTGAGCCCGACTTCGATGAGTTGCGCCCGGCCGGCGTCACCAACCACTTGAGCCGCATCTTCACGCCAAACGTCAAGGGGCTCAGTAACGAGACCTTCCGCGCCGGGATCGCCACCATCTCCGATAGCGTGATGGATGCCATCAAGAGCGTGATGACCTGCGAGCCCGACCATTTGGTGATGGGCATGTCCGGCCTCACCTTCTTGGGCGGCCTCAAGGGTGCCGATGACTTCGTGCGCCAGGTCGAGGAGGTGGCGGGGGTCTCGATTTCGGTCGGCAGTCACGCCGCCGCCGCGGCGCTCAGGGCCTTCGGCGGCGTTTCGCGCCTGGCGATCCTGTCGCCCTACTGGCCGGTGATGAACGAGGAGGTGAAGCGCTATTTCACGGAGGCCGGCTTCCAGGTGGTGCGCGATCACGCCATGCAAGTGACGTCCTGGGTGGGCATTGCCGCGGTGACCCCGGCAGCGTGCCGCGACGCCCTGCGGCGGCTGGATGGCGACGATGTCGATGCTATTGTGCAGGTCGGCACCAACCTGTCGATGCTGCGCGTGGCGGCGGCCGCCGAGCTGTGGCTGGGCAAGCCCGTCATTGCCATCAATGCGGCGACCTATTGGCAGGCGCTGCGCAGCAATGATATTCGCGAGCCAATCGCCGGTTTCGGGCGGCTGCTGGAGGAGTTTTAGCGGCGCCAGCTGGCGAGGGTTTGCAAGCCGGGCGGCGAGTTAAGGACAAGCAGGGGCGGACGACGTCAGAACATGCCAGACAAGCAAGCAGCCGCTGCCAAGCCGGCTAAAGCATTTGACGCGGTGATCGTCGGGGCGGGCTTCGCCGGCATGTACATGCTCTACCGCCTGCGGCGTCTGGGTTTTAAGGCGCGCGTGTTCGAGGCGGGCGGCGATGTCGGCGGCACCTGGTACTGGAACCGATATCCGGGCGCGCGCTGCGATGTGGAGAGCGTGCAATATTCCTATCAGTTCGACCCCGCGCTCGAACAGGAGTGGGAGTGGAGCGAGCGCTACGCGGCCCAGCCGGAACTGTTGCGCTATGCCAGGCACGTCGCCGATCGTTTCGACCTTAAGCGCGACATCCAATTTAATACCAGGGTGACCTCGGCGCGGTTTGATGCCGCGCCAGGGCATTGGCTGATCGAAACCAGCGACGGCGCCCGCACCAGCGCCGCCTTTTGCATCATGGCGACGGGCTGCTTGTCCTCGCCCAATCTGCCCTCCTTCAACGGGCTCGACGGCTTCGCGGGCGAGCGCTACCACACCGGCCATTGGCCGCACGAGGACGTCGATTTCAGCGGCAAGCGCGTCGCCATCATCGGCACCGGGTCTTCCGCCGTGCAATCGATCCCGATCATCGCGCAGCAGGCCAAGCACCTTTACGTCTTTCAGCGAACGCCAAACTATGCCGTGCCGGCGCACAACCGCCCGCTCGAGGCCGACGAGCTCAAAAAGGTGAAAGCCGAATACCCGGCCATGCGCAAGCGCGCCAAGCAGACCATGACCGGCATCGACTTCGACTATAGCGACAAAAAGGCGCTTCTGACCTCGCCGCCGGAGCGCCAGCGCGAGTACGAGCGGCGCTGGCGTCACGGCGGCTTGTGGTTCCTGGGCGCCTTCCAGGATCTGATGGTCGACCAGGTGGCCAACGACACGGCGGCCGAGTTCGTGCGCAGCAAAATTCGCGAACGGGTGAACAGCCAAGGGGTGGCCGAGCTGCTGGCACCCAAAAATACCATCGGCTGCAAGCGGCTGTGCGTCGACATCGGCTACTATGAAACGTTCAACCGGCAAAACGTCAGCTTGATCGACGTGAGCACCGAGGCAATCGAGCAAATCACCCCGCGCGGCGTGCGCGCTGGGGGGGTCGACTACGAAGTCGATGCCATCGTATTTGCCACCGGCTTCGACGCCATGACCGGGAGCCTGCTCAGGATCGATATCCGCGGCCGCAACGGCCTAACGCTTAAAGCCAAATGGCAGGCAGGCCCGCGCAGCTATCTCGGCCTCGCCATCGCCGACTTCCCCAATCTTTTTATGATCACGGGACCGGGCAGCCCCTCGGTGCTCACCAATATGCTGCCGACCATCGAGCAACACGTGGAGTGGATCGCCGACGCGCTCAGCTTCCTGCGCGCGCGCGGCATGGCCCTGATCGAGCCGGGCGGCGCGGCGGAGGAGGACTGGGTCCGGCACCTTGCCGACCTCGCCGGCCGCACCCTGCGCTATACCTGCAGTTCGTGGTATCTCGGGGTCAATATCGCGGGCAAGCCGCGCGTGTTTGCGCCCTATATCGGTGGCTTTCCCAAGTACGTCGAGCGCTGCAACGAAATTGCCGGCAACGGCTATGAGGGCTTTGTCCTAAGCTAGCCGGGCGGCATCGATCAGCGGAAGGCGGCCACGCGCGCCGCCTGCTCGGAAATCACCCTGGCGTTGTCGAGATCGGGCGTGCCGGCCGGCTCGCCCTTGATCAGCACGGCGGGGCTTGACCACACGGGCAGGCGCGGACAGCCGCCGCAGCTTGCCTTGTAACTCATGATGTCACGCCACTTGCTGCCATTGACGAAGCCGTGGCCGTAGGGGAACGGCGTCATGTTCTTGTCGGTCGAGGTATCGTGGCGTGCGCCGATCAGATGTCCGATCTCGTGCGCCAGCGAGTAGGAGGAGGCGGCGCATTCGTGGTGCACGACCGCGAAGGCATCAGTGGCGTCGGCAAAGACGCGCGTGGCCAGGCCGCAGCCGCTGGCATCGTCCACGATCAGCACCACCACGTCGGCCCGGTATTTGTCGCGCAGGCCGTGCACCTCCTCCATGTAGCCGTCGCCCTTGTCGACCATGCGATAGAGGTGGTCGAAGTGCTCGCCGTCCTTATCCTCCTCGTAATCGGTCTGATAGGCATGCACGAGCCTTAGCTTGATGTTGCCGAGATTGCTCATGCGGAACGATTCGTTGCCCTCTTCGATGGCGAGGTCGACCAGTTCACGTTTGACGTCGGCATAATTGCTCGCCGTCTTTTTCGTGTAGGCAACCAGCACATCGATGACGATGTCGCGCCCGTGCGGCGCGGTCCGGGTCCTGGCCGGCAGGGCCTTGCCGGGATTGGCGGCGGCCATCTTGGTCGGCTGGCGCTTGGCGGCCAGCGCCGCCGGCGGCCGACGCAGACCGGGCGGCACCGGCCGCAGCATGCTGGCGTCGCCTTGCTGGATCAGCGGATCATCGCGCAAATTGGGATCGTTGTTGCGCATGCGCGCCGGCATCGGCGCATGTTCGTCGGGCATGCGATCCTCGCCCATTTCGACGACGGCGTGCATCTCGCCGCCGATATGCCGGATCGAGTAGATGCGCCCCTCGTGCTGGACGTTGCCGGCCATTTTGCCCCCGGGCCACCACATGATCGTCGCCGGCGCGTCGGTGCCGTCCACCGTGCCGCGCCAGATGCACATGGTGGGCTTGATGTCGACGGAAGAGCGCGTGATGGTCAGCACCTTTTCGCTGCTGAGCTTGACGATAATTTTTGCCGCGTCGTGCGCGGCCGCCGGCGTATCGGCATCCTTGGTGAGGGCGTATTCGACGGTCGGCGCGCGAGGCGTCATCATCATGCCGACCCCCATGCTGGCGCGCGAGGCCTTGGCGAGGTCCACCATGGACTTCTGCTTGTCGTCCATTTTCATGTCGGCGGGGGCGGAGTGGAACACATGGTTCCAGTCGCTGCCGAGCTGGTCCACCCCGACGCCGTGCTGGGCGGCCGCCCGCTTTACCGCCTCCACATTGCGCTTGGGTACCGCCCACATCTCGGTCTTGGTGAGCGTCAGAACCTGGCCCTTGGCCTTGCCGGCGTGGCGTTTGATGGCATTGTAAAGCGCCGAGCCTTGCGGCGGCAGCTTCGACATGATCAGCGGCACGCGCTCCTGGTCGTCCTGGGCCAGCGCCGGGCTGGCGGCGTAAAAGAAAAGGGAGCCGGCCAGTGCCGCGGCACCGGCAACGCGCAAGCTGAGCATGACCGCAGCCTCCCTAGGTAATGGCTCGGTTGGGTTGAGTTGGCCGGCAAGGGCTCATCGCGACTTATCTTCCGCCGTGCGATCGACCGCCATCAGCTTGCCCAGAAAGGCAAAGGGTCCCGACGGCGTGCCCGTCGTGGAGCCGCCGTCGGGCTCCTGGCTCACGGCCAGCGTGGCATTGAGCAGGGTCGCCGGCGCAATCGGGGCCGGACAGGGCGCCGTCAAGGGCTCCGCGCTCATCAAGACGCCAAGCGATTCGGGGGCGGGCACGCCCTGGCGCATGATCCAGAGCTGATAGGTGCGCCCCGGCCGCGGCTGGGCGGTAACGGGGCGGGCGGTGATGGTGCAGGCGTTGAGGTCGACGCTGACCACGAAGGCGGGATGCATGATCTCGTCGGCCGTGGTGGTGCCGGCGGCGCGGTAGAGCTCCGCCACCAAGAGCGGAGGCACGAGGATGCGCTCATGCAGAAACCAGCCCACGGCCAGCCCCAGGCAGGCGGCGAGGGCGGTGGCGGCGGCGGCGATGCCCCGCCAGCGTTTGGCATGGCGGCGCAAAAATACCACTTCGGCCGATCGCGGGGCGGCGATCTTAGTCAGGATGGCCTCGAACAGGTGTGCCGGCGGCTGCACCTCCGGGGTGCGCCAGCTCAAGGGCCCAAGCCGACGCTCCCAGGCGCGGATGGCATCGGCCAAAGCCCGATCGCTGCGCCGGCGCACATCGACCGCCACCCGTTCGCTGGGATCGAGCGCGCCAAGCACGTACTCGGCCGCCAATCCGTCGATGTCGTCGTCTTCAATCATTGCCCAAGGCAGGCCTTGATCTGCTCGAGGCTGCGGCGCAGCCAGGTTTTCACGGTTGGTACGGGGCGGTTTAGCCGGCGAGCGATTTCCTCGCGGGTTAAGCCATAGTGGTAGACAAGTAACACTATCTCCTTCTTTTCAGGCTCCAGTTGGTTGAGGCAGGCGTACAGTCGTCTTCGTTCTTCCATTTCCTCCAGAGTGGCGCTGGGGTCGTCGTCGCCGGGCAATTGCAACAGTTCAGGGCTCTCCTCCAACGAGACCATGGTCTTGCGCTTGGCCTCGTCGAGCGCGCGATTGCGCGCAATAGTGGCGAGCCAGGTGATGGGCGAGCTGGTCACGGGATCATAGTCGACTGCGCTTTGCCACACTCGAACGTAGACTTCTTGCAAGACTTCGTCCGCCAAATCGCGGCGTCCTAAGATACGGACGACGATGCCATAAAGTTTCAGTGAGGTGGCCGCATAGACGTCGGCAAAGGCAGCCTGATCGCCCTGGGCCACGCGCCCGAGCGCCTCAATCAGCTGCTGCCTTGACATCGGCATGTCGCAGGCCTCGCCGCACGCCCGCCCCAAATCTTGAGACGAAAAGGGGGGTGGAGCAAGCTGTGACCGGATTGCCCCCGACCCGTCAAGCCTGGCCGCGCGCTAGGCCGCGAGATGGCTGCTAATTCGCTATGCCGCAGCCGATTTTGCGCGATTTTAAACGGCCTGGGGGCCCCCTCCGGCGCGGGGCCCAGCAACGACAATGTGCCTCAGAGTACGCATTTTTTACCTGGACTTTGAAACCTTTTTAGGACTGACTCGTATCTGCACACAGCGAGCGACGAAAGACGCGTCGCTGCTCCTGATCGGGAGATCATTGGCAGTTATAGGGAGATCGATATGAAGCGTTTCGCACTTGCTTTCGTTGCCGCCGCTGCGCTGAGCGCCCCGGCTCTGGCAGCCGATTGCGCGAAAGATTACAAGGCGTTCTGGGACAACCTCGACCGCTCCAGAATGGCAAAGATGTCGCCTGAGCAGTTTGCCGATCTGAGCCGTACGGCTCTGCGCGGCTATGACGCTTGCAACGCCGGCGACGAGCGGTTCACGGCCAGCAAGTTCTTCCAAGAGCTCGACAAGGTCGGCCCGAACGCGAAGGCTTCGGACATCTTCAAGAGCGGCGCCTTTGCAGCCCCCGGCGCCAAGAAGAAGTAAGCTTTCTTTCGACGTTAGGATTTGAACTGCGGGCGCCCGCTCAACGCTGGCGCCCGCAGTTTGCTTGGGCCCGCTTGGGGCCCGGGGGTGGGTGAAAATACTTGGGGGTAGGGCGTGCCGATCCCTATCGACGCTGGAGTTGGAAAAGGGGTAGTTTGAGCGCCTTTGCAGCGGCAAGGAGCGCCCCCATTGAGATTTCTGCGGAGCACCGGCTGATGCGTCGCGCCGGTCTACTGCTCGCCGTCGCGATCGCCGTTTGGTTTAGCCCTGCGGCACGCGCCGAGCCGCGCGTCAACACCTTCAAGCTCGCCAACGGCTTGCAGGTCGTGGTGATTGAAGATCACCGCGTGCCCGTGGTGACCCACATGGTCTGGTATCGCGCCGGGGCGGCCGAGGACCCCTGGGGCACATCCGGCATCGCCCACTTCCTGGAACACTTGATGTTCAAGTCGACGGGCAAACTCAAGTCCGGCGAATTCTCGCGCACCATCACCCGGCTCGGCGGTCGCGACAATGCCACCACGACCCACGACAGCACCTCCTATTTCCAGCGCGTCGCCAAGGAACACTTGCGCGCGGTGATGGAGCTGGAGGCGGACCGCATGGTCAACTTGGCCCTGGTCGAGGAGGAGGTGAAGACCGAACGGGATGTGATCCTGGCCGAGCGCCGCTCCAACATCGACGGCAATCCGCTAAGCCTGCTCAGCGAACAAATGCTGGCGGCACTTTACCAAAACCATCCCTACGGTCGGCCTTCG
>DASTMQ010000578.1:0-3563 GCA_035714005.1 Hyphomicrobiaceae bacterium
GCATCGCATGGTTGCAACCGGTTACGGCCGTCTCGATCGCGCACAGCTGGCGAAGAAAGCTGGGGCCTTAAAGTCGGCGGCAGTTCGGGGTCCAGCATAGCCGAGCGATCAGCACGATCCTGCGTCCGATCGCCGGCCGGATCAACTCCTGATCGGGTTTGGGACGACCGGGTCCGCGCCGCAGCGCTGGCGATCTTGGCCCTATTTTCGCTGGTCGGCCCTGCGTTGCCCAACCCCGCTTGGTCGTGAGCAATCAAGATGCCAAAATGCGGATGTTTTTTGGCGCCGGAGCTTGTGGAATTGCCATGACAGACCAAGTCGTTGCAGTGAACCGCGCGGAGATCGCTCGGTGTGAGACACTCCTTAGACCGCATGTGCGGCAGACGCCGACAATAGAAATCGATGGCAGTGATCTCGCGGCCGGTGCGTGCAAACTCTGTCTCAAGCTGGAGTTGCTCCAGCACTCCGGCTCATTCAAGGCCCGTGGCGCCTTCGCGAATTTGCTCGCCCGCAAGGTGCCCGCGGCGGGCGTCGTCGCAGCCTCAGGAGGCAACCATGGCGCCGCCGTCGCCTATGCGGCCATGCGGCTGCAGGTGCCTGCAAAGATCTTTGTTCCAAGCGTGTCGTCGCCGGCCAAGGTACAGCGCATCCGTGAATATGGTGCCGATCTCGTCATCCACGGGGATCTTTACGCTGACGCGCTGGCCGCGAGCGAAGCCTGGATGCAGCGCTCGGGTGCCATGTCCGTCCACGCCTTCGACCAGTCAGAAACGATGCTCGGCCAAGGCACGGTAGGCATAGAACTTTCTCGTCAGGCGCCGAACCTCGACACGCTGCTAGTCGCAGTGGGAGGCGGCGGACTGATCGCGGGAATTGCGGCCTGGTATAGCGGCTCTATTAAGGTCGTTGGCGTCGAACCCGTTGCCGCACCGACACTGACAAAAGCCTTTGAAGCCGGCCACCCCGTCGACGCGCCGGCCGGTGGTGTGGCCGCCGATTCGCTAGCGCCGCGCCGCGTCGGCGAGTTGGTATTCCCGATCGCAAGGAAATATGTGCATGAGACGGTGCTGGTGACGGATGCGGCGATTGGGCAGGCGCAGCTGGCCCTCTGGCGCAGCTTGCGGGTCGTGGCGGAGCCGGGTGGCGCAGCAGCCCTTTCGGCGCTCACATCCGGCGCCTACAAAGCGCGGTGTGGAGAGCGCGTCGGCGTCATCGTCAGTGGTGGCAACACCACGGCTGTCAACCTCGATCGATGAAGCGGCGCCGCGCATTGGCTCGGCGCCGAACGCCGCTCGGCAGCCAACGCTCTTTGCGACACGACTTCCGCTGTGCCGCGATGCAAGGACTTGGCTTGCGCGCCGTTGGGGCGCCGGCTCGTTCCGGTTGCCGGCCGCGGGCCCGGACCGCAGGTGTCCAGGCGTGACCTCTCTCACCGGGTAAGCGGTCGCGAGTTCCCCGATGAGGCGATGGGTGGCGGCCTGAACCTTGGGTATTCGAGCTGCATGGCGACAAAGTCGGCCGTGCGTGCGCCGTAGCGGGCGGCGATGGCGTCAAGCGCGTCGTCCAATACTTTTGCCGGCTTTGGGCTTTCGATCGGCGCCAGCAGCTGTTTCGCCGGCCAGCTCGCGGTGACACGATCGGGGAGGATACCGATGCCGTGACGGCTCACTTGCGCCGCCTCGGTGCTGGCAAATGTCAGGGCGCGCGACCGGTAGGTTCGCGACCAGGCATCCGCGACAAGGGCAAGCGATACCTCGTCGACGCTGGCTACAAGCGAGATGCCTAGCTGTTCGTGCATCCAAAAGGCAAGCGTGTTGCCGATCGCGGTCAACGCGAACGGGCGGGTAAACCGGAAGGCATCGCTCGGGTGACGGGCATCCCAGCTCATCAAACCGAGATCCCGGCCGACCGCCTGCGCCTTATCACGCCCGGCAATGGCCTCGATCAGGGTGAGCGCCATCGGCATCGAGGCGCTGATACCCGTCGTTGTCGCGACGCCCTGGTCAACGACCAGCCGCCGGTCCGCGACATAGTGGATCGCGGGATGGTTTTGACGCAACTCGTCAAGATAGTACCAATGGGTGGTCGCCCGCTTGCCGGCAAGCAATCCGGCGGCCGCGACCACCTTGGCTCCCGCGCAGACGCCGATGATGCTTGCACCCTTGGATGCCTGGCTCTTGATCCAGGTCAGTGCCGCCGGGTCGTCGTCACGGCTCATGGCGGGGACGATAACGTAGTCGGCACCCTCCGGGTGCCGCGCGTCGAAGTCTGCAACGGTCGCCTGCGGCTCAACCTTGAGCGCGGGAAGGAGCAGCACCGGCCCGGGATGGGTCGCAAGGGCGACTACGTCTGCGACATCGGCTCGCCGAAGAATGCCATAGGGCATGAGATAGTCGGTCGTCTCGGTAGCATCATTGATGCCGATGATGGCAATCAGGGGCCGCGGGCGCTTGGGCGGCTTCAAGGTCGCGATTATGGCGTCGGCTTCCGTTCGCGCAATCGGCGGCACGGCTGGCACTGCCTGGCCTTGTGGCAGGGACAGAAGCCAGGCGGCGCCGATGCTCCCAAAGAGTGCGGCGCAGCCCAAGCAAATCCCCAATATAAGACGCCAGTGCATGCTGAGGTGGCTCATGGCTCTTGGGCGATAGGGCTTGAAACCCTGCCTACGCCCGGGGCGTTTTGTCTGAAACGACAAAAATCGGGCGAATGCTGCCATGCACCGAGACATCGCCGTCGTCATCCACCCGGGGTTCCAGCTCTTGGACGCGGCTGGACCAACCACGGCTTTCGAGATTGCGGAGCGCTTCCGGCCCGGAAGCTACCGGCTGGCATTGCTGGCGCCGGGGGGTGGTGGCGTGGAAAGTTCGTCAGGGCTAAAGCTGTCGAGCGAGCCGCTCAGAAGCGGTCCTTTCGACACGATTATCGTGGCGGGCGGGGAAGTCGCGCGCTCGCCGGCGGCCATGCAAGCGATTGTCGCCTGGTTGAGCAGCACGCGAGCCCGACGCACCGCCAGCGTCTGCTCGGGCGCCTATTTCCTGGCGATGGCCGGGCGGCTCGACGGCCGCCGCGCCACCACTCACTGGGCCAACCTCGACGACTTCGGCCACCGCTACCCCAAGGTCAAACTGGATGCGGATCGAATTTTTATCCAGGATGGAGATATCTGGACCTCGGCCGGCATTTCCGCTGGCATCGACCTTGCGCTGGCGCTGATCGAGGATGACCATGGTGCGTCGTTGGCGCGCCGGACGGCGCAGCAGTTGGTGGTCCACCAGCGTCGGCCGGGTGGCCAGCTCCAGTTCTCGGCTTCAATCGAACTCGGCGGGCGCACAGCCCGCTTTATGGGATTAATCGACTGGATGCGCGCCCACCTCGCCGAGCCTCTGACCATCGAGCGCCTTGCCGACCACGTTGCCATGAGCCCGCGCAACTTCGCCCGCGCCTTCACGGCGGAGCTAGGGATCACACCTGCAAAGGCCGTCGAGCGCCTGCGTCTGGAGACCGCGCGGACCGCGGTAGAGACCAGTCACACCCCGCTCGAGCACATCGCCGAAGCCGTGGGC
>DASTMQ010000579.1:0-8745 GCA_035714005.1 Hyphomicrobiaceae bacterium
ACCACCTGAATATTGACTTAACTCAATTAGTTACGCTGAGTACCAGAGTGCGATTTTGGTGCGGGAGTTCTGGTGTCTTGCGTACAATAGTTACGAGCGCGCCATTTGCGGGCGCGCCATTTGCGAGCGCGTTGGGCCCGCGTGTCCTAGGGCGACTTGCTCGGCTCCTCCTTGTAGCCCTGCTCGGGGCCCTGGCGATAGCACCGGAGTGTTTCGCCGAGGCGCCGGGGAGCGCCTCGCTCAAAAGCGAGCAGCAGGCTCTGTTCCAGCGCACCTTCAAAGAGCCCGCCAACCTCGATGTCGCCTTCCGCTATGCCGAGCTGTCGACCCAATTGGGTGACTTCGAAGCGGCCATCGGCGCGCTCGAGCGCATGCTTTTCTTCAATCCGAAGTTGGCACGGGTGCAGCTCGAACTGGGGGTCCTCTATTTCCGCTTGGGCTCCTATGAAATGGCCAAGAGCTATTTCACCAATGCCATCGCCGATCCGTCGGCGCCACCGCAGGTGCGTGCCAGGGTTCAGGCCTACCTCGTTGAGATCGAGAAGCGCTTGAACCCCAGCTTATTCGCGGGCTACGTCCAGGCCGGCGTGCGCTATCAGACCAACGCCACGGCCGGCCCATCGGGATCCCTGATCCGCGTGTTTGGATTTGACGGGGTCCTCGACCAAAAGTTTGTCAAACAGCCGGACTGGAACGCCTTCAGCCAGGCGATCGTCTACCACACCCTGGATCTTAAGACGCAGCGGGGCGATACCTGGGAGACGCAGGCGAGCGCCTATCTGTCCGAGCAGCGCAAGATCAAGCGCTTGGACGCCGCCGCGATTACCGCCCAGACCGGGCCCCGCATCGTGCTCGATCCGGGCCAGTCGCCGGGGACCGGGCTTTCGTTGAGGCCCTACGTCGCCGGCCTGCTGGTTGCCCTCGAAGAGGACTATTACCTCGGCAGCGCCGCGGCGGGCGGTGCCCTGACCTGGCTACCGGCGCCGGGCTGGAGCCTGGAGGTCGGTGGCGATCGGGGACATCGCAGCTTCCACAATACCGACGCCTATACGACCGCCGATCTCCAGACCGGCACGCTGAGCAGCGGTTATCTCGCGGTGCGGGGGCCTTTGCTCGATGGCGTGCGCTGGCAGGCACGCGGCGGAATCCTCACTGACGATGCGCGCGATCCCTCGCAAAGCTACCTGCAGCGATTGTTCGAGCTGTTCATATCCTACGACCTCGACGTCAACCTGCTCGGCCAAACCCAGCGCCTCACGCTGTCACCGTTTGCCGGCATCAGCTGGACCGACTACCGGGAACCCAATGCGCTCGTCGACCCGGACGTGACGCGCCGCGATCGCGAACGGTTCGTTGGCCTCGCCATCGATGCCCCCCTTTACAAGACCTTCGGTTTGGGTGTGCGCGTACAGTACGCGCACACCGACTCCAACCTGCCAAATTACCGGACCGACAACTTCTCCGTGTCGGCCGGTCCGACCTTCCGCTTCTAAGGGGCGCGCGCAATGTTACGCTTAGGCGTACTGAGGGTTGTCACGGCGGTTGCGGCGCTGGCCGCAGCCTTGCCCGATGGTGCTGCGGCGCAGACGGTCGGCACCGCCGCCGCCGTCAATCCGCAAGTTCAGGGCGGCGAGCGCATCCTGCAGGTGGGCTCCAACATCGTCTTCCGCGAGCGCGTCAGCACCTCCGCCAACGGTTCCACCCAGGTCATCTTTGTCGACAAGACCACGCTCAGCATCGGCCCCAACAGCAACATTCTGATCGATGAGTTCGTCTATAATCCCGATACCGGCGCCGGCCGCATGACGGTGACCCTAACCAAGGGCGCCATGCGCATGGTCGGCGGCAACGTCAGCCACACCCAGGGCGCAACCATCAAGACGCCGCTGGCCACCATCGGCGTGCGCGGCGGCGTGGCGAGCCTCAAGCACGACGGCAAGGGCACCCGCGCCATCAGCCATTTCGGCACCGTGACGGTCGTGAGCGGCGGCGCCACCGAGACCATCACCCGCCCCGGCTATGGCGTGTCCGTCGGCAGGGCTGGCGCCGCCCCGAGCGCGCCGGCACCGGTACCGCAAGCCGAAATTGCCGCGCTGACCCGTGAGTTGACCAGCCGGCCGACCCAGACCGGCGGTGTGTCGGCCGAGAACCGTCCCACCGACCCCCTCGTCGTCGCCATGGGCCTGGGCGAGACCAATGCCAATCTCGTGCCCTTTGCCATCGACAGCGTGCAGGGCCACAACGCCTCGCAGGCCGCCGGCTCCACGAAGGTGCCTCCGGTCCAATCGCAAGGCTTGGGGGAGACCGTCGACCGGTCCGGCGAGCAGGCCTCGCAGCAGGGCGAAACCCCGCGGCCACCGCGGCCGGCCTTTTATGCGCTGGCGATGCCCGCCGATCCGGCGCTCGGCTCGGGCGTGCCCTATCTGCCGGCAGCCTTTGCCGTGCCCGGAACCTACGTCGTCAGCGATGTGCTGGGTTACCGGCGCGGCGGCATCGATCCCGCCAGCGGTCGCGCCCGCTTCGGCTCGCTCATGCTGCAGGCCGGCCTGTCCATCAACGGCTCCGGCCCATACCAAACCTCGACCTTCTTTGTCATGACCGGCGCCTTCATCCCGCTGGCCGACGGCACGCAGTTCTATACCGCCGGCTTTGAGGCCTCGACCCGGCGGGCGGCGAACTTGAGCGCGGGCTTCGCCTCGGGTGCCGTCAGCGGCGACCCGGCCAATACGACGCTCAATTCCGATCGGATACCGACGGGCGCGCTGGTGGATCAAAACACGCGCGATGCGGCGACCGGTACCGTCATTCCCGTTAACGCCTTTTATTTCCCGGGCGGCGGCGATCCCAGCGCCTTTTACACCTTCTCCCAGGCAGCCTCGGCGACCGCGCCGCCGCCGGGGATCGGGCAAACGCGCCCGGATACCCCACTCAGCGGCTTCGTTGCCGGGCTGGCGCGAACGCTGCACTCCAGCCAGCAGATCCCCACCGACACCACCTACACCTCTGCGGGGCCAAGTTTTCCCGTGGTCGGCGGCATCACCATTGCGTTCGATTCCGAGCGCGGTCGAATGCAGGCCAACGCCGTGCTGACCAAAGTGGCCAACTACAGTGGGCTTGCCCACGAATTCTCGACCGGGGCGTGGCAAGTCGGAAGCCTCGATGCAAACGCACGGGCGAGCTCGACCTTTATCGATGATCGCCTGTTTGCCGGCCGCGACGCCGTCAATGAACCTGCAACGACGAATACCAACACAACGCAGATCTCCACCAGCAACGGCCAGGTCCTCGACCGCAGCCGCCAGGCTTTCGCGAGCGCGGACCTGGTGCAGGCCCAGACGTTTTTCCCCGGGGTCAACTTCGCCAATTGTGTGTGCGAGTTCACGCGCTGGGGGTTCTGGTCCGCCGACAACTATCGCAGCAATGGGGACCTGACCACCGAGACCGACCGCGCCCATCTGATGACCTGGGTGGCGGGACGATTGGCAAGCCCTGCCGAGGTCCCCTTGAGCGGCACGGCGGTTTACAACGGCTTTGTGGTGGGCTCCTTCAAGGCTGGGAGCGATGAGTACGTGGCGGCCGGAAACTTCCAGGCCAACGTCAACTTCGCCTCGGGCGCCACCGTATCGATCCCGAGCCTCGATGGGCGCACTTATGCAGGCAGCGTCACGCGCACGCCCGGCTTGAACGAACTTGCGGGCACGCTCAGCGGCACGGGCGGCGCCAGCATGGCGATCAATGGTGCCTTTTTCCGCGGCGCTTCCGATCCGGTCAAAGACGTAGCGGGGCGCTTTTCGGTGACGGGAAACCCCGTCGGCCCCGGCTTTGGTTATATCGGCGCCGGCATCTTTGCCGGCAGCCGTTGAGCCGCCAAAGCGAGCGAGCGAGGACCTGGTCGGCGCAAGGTGCGATAGCGG
This sequence comes from Hyphomicrobiaceae bacterium, assembly GCA_035714005.1. GTDB lineage: Bacteria > Pseudomonadota > Alphaproteobacteria > Rhizobiales > Hyphomicrobiaceae > AWTP1-13. Next base: position 3,915 of record DASTMQ010000579.1, read on the forward strand.
GCATCGCGCCAATCTCGCCTGGGCGCCCGAGGCTAGTCTCACTAACGCGGCGGCGCCTCCGCCGGCTGCTCCGCCGCCGCGCTAAGCGGAAAGTGGCAGGCAACGAACTGCTTGGGCGCGAGCTCCTTGAGATCTGGTTCCGCTTCGGCGCAGCGCGGTTGCACACGCGGACAGCGCGTGCGAAAGCGGCAGCCGCTGGGCGGCGCCAGGGGCGAGGGGGGCTCCCCCACGGCAACGCGCTCGAGGATCGGCGCCTCGGGATCGGGCTGCGGGATCGCCTGCAACAGCAGCGCCGTATAGGGATGGCGCGGTTCCCGGAACAGGCGCTCGGTCGGCGCCACCTCGCAAAGCTTGCCCAGATACATCACCGCCACCCGGTCGCTCACCGCCTTCACCACGGCGAGGTCGTGGGCGATGAACAGCAAGGTCAGGCCATAGCGGGCCTTCATGGCCTCGAGCAAATTGAGGATCTGGGCGCGGATCGATACGTCGAGCGCCGAGACCGGCTCGTCGCAGACAATGAGTTCCGGCTCCAAAATCAGGGCGCGCGCGATGCAGATGCGCTGACACTGGCCCCCGGAAAACTCGTGCGCAAACCGCCCCAGCACCAGCTCCGGATCGAGGCCCACCGCCTGCAAGACCTCGACAATGCGTCGCGCGCGTTCGGCGGCATCGGCCACGCCGGCAATCCGCAATGGCTCGGCCATGAGGTCGGCCACCCGGCGCCGCGGATTGAGCGAGGCAATGGGGTCTTGAAAGATGATCTGCAGACGGCGGCGCAGCGCCCTGAGCGCCGCACCGCCGAGGCCGGTGAGATCGACGCCGTCGAAGACGACGCGGCCCGACCGCGCCGTCGTCAGCTGCAGAATGGCGCGCGCAAGGGTCGACTTGCCGCAGCCCGATTCACCGACGAGGCCCAGCGTCTCTCCGCGCTCCAGCGCCAAAGAGACCCCCGACACGGCGTGCACGACCTTGCCCGCCAGCGCATAGTCGACCACCAGATCCTCCACGCGTAACAGGGGGGCCCCGCTGCTCCCGGGGGTGCGCGTTTGGCCGGCGTTTGCAGGCTCCATCATGGGGCCACCGCCGCGTTTGCCGGCAGCGGATGCCAGCAGGCGAACTGGTGGCCATCACGCATCTCGAGCGGCGGGCGGCTTTCGCGGCAGCGCGCGCTAACCAGGGGACAGCGCGGTGCAAAGGCACACCCCGGGCGCCGCCGGATCGGATCCGGCGGCAGCCCCGAAATCGCTTTCAGCGGCGTGTGCGGCGGCGCATCGAGCTTAGGGATCGCCGCGATCAGCCCTTGCGTATAGGGCATGCGCATGGCCTTGAAGAGACGCGCGGTCGGCGCCCGCTCCACCACGCTTCCCGCATACATGACGGCCACCTCGTCCGTGCGGCCCGCCACCACGCCCAAGTCGTGCGTAATCAGGATCATCGCCATGCCGCGCCGGCGCTGCTCGCGGGCGAGCAAGTCCAGGATCTGGGCCTGCACGGTGACGTCAAGGGCAGTGGTGGGCTCATCGGCGATCAGCAGTTTGGGCTCACAGGAGAGCGCAATGGCAATGGCAACGCGCTGGCGCATGCCGCCCGAGAATTGGTGCGGATACTGCGCCAAACGCTGCTCCGGGCTCGGGATGCCGACCTCCCCCAACAGCTCAACCGCCCGGCGCGCGGCGGCGGCACGATCGAGCCCCAGGTGCTCGCGCAGCGTCTCGATGATCTGCGAGCCGATGCTCAAGACCGGGTTGAGCGACGTCATCGGGTCCTGGAAGACGAAGGCGAGCGCGCGGCCGCGCAGGCGCCGCAGCGCCTCCGGGTCAAGGGCCGTAAGCGTCTGGTCAGCAAAACGCACGCTCCCCGAAAGCTTGGCGCGACGCGGCAACAGCTGGGCCACGGCGCGCGACAGCATGGTTTTGCCCGACCCCGATTCACCGACGATCCCCAGCGTGCGCCCCGCCGCCAATTCGAGGCTGACATCATCGACGGCCGTGAGAGGACCGCGCGGGGTCGCCAGCGTCACCGACACGCCCTCGATCGCCAGCAGCGGCCGCGCGGGCGCAGCTTCGGGGGCGGCGGCCGTCACAGGGCGGCCTGCCGCGGATCGGTGAGGACGCGCAGGGTGTCGCCCACCACATTGAAGGACAGCACGGTGACAAACATGAACAGCGCCGGCAAAAAGGCGATGCGCGGCGCGGCTTCCAGGCTTTCGCGCCCCTCCCCGATCATGCCGCCCCAGCTCGGCGCCGGCGGCGGCACGCCCAGCCCCAAAAAGCTCAGTGCCCCCTCCACCACGATGGTGACGGCAATCGCCAGCAGGAAAAAGGCCATTAGCGGCAGGATGACGTTGGGCAACAGCTCGCGCAGCAGAATGCGCGCTTCGGTTGCCCCCATCGCCCGCGCCGCCAGGATGAATTCGCGGCTTGCAAGGCTCAGCGTCGCCGCCCGCGCCACCCGGGTAAAGGCGGGGATGGAGAGGATGCCGATGATGTAGGTGAGGTGGGCCACGGTCTGGCCGAGGTAGGCGGTGATCGCCAGCGCCAGCACCAGCGGCGGGAAGGCGAGGAGCACGTCGACGCCGCCGACCACCACGGTCTCGACCGGCCCGCGGAAATAGCCGGCCAGGATCCCCAAGGCCCCGCCGACGAGGAGGCCGATCAGCGGCGCCAGGATGGCAACCGTCAGGGAGATGCGCGCGCCATGGATCAGGCGCGCCAGCATGTCGCGGCCGAGCCGGTCGGTACCCAGCCAATGCGCCGCACTGGGCGGGGCGCGCCGCTCCAGCATGTCCATGTCGGTCGGGCTCGGCAGCGGCAGCACATCGGCCAACGCCGCCGCCAGCACGATCAAGCCGATCCAGGCCAGCGCCAGCCAGAACAGCCAGCCGAAGTTGGCGAGGGTCCCCCACCCTTCCGCGGGGGCAACGGCACCTTCCGCGATCGCAACCTTACTGGTGCGCATGACGGACCCTGGGGTCGAGCACGGCATAGAGCATGTCGACCAGGAAATTGACGATCACGAACCCCGCCGCCACGAACAGCACGACGCCCTGCAAAATCATAAAATCGCGCGTGTAGATGGCCCCGAGCAGCAGCCGGCCGATGCCCGGCAGGGCGAACACGGATTCCACGATCACGGCGCCGCCGATCAGGCGCCCGATATTGATGCCGGCCACGGTGATCAGCGTGAGCGATGAGGGCTTGAGCGCGTGCACGAACAGGATGCGGCGCCGCTTGAGGCCCTTGGCCTTGGCCATGGTGATGTAGTCTTCCTGCAAGGTGGCGATCATGTCGGAGCGCAGCACGCGCATTAAGACCGGCCATTCCGCCAGCGCCAGGGTCAGGGACGGCAGCAGCATGCTCCGCAAGTTGCCGAGCCAGTCCTCGGCGAGCGGCGTGTAGCCGGTCGCCGGCAGCAGGCGCAGCGCCACGGCGAACACATAAATCAACAGGATGGCCGCCATGAAGTTCGGGATCGACAGCTTGGCGAAGGCCACGCCCGTCACCACCCGGTCGAAGCTGCCGCCGCTGTTGACCGCGCACTGAATGGCGAGCGGGATGCTGATGGCGAGCGCCGTGATCTCGGCCAGCAGCATCAATTCCAGCGACACCGGTAAGCGCGCCAGAATGGCGCCCAAAACCGGCTCGCCGGTGCGGAACGAGCGACCGAAGTCGCCCTGCAAGATGCCGCCGAGCCAGCTGAGGTAGCGCCACCACAGCGGCTGGTCGAGCCCCATGTCCCGGCGTAGCGCCGCCACCGCCTCCGGCGTTGCCTGATCGCCCAGCATGGCGTGGGCCAGATCGCCCGGCAGCAGCGAGGCGATCAAAAAGGTCAACAGCGTGACGGCGAGGAGGACGGGCAGCAGATAGGCAAGCCGATAGGCAATGAAGCCCAGCATGGCAGCCAACTACTCGAGCCAGGTCCGCGACACGTCGATCACGCCGTTGTAGAGCTTCGGCACGCCCTTCACCTTCGCCTTGGCGATGGCGTAGTAGGTGTTCTGGAAGGTCCAGAACCAGATCGCCTCGCTGTTGATGAGCCGGCGGATGGCGCAGTAGTCCTCGCTGCGCTTTTCCGGATCGGCCGTGACGCGGGCCTGCTCGAGCAGCCGGTCGAGCTCCGGATTGGCGTAGTTGGCGAGCGCCACGGGGCTGCCGCTTCTGAAGTTGGCATACATTTGCGGATCGGGATCGGCGAGATCGACGATGCGCCAGGGGGTGACCTCGAACTGGCGCGCGAAGGCGCGGGTGACGATGGCGGTCTGGTCGACCTGCTCGATCTCCATCTCGGCCCCGGCCAGCTTCCAGAACTGCTGCAGCACCTGGCCGACGCCGCGTCCGCGCGGCGTCGCCGTCACCAGCATCTTGAATTTGACGGGCTTGCCGTACTCCTTGATGAGCGCCTGCGCCTTGCCGAGGTCGGAGGGCAGCGCACCGTCGTCCTTGCACTTCACCCAGGAGCCATCCCCATAGGGGTTGCTGGCCGGGCGGCTTAAACCGTTGGTCAGCGCCTGGCTCATCTTGGCGCGATCGATCGCCATCACCAGGGCCCGGCGCACGCGCACGTCATCGAAGGGCGGCGCCTTGGTGTTGAAGGCGAAGACGGCGGCCCCGGAGCCCGCGTGCTGGTGCACGGTGAACGCCGGCGTCTTTTTCGCTTTCAAGATATTGTCGGCGTCGTATTCATCGTCCCACACCAGGTCGCTCTCCCCCGCCTCCAGGCTGGCGAAGCGGGCCTGCGCGTCGGGCAGCGGCCGCAGCACGACGCGATCGAGGTAGGGCAGCCCCTCCTGCCAATAGTTGGGGTTGCGCTCCAACACCATGCGATCGCC
>DASTMQ010000580.1:0-11686 GCA_035714005.1 Hyphomicrobiaceae bacterium
CCGTTGTTGGCTCGGCCGTGATCGTCTCGCCCGCGGGGGAGGTTGTGTCACCTTCCGTCGCACCGGCCTCGGTTGTGTCCGCCCCCATAGCCGCTGTCGGCTCGGCCTGCGGATCGCGGGCCACGCGCCGGCGATCTAGCCGGAAACCCAAGACTTTGAGCACGTTGCCGAGCTCCGCTGCCGAGCAGCCGAGAATCGACATCATCTCGGGCGTGGTCCGGAAGCCGCCGTCGCCGGTCGCTCCCCTGGGGGGAGGCGCGGCATTGCCCGCATCGGATCGCCAGGCCACGAGGGGACGAATGAGGTCGCTCAAGCGCTCCAACATGTCGATGCGGACCGCGCGCGGGCCGCACACATGATAGCCGGCGACACGGTAAAAGGCTTCCGGGATTGCCGGATCGGCGGGAAGGGAGGTCAAGCCAGCGCGCGGCGGCCCCGGCAGGCTCGCAATGTCGAGGCCGTTCGCGGCCCCGTGCTTGAGCGTCCACAGAACCGTTGCAAGTTCGCTCGAGGCGGGCTTCAGCAGCAGCGGAAAATAGATGTTGAAGGCGCCAAAACGGACCCCATACTTGCGCAGCTGGGCCCTCGCCGGTTGATCGAGCAGACGGATCTCTTCGCTCACGCTTTCGCGCCGCAGCACCCCAAAGTCTTCCTTCAGGCGGAAGGCAATGCCGCGCGCCAGGCCGGAGATATCCTGGGCAGCGGTGATTTCCAGCAACGGCTTGAGGCGTTCGGCGCAAAGTTCGCTGAGCCAACTTGTCAGCCGGTCACGCACCTTCTCCCTGTCGGCGGCAGGCAGGTGATCGTCCGCAACGATGCTGACCGTCGGCTTGAGCGCATCATCGCCGGCCTCCAAGCGGGCGATTTCTTCCTCCCGCCATAGCACCTGACCCTGCCGCGTCAGCTTGAACGCGTCGTTCTTGGCGGCGACCACGCGCCGCACGCGCATGCCGAGTTCTTTGGCAAGCACGTGAGCGGCGGCGCTCCGCGCGGCCTTCCCGTGAATGCCTTCCGCCTGGGTATCGGCATAGAAGCAGAAGCCCTGCAGGCGACCGACGTAATGGCGCTCGACCTGCACGGTGCCGTCTTCGGCGATCTCGGCGTAAAGTTCGTCCTTCTCCTTGAGCCCCCGCATAAGCGCGCTCGTGCGCCTATCGACGAAGCGCTGGGTTAAACGCTCGTGCAGCGCGTCCGACAAGCTGTCCTCAATGGCGCGCGTGCGTCCCTGCCAATGCTCCGGGTCCAGCAACCAATCGACGCGATTGGACACGAATGTCCAAGTCCGGATGTGGGCGATGCGGTTGGCGAGCGTGTCGATGTCGCCATCGGTGCGGTCGGCGAACGCCACCTGGTTGGCGAACCAATCCTCTGGGATGCGCTCGGCCGGGGCCATCAGGAACTTGTAAAGGGTGGCGACCAGCTCGGCGTGGTTCTGCGGCGAGATTTTGCGATAGTCGGGGATCTGGCACACTTCCCACAGTCGGCCGACGGCGGCGGGGGCGGCCGCAAAAGTCAAAATCTCCTGATCATGGCAAACATTTTCAAGCGCGGTCACGTCGTCGGCCATGCGCGCCCGCATCAGACGAGCCTCGCGCGGCGCCTGGCGCAGGCTATCGCGCAGCCGATCGATCGAGCCGAAGTCGAGATCACGGTTGCGCCACTGCAGCATGCGCGCGGTGTCGAAGGTGTGTGTCTCGAGCCTTTCGATCAGATCGCTGCTGAAGGCTTCGACCGTGCCGGTGACACCGAAGGTCCCATCGTTCATGTGCCGGCCGGCGCGTCCCGCGATCTGGCCGAGCTCTGCCGGAGTAAGTCCGCGGTTGACCTGGCCGTCGAATTTGCGCACGCCCGCAAACGCGACGTGCTCGACATTGAGGTTGAGGCCCATGCCAATGGCGTCGGTGGCGACCAAGAAATCGACGTCACCGGACTGGTAGAGGGCAACCTGGGCATTGCGCGTGCGCGGCGAGAGGGCGCCCAATACAACGGCGGCGCCGCCACGCTGGCGCCGGATGAGCTCGGCCACGGCATACACATCGGCGGCGGAGAAGGCGACCACGGCCGAGCGCGGCGGCAGCCGGGTAATCTTCTTCTCGCCGGCATAGCTGAGCTTGGACAGCCGTGGCCGCGAAATGAAGTTGGCACCGGGTATAAGATCGCTGATGGCCTCACGCATGGTCTGTGCGCCGAGCATCAGGGTTTCCTGCTTGCCGCGCACGTGCAAGAGCCGATCGGTAAAGACGTGACCGCGATCGGGGTCGGCCGCCAGCTGGATCTCGTCGATGGCCAGGAAATCCACCTCGATCTCACGCGGCATGGCCTCGACCGTGCACACGTAGTAGCGAGGATGCTCCGGTTTGATTTTCTCCTCGCCGGTAATCAGCGCCACGCGATCGACGCCCGCACGCGCGGCCACCTTGTCATACACCTCGCGCGCCAGCAGTCGCAGCGGCAGTCCGATCAGGCCCGTGTCGTGGCCCAGCATGCGCTCGATGGCCAGGTGGGTCTTGCCGGTGTTGGTGGGTCCTAGTACCGCCGTGACGTTGCGAATGCGGTTTGCAATATCGAGGCTCATTCAGTGTGCCTTAGCCGAGGTCGTCATGCGGAGGCATTGCAGAGTGGTGGGGCAAGATCAAGGGGCTCGGCCAAAAAACCCGCAGCAATTCGGCCCGCGCCGCGGGCCGCTCAGTGTGTCAAGGCGATCTGAGGTTTGCCCGGCGAGGCAATTTCTATCCGTTTGGCGTAGATGGTGGCATGGCCGGCCATGGTGGGGATCGTGGCCTGATAGGGAATAAACACATTGGCGCTGGGGATTGGGCGCAGCACCACCTCGATGGCATCGTTGGCGACCATGAACTCGGTCTCTTTGTCGAGCTTGTAACCCGCGATCGGCTGGTATCGCACGCGACATACCAAGGCAACGCCCGGCTGACCGCTTGGCTGCTGCTCGGTCACTGGCACTTCGCCCTTGCGGCTGAGCACCAGGTCGAAACGCTCCTTGCCATCAAAAATTGGAATGCGGCGTTCGCAGGGATTGGTGCCTGAGCCGCGTGACAGCAGCATGATGGCACTGAGGGGGTCCAGCACGCCCTTGAGGTGCTGCTCGCGCAAAGGAACCGTGCCGGGCTTGGGCGGAATAAGGGGTTGTTGGGCCACGTCCGTCACGGCGCCGTCCGAAAAGCCGATCTTAAGGGATCCGGCCTTCAACGTGCTCTTAAAATCCAGGCTGAAGGCGGCGGGCTTGGGCACCTTGCCGGTCAGCATCCCGAAGCTGCGGGTCTCGCTGTCCCAAGTGAAGGCGCCAAGTAGAACCGACAGTTTGGTATTGGCGACAAGCGTATAGCTCTCCGATTCCGCTTCCGACTGAAAATCCAGCGTGCCGATATTGAAGCCGTTGAAGGTAATCTGGTAGCTCGCTTTTACGCTCGCCGGCCAGCCATCGGCCTGGGCGGTGGCGCCATAGGCGACAAGGAGCAGGAGGCCCGCGGCGAGCCTCAATGCCGCGGCCAACGCCGCACGCCTACGACCGACAGGCTTGAACAGCATGTTGCGGCCCAACCAACAACGCAACGCCAAGGTGCAAACTCCCGCAGTGTGACAGTAGCAGGTTTTGCGTCTTTAATGTGGCTCGCGCCGGCCGTCCACTGAGCTTGGCAGCGGTCGACCGACAGGTGGGGGCTCGCGCGGAGCTTGACGTGCCGCGGCTCTCGTATAGAACGGCGCGCGATCCCCCCGGCCAGCGGGCCCGGGGCTTTCTGCAAGGAGTGATTGCCATGACGCGGCGGTGCGAGTTGACGGGCAAGGGGCCCATGGCCGGCCAACTGCGCAGCCATGCGGAGAACAAGACCAAACGCACATTTCGGCCCAATCTGGTCGACGTGACGCTGATCAGCGATGCCTTGCAGCGCAAGGTGCGCCTGCGCATCAGCGCGCACGCGCTCAAGACGGTGGAGCGGCGCGGCGGGCTCGATGCATTCCTGGCCAAGGCCAGCGACGAGGAGCTGTCGGAACGGTGCCGGAAGCTAAAGCGCGACATTAAGAAGGCGCAGGCCGAGCTGGTGGCGGCCTAGGCCTCGCTCGTGGCGACCAGGCAGTGCGGGCGGCTAAGCCCATTTACAAGCAACCTAAGGCCACCTCCGCCGTGACCGCTGGCGCGCGGCCCGGCCGGGGTGTCGCTCCGCAATCCCGTTGGCGTGCTGGCCTCGCCGGGTTGCGTGCGCATCCTTATGCTGTGATGTGCTGATGCGGCGTGCCGTGGCGGAGGCCGTGCTTGCGCGCTCACTGCAGCATGCGACGCTTGGGTGCACGCGGCAGCGGACGGGCCTCTTCGCCTTCTTCGAACAGCTCAACCAGCTTGTCCGTCATGGCGCCGGCGAGCTCGCTCGGATCGGTGATCGTCACGGCGCGGCGATAGTAGCGGGTGACATCGTGGCCAATGCCGATGGCAATCAACTCGACGGAGGAGCGCGTTTCGATTTCTTCGATCACTTGCCGCAGGTGTAGTTCGAGGTAGCTGCCCGTGTTGACCGAAAGCGTCGAGTCGTCGACAGGTGCGCCATCCGATATCATCATCAAGATGCGGCGCCGTTCGGGGCGTGCCTGCAGGCGCCGGTGCGCCCAGGCGAGAGCCTCGCCGTCGATATTCTCTTTGAGCAAACCCTCCCGCATCATCAGGGCGAGCGAGCGCTTGGCGCGCCGCCAGGGGGCATCGGCGGGCTTGTAGATGATGTGGCGCAGGTCATTCAATCGGCCGGGATTGGCCGGTTTGCCGGCGGCGAGCCACGCCTCCCGGGCCTGGCCGCCCTTCCAGGCCCTGGTGGTGAAGCCCAAGATTTCGACCTTGACCCCGCAGCGCTCCAGCGTACGCGCCAGAATATCGGCGCAGCAGGCCGCCACCATGATGGGCCGGCCGCGCATGCTGCCGGAATTGTCGAGCAGCAACGTCACCACTGTGTCGCGGAAATCCGCATCACGCTCGTGCTTGAAGGAGAGCGGATGTAACGGATCGGTGATCACGCGCGTGAGCCGCGCCGCGTCCAGCGTACCCTCCTCGAGATCGAAATCCCAGGCGCGGTTCTGCTGCGCCAGCAACTTGCGCTGGAGGCGGTTTGCCAAGCGCGCCACCGCGCCCTGTAGGTTGCGCAACTCCTTGTCGAGAAAGCTCCTGAGCCGTTCCAGCTCGTCGGGTGTCGACAGGTTTTCGGCGGCTATTTCCTCGTCGTGCGCGCGATTGAAGACCTTGTAGCCAAAGGCTTCTGGATTATCGAGCACGTTGAAGTTCGGGCGCCACGGCTCGCGCGCATCCGCCATCTCGTCACTGTCGGCATCGGCGTCGAATTGATCGGCGTCGGCGTCCTGGGCTTGATCCGTGGTTTCCCCTTCCTCGCCTTCGCCACGCTGATCGTCGCTGTCTTGATCCTGCGGCTCCTGCCCTTCCGAATTGTCCTTCGATTCTTGTTCGCCGCTCTCGGGGTCCTGCTCGTCGTCCTCGCCCTCTTCGCGTTCGCCGTCGGATAGCTCCTCGGAAACGTTGAGCGACTTGAGCAGGTCGCGGAGCGAGCGGCCAAAGGTCGCTTGGTCTTCGGCGAGCTTGTCGAGCTTGGAAAGCGTCCGCCCGGCGCGCTCCTCGATCCAGGGCCGCCAGAGATCGACCATGGCTTTGGCCGTATCTGGCGGGGTCGCGCCCGTCAGGCGTTCGCGCACGATCAGGGAAAGGGCATCCTCTAGCGGCGCATCGGCGCGCTCGGTAATCTCGGCGTAGCGGCCGTGGCCGTACTGGTCCTCGACGCGGGCGCTCAGGTTGGCCGCCATGCCGGACATGCGATTGGCACCGAGGGCCTCGATGCGCGCCCGCTCGACGGCCTCGAAAACGGCCCGGGCCGGGCCGGACTTCGGCGCCAACCGCGCGTGCAGCCTTGGATCATGGCAGGCCGCGGTCAAAGCCAAGCTATCCGCCCACCCCCGCACCACGGCGATTTCCTTGCTCGAGGGCGCGCGGGAGGGTTCGGGCAGTTGCACCAGCTTGCCGTCGATTTCGGGCTTGCCTGGCGCGTAACTAACCTGCACCTCGCTATCGCCGGCGATGGCGCGCACGGCCATGCCGAGCACCCGCTTGAACGGCTCGGCCGGCGATTCTTTGCGGTTCGAGCCCACAGCCACGCCTTAACTGTCCTAGCTTAGGGCAACATTGGCCGCGCTCTCGGGCAGCTCCTCGCCGAAGCAGCGCTGGTAGAATTCCGCGACCAGCGGGCGCTCCAGCTCATCACACTTGTTGAGGAACGTGAGGCGGAAGGCAAAGCCGATGTCGCCAAAAATTTCGCTGTTTTCGGCCCAGGTAATGACGGTGCGCGGGCTCATCACCGTGGACAGATCGCCGTTCATGAAGGCGGAACGGGACAGATCGGCGACGCGCACCATATTCGAGATCACCTTGCGTTTGGCTTCGCTCTTGGCGAACGATTTGGCCTTGGCGAGCACGATTTTCGTCTCGACGTCGTGTGGCAGGTAGTTGAGCGTGGAGACGATCGACCAGCGATCCATCTGACCCTGATTGATCTGCTGGGTGCCGTGATAGAGACCAGAGGTATCGCCGAGCCCAATCGTGTTGGTGGTTGAGAACAGCCGGAAGGCAGGATGTGGTCTGATCACCTTGGACTGATCGAGCAGTGTCAGCTTACCCGACTGTTCCAAAATACGCTGGATCACGAACATGACATCGGGCCGGCCGGCGTCGTACTCATCAAAGCACAGTGCGGTATTGGTTTGCAGGCAGTAGGGTAGGATGCCCTCGCGGAATTCCGTGACCTGCTTGCCTTCCTTTAGGACGATCGCATCCTTGCCGATGAGGTCGATGCGGCTCACGTGGCTGTCGAGATTGACGCGGATGCAGGGCCAATTGAGCCTGGCGGCAACCTGTTCAATGTGCGTCGACTTGCCGGTGCCGTGATAGCCCTGGATCATGACGCGGCGGTTGTGCTTGAAGCCAGCCAGGATGGCGAGGGTCACCTCCTTGCTGAACACATAATCATTGTCGAGGTCGGGTACGTGATCGTCGGGCTGGGAGTAGGCAGGAGCCTCAAAATCGGTGTCGATGCCGAACAGCTGGCGGACGGACACCTTCAGGTCCGGCATGCCGGGAACCCCGGCTTGGGCTTGGGCGGGCATATGGCTTCGTTTCCGGATGTTCTTCCTGGAGCGCGGCCTTATCAGCCGGCGCGGGATGGCGCTAGGACTACAGCCAGTCTCAAACGAGCCCAGCCTGCTTGAGATAGTTATAGGCTTGGATAATTTCGCGCAACTTATCCTCCGAGCGCGTATCGCCGCCATTGGAATCGGGGTGGTGACGCTTCACCAGCTCCTTGAAGCGACCCTTGATCTGCTGCCTGGAGGCGTCGGCGCCGAGATTGAGGGCTTCTAGCGACTTCAATTCCAATGGCTTGAGGCGGCGGCGGGGTTGGCTCGCCGTTGCCGATCCGCGCTCGCCACGCCACACAAAAAATGCATGGGGGTCATGCGTGGGCCGAGCAGAGTCCCCACCCATTCCAAAGCGGGTGCCGTGCGCCCAGGCGTTGGCACCCGCCCGCCAGGTCGGCCGGTGTCCGATCACGCTCTCCTTCTGGTAGGCTTCGATATCGCTATTGCTCATGCCTTCGAAGTAATTGTAGGACGCATTGAACTCGCGCACGTGGGCGAGGCACAAAAAGTAATATTGCCCCTCGCGCCCTCGCCCCTTGGGTGCACGGTGCACTCCCGGCGACTGACACCCGCGCCACTGGCAGATGGGCCCGTGCTCGGCCACGGCCTCATCGTTGCGCGGTTTCACGCGGACGCAATCAAAGTATTTCGAGTCGAGCTTCATTGCTTGTAAGTATGGGCATAAGCGGGAGCGTGCACAAGTCGCTGCCCAATGCCGCGCTCGTGCTTCCTCCCTGGTCAAAGTCGACAGACTCTGGCACAATAACGTGAGCAGAAATCTAATGTCGGTTGAACAGACGATTCGGGAAAAGCTCGCGGGTGCCTTTGCGCCCACGCGTCTTGAGGTCATCAACGAATCGCATCTGCACGCCGGCCATCGCGACGCGCCGGGCACCGGGGAAAGCCACTTCCGAGTGGTGATCGTCTCACCACAGTTTGCCGGCAAATCGCGGCTCGAGCGGCATCGTCTTGTAAATGCGACGTTGGCCGGAGAGCTGGCGGGCAAAGTGCACGCGCTGGCGCTCAAAACCTACGCGCCGGGCGAGGCCGGCGCCTGAGCATTTGCGGCGGCGTGCAAGGCACCGGTTTAAGGGGGCGCCTCGCGCCGGGTTGGCGCCCAGCGATGCCGAGCCCCTGCAGCGCCACGCTTGGAAGCGTGCTAAAGAGCGCGCAGGCTCTTTGTCTCGGCGGCGGCCAACGGGAATGCGGCTTCTCTTCCTCAACCCCAACACCAGCGCGCACCTGACCGAGCTCGGGGTTGCAATTGCCGGCAAGGTCGCGCGGCCGGAAACCGAGATCGTGGCGGCCACCGGCCAGTTCGGCGCGCGCTATATCAGCACCCGCGCCACGGCCGCAATCGCGGCCCATGCGGCGCTCGATGCCTTCGCCCGCTGTCAGTCGGCGCCTGACGTGGTGCTTTTGGCCTGCTTCGGGGATCCGGGCCTGTTGGCCCTACGCGAGCTTGCTCCCGTGCCGGTGGTGGGCATGGCGGAAGCCTCCTGCCACGCGGCTGCGATCTTGGGCGGCAAATTTTCCATCGTTACCGGCGGCCATCGCTGGGGGCCGATGCTCGAAGAGTTCGTGGCGATGATCGGCCTTGCATCAAAACTTGCCTCGGTGCGCACCCTGGCACCCTCCGGTGCCGAGATCGCCGCCGACCCGCAAGCCGCCCTCGAGGGTCTCGCCGCCACCTGCCGCCGGGCGGCACAGGAGGACGGCGCCGAAGTCGTGATCCTCGGCGGGCTGGGTTTGGCCGGCTTGGCCGATCGCCTCGCCGAGCAGGTGCCGGTTCCCGTCATCGACAGCGTGGTGGCGGCGGTACGGGCCGCCGAGGCCGCGGCCGGTCTCGGCGCGCGCAAAGCGCTAACCGGGTCATTCGCCCCGATAATGCCGATCGAAACGGTGGCGCTTTCAACGCCTCTCGCCGCCCTGCTTGAAGGCGGCCGGGGGCGCTGACGGCGCGGGGGGAGACGACCCACAAGATCTGGGATTAGGCGCTTTTGCCGCCAAGCCAATCGACCGCCGGATGCACGCTGATCCAATGGCGCGCGATGTCGATTCGGCGCGCCACCCAAACGCGGTCGTGGCGCTCAACGTAGTCGAGAAAGCGGGCGAGGGCTGCGGCCCGGCCCGGGCGGCCGACAAGCCGGCAATGCAGACCGACCGACAGCATCTTGGGCTGGCCGGCACCGCCTTCGGCGTAAAGTAGGTCGAAGGCATCCTTTAGGTAGGTGAAGAACTGCTCGCCGGAATTGAAACCCTGGGCGGTGGCAAAGCGCATGTCGTTGGCGTCGAGCGTGTAGGGCACAATCAGGTGTGGCCCGCGCGGGCCCTCGACCCAGTAGGGTAGCTCGTCGGCATACGAATCGGCCGAATAAAGGAAGCCCCCTTCGCTCATGACAATGCCGAGCGTATGCACGGAAGTGCGCCCTTGGTAGAAGCCGAGAGGGCGTTCGCCGGCGACCTCGGTATGGATGCGGATGGCCTCGTGGATGTGGGCGCGCTCCGTCTCCGCCGGGAAACTCCGATAATCGATCCATTTCAGGCCATGCGAGGCAATTTCCCAGCCCGCCTCACGCATGGCGGCGACCGCGTCGGGGTTGCGCGCCATGGCCATGGCGACGGCAAAAACCGTCACCGGCAGCTTGCGCTCGGCGAACAGCCGCCACAGGCGCCAGAACCCCGCGCGTGACCCAAACTCATAAATGGATTCCATATTCATGTGCCGCTGTCCGGGCCAGGGCTCGGCGCCCACGATTTCCGACAGGAAAGCTTCCGATGCCGGGTCGCCATGCAGAATCGAGTTTTCGCCGCCCTCCTCGTAGTTGATGACGAATTGGAGGGCGACGTTGGCCTCGCCCGGCCACTGCGCCTTGGGCGGGGTGCGTCCATAGCCGACGAGGTCGCGGGGGTAGGGCGGCAGCTTCATGGCCTTTGGGCGCCTCCTGTTGCAGTGGCGGCTATTTGGTGCCGTACATGCGGTCACCGGCGTCGCCGAGACCGGGCACGATATAGCCGTGCTCGTTAAGCCGCGCGTCGATAGCGGCCGTATAGATTGGTACCTCCGGATGGGCGGCGGCGAGCGCCGTAATGCCTTCCGGTGCCGCCAGCAGGCAGAGCAGGCGGATGCCGCGCGCGCCCTGCCGCCTGAGGCGATCGATGGCGGCAATGGCGGAATTGCCGGTTGCCAGCATGGGATCGACGATGATGGTCAGGCGTTCAGCGATGTCTTCCGGCAACTTGCAGTAGTATTCGACGGCGGCGAGCGTGGTTGGATCCCGGTAGAGGCCGACGTGACCGACCCGCGCGGACGGCACGAGATCGAGCAAGCCGTCGAGCAGGCCAGTGCCGGCGCGCAAGATCGGCACGAACACCAGCTTTTTGCCTTTTAGGAAGGGAGCCTGCGTGGGGCCGACGGGGGTTTCGATCGGCCGTTGCTCGAGGGGCAGATCGCGCAACACCTCGTAGCCGAGCAGGAGCGAGATCTCCCGCAACAGGGTGCGAAACTGCGCCGACGACGTCTTCTTGTCGCGCATCAAGGAGAGCTTGTGCGCGACAAGGGGATGCGCAATGACGATGGGGTGAGGCACGCGCTAGTCCTCCATAATGTCCTCATTCCACAGCTCCGGCTTCTCCCGGATAAAGCGAGCCATCAAGGCGATACAGTCCGGGTCGTCGGCAATGATGACCTCGACGCCGCGCTGGCGCAGGAACTCGGGATTGCCCGCAAAATTGGTCGCCTCGCCGATGATGACGCGCGGAATCCCGAATTGGATGATGGTGCCGGTACACATCATGCAGGGCGAGAGCGACGTGTAGAGGGTCATGCGGCGATAGGATTTTTGCCGTCCGGCCTTGCGTAGGCAGTCCATCTCCCCGTGGGCGATTGGGTCGCCCTGTTGGACGCGCTGGTTGCGTCCTTGGGCGATGAGACGGTCTGCTTCGGCGAGCACGCTGCCGATCGGACAGCCGCCCTCGTCGAAGCCGGCCTTGGCTTCCCCATAAGCTAGACGCAGGAATTTGGCGTCGATCGTTGCCAGCTGGACCATGGGCACCTCCTTGCGTCGGCCATCTTGCTCCCATCCGGAGGCAACGTCGAGCGCGCGGGCTAAGCCAGCAAAGCAGCAATCGGCGCCAAACATTGCCGATTATGCCGGCTGCGGCAGCTTGCCGTGCGCGTGCTAGTTTGTCCCTTCCCGATGAGCGCTAGATGACGAGCAGCATGCGAGGGGCCGCACTCGAACTCGTAGGACTTAGCAAGAGGTTTGGTGCGACCACCGCCGTCGAGCACATTAGTTTGCGGATCGCGGCGGGCACCTACTGCTGTTTGTTGGCACCCTCGGGCTGCGGCAAGACCTCGACCTTGCGCATGATCGCGGGGCACGAGGCGGTATCGTCCGGCGATATCATCCTCGGCGCCGGCAACATCTCGGCCATGCCGCCGGCCAAGCGCGCCACCGCCATGATGTTTCAGAGCTACGCCCTGTTCCCC
>DASTMQ010000581.1:0-27095 GCA_035714005.1 Hyphomicrobiaceae bacterium
CACCTTCCCACGCGCGGAGGGTGCCCTGTGGCACAATTGGTCGCCACCGCTGATGGTGCTGCACTATGCCGCCAAGGATCAGACGCCGGCGAACGCCACGGTGGCCTACGTTCTGGGCGAGTAGCAAGAACGGGGCGCGCAGGCCTGACGCTGGGGAGGCGTCCGGCGTGATCATGACGCGCCGGCGGCAAGGCCCGGCGCGAAGGAAGGGTGGCCGGTGATCTTCAGCACCGAGCTTCTGATCCAGACCCTGCTGTCAGGGCTGATGGTGGGCATCCTTTATGCCCTGATGGCGCTCGGCATCACCTTCATCTACTCGATCGTCAAGACCATCAATTGGGCGATGGGCGAGTTCTACATGATCGGCAGCTACATCCAGTTCGTGGCCGTGCATTTTCTGTTGGGGCCGAGCTGGTGGTGGCTGGCGGCGATGCTGGCCGCCGCCGGCACGTTCTTGCTCGGTTTGATCCTCGAGCCGATCCTGATCAAGCCCATGTACGCTCGCCCCCTGCAGCGGCGCGACGACTATGCAACCGTCGTGACCATCGCCTTGCTCTTGCTGTTGCGCAACCTCGCGGTGGCGCTGGGCGGGCCCAACCAGTACCGACCCGAGTCGAACCTGCCCGTGGTGTGGATCGGACCGCTGCCGCAGGAGGGTGCACGCGTGGCGGCCTGCCTCTTTGCCGTCCTCGCGCTCGCCACCTTCTGGCTCATCATCAAAAAGACGTGGGTCGGCCTTGCCTTGCGGGCCGCCGCGCAAAACCGGGTCGCGGTCCAGACCGCGGGTGTCGACGTCTACCGGCTCGATGCGGTCGCCTTCGCCATCGGCGTGGCGCTGGCGGGCCTCGCCGGCGCCCTGCTCGCGCCCGTGTTCATGGTGTTTCCGACCAACGGCGCTGTCACCACGGTCAAGGGTTTTGAGATCATCGTCATCGGCGGCCTCGGCTCGATCCCGGGCGCGCTCGTTGGCGGCGTGCTCCTGGGGCTGATCGAAAGCCTCGGCGCGGCCTTCATTTCCTCGCCCTACCAGAACGTCTATGGCTTTTTGCTGGTCATCCTTATTCTCATCATCAGGCCCAATGGCCTGTTCGGCGAACGCGGGCGGGAGGCGTGATGGAAACGCCCCGGCTCGAGCCGCCCCTGCTCCAGGCGCAGGGGCTCCGCAAGCGCTACGGCGGTCTCGTCGCCAACAATGGCGTCAGTCTCAGCCTGGCGCGCGGCGAAATTCGCGGCCTGATCGGACCCAACGGCGCCGGCAAGACTACCTTCGTCAATCTGCTCACCGGCATCGAAACCGCCGACGCGGGCCGCATTCGCCTGGGCGACGTCGAGCTCAGCGGCCGTCCTGCCCACGCGATCGCCGCGCAGGGGCTCATCCGCACCTTTCAGGTCGCGCGCGTGTTCGAAAGCCTCAGCGTGCGCGACAATCTGCTGCTGCCCTTTCTTGCGGCCGGTAGCCCCGGCGGCCTGGCGGCCGGTCGCGCCAGGGTGGGCGAGCTGTTGGCGCTCGCCACCTTGGCGAACCTCGCCGACGACCGCGCCGGCACGCTGTCCGGCGGCCAGCGCATGCTGTTGCAGGCGTGTGCGGGCTTCATGGTGTCGGGCGTGAGCCTCCACGTCCTCGATGAGCCGTTCGCCGGCATCAATCCGGTCGTGAAGGACACGCTCATTCAGTTGATCCGGCGCGAAAATGCGAGCCACGCTTGCACCTTCCTGATCGTCAGTCATGAAATGGATATCGTGCGCCGGCTGTGTCCGATCGTCTCGGTCATGATCGAGGGCGCCATCGCCGCCGAGGGCACGCTCGACGAGGTGGCGCGCCGCCCGGAGGTGATCGCCGCTTATTTGGGGGCGAGCGCGGCATGAGGGCACCATGCTCGAGGTCGAGGAGCTGCGCGCGGGGTATCTAGCCGGCGTCGAAATCCTGTCCGGGCTGTCGCTAAGCGCGGCGGAGAATGCCGTCACCTTGATCATCGGTCCCAACGGTGCCGGCAAGTCCACATTGCTGCGCACCATCTTCGGGCTTTTGCCGCCGCGCGCCGGCCGCGTGGCGCTGCGCGGTGCGGACGTCACCGGCGCCGGCCCCAGCCGGCTCAAGGCCGCCGGCGTCAGCTACATCACCCAGGACATTAACAGCTTCCCGCACCTGACCGTGGACGAAAACTTGATGATGGGGGCCTGGACCTTCCGCCGCGACCGGGCGCGCATCGCCCGCCAGCTGGAGCAAGTGTTTGCCCTGTTTCCAATTCTGAAAGACCGGCGCGGGCAGCGCGCCGGTGCGCTCTCGGGCGGCCAGGGCCGCATGCTGTCGGTGGCGCGCGAGCTGATGACGGCGCCGCAATTGCTTTTGATCGACGAGCCGACGGTTGGCCTGGCGCCCAACTTGGTGGGACAGGTCTATGCCACGCTCGCTGCCGCACGCGCGGCCACGGGCGCGGCGATCCTGCTCGTGGAGCAGAACGTGGAACAGGCCTTGCCGCTCGCCGATCATGTCTACCTTTTGAACCTCGGCCGGGTGAAGGCCGCAGGTCCGGGCCGCGATTTCGATAGTCAACGCGTGCGCGCGCTGGTGCAGGAATGTCTCCTCGGCTGACAAAAGGGTTTGCTGCCTTCGCCGATTGGCGTCGCATCGCCGGCACGCTGGCGCTGGTCCTGCCGCCGCTTCTGGTGCTGCCGCTCTTGGTCGGCGAGTTCAGCGCGCATGTGCTCGCAATGAGCGCCTACTATGTGATCCTGGCCGCGAGCTGGAACATGCTGGCCGGCTTCACGGGCCAATTCTCGCTCGCCCAACACGGCTTTGCCGCCATTGGTGCCTATGGCTCGGGGCTCCTGGTCTACCACCTCAAGACGCCGCTCTGGCTCAGCATCCCCTTGGGCGTGGCCGCCGCCGCGATCGGCGGCTTTCTGTTGGGCGTCCTGGTGCTGCACATGCGCTCGATCTACCTGTCGATCGCCACCTGGGCCTTCGCCGAGACGCTGCGCATTTTCCTGACCGCGGCATACGAGTTCACGCGCGGTGATTTGGGGCTGAGCGTGCCATCGCTCTATGGCCACGTGCGACCGGTCGTTTACTACTATACCTTCCTAGCCACCGCCGTCGTCTGCCTGCTCGGCGTCTACCTGATCTTGCAGTCGCCGATCGGCTACTTCATGCGCGCCGTGCGCGATGATCCCCTGCGCGCGCAATCCCTGGGGGTCGATACCACCAGGGTCAAGCTTTTTGCCTTCGTCGTCTCCAGCGCCATGGCTGGCCTCGGCGGTGCGCTTTATGCCCACTATGTCCTGACCTTGACCCCGTCGATCGTCGATTTCAGCGAAATGGCGCGCATCGTCGTCATGGTGGTCGTCGGCGGCCTCGGCTCTTTCCTCGGACCGATCCTGGCCGCGCCGCCGATCTATGCGCTCAACATCTGGCTGGCCGCCTGGGGCGAATGGAGCACGGTCTTTTTTGCCGGCATCGTCATTGCCTTGATGCGCACCTATCCGGACGGACTAGCCGGTCTGATCGACATGGCCGCGCGCCGTCGGCGGCCCTGACCCCGGGACGGGCAAGCGCGGCGCGTGCCCCTAGGGTTCGATCGGGAGTGCGGCGCGCCGCCGCGCCAAGGCCGGCAGCAAGGGCGCGATCAGGGCGGCAACGGCCAGCACCAGGCAGGCCGCCGAGATCGGGCGCGCGATAAAAATCTGAAAGTCGCCGTGGGAGAGGATCAAGGATTTGCGCAAGTTGTTTTCCAGCATCGGGCCCAGCACGAAGGCCAGCACCAGGGGCGCCGGTTCGTAGCCGAACTTGCGCATCAGGTAGCCCAGCACACCGAACACCACCATCACGAACACGTCGAACACGGCGTTGCCCGAGGCGAATACGCCGACGATGCAGAACATCAAGATCAGCGGGAATAGGATGCGATAGGGCAATTTGAGAACCTGCACCCACATGCCGATCAGCGGCATGTTGAGCACGAGCAGCATGGCGTTGCCGATGTACATGCTGGCAACGATGCCCCAGAAGAGATCCGGTCGCTGCGTCATCAGCAGAGGCCCGGGCTGCAGCCCGTGGATAATAAAGGCGCCGAGCAGCAGCGCCATCACCACATTGGGCGGAATGCCGAGCGTCATCAGCGGTATGAAGGCGCCGCCCGCCGCCGCATTGTTGGCGGCCTCCGGGCCGGCCACGCCCTCAATGGCGCCGTGGCCGAACCGCTCGGGTGTCTTCGACACCTTCTTTTCGATGGCGTAGCTCGCAAACGAGGCGATCACGGCGCCACCACCGGGCAGGATGCCCAGGAAGAAGCCCAACAGCGTGCCGCGCACGATCGCCCACTTCGCGGCCGCCCAGTCCTGCAGCGAAGGCCACAGTCCGCCGATGCGCGCCTTGATCACCTCGCGCTTGAGCTCCTGCTCGAGGTTGGAGAGAATCTCGGCGACGCCGAACAACCCCATGACGATCGGCACCAGGCCGATACCGTCGAGCAGCTCCAGCCGACCGAAGGTGAGACGCGGCTGCGCCGTGATCTGATCGATGCCGATCAGGCCGAGGACGATGCCGACGGCGGCCATCAGCAGCGCCTTGGCCATCGCGCCCTGACTGAGGAAGCTCAAGACCGTCAGGCCAAGCACCATCAAACTAAAGTACTCGGGCGGCCCGAAGGCGATGGCGACCCGCGCCAGCGCCGGCGCCACCAGCATCAAGGCGACCAGCGCAAAAGTGCCGGCGGCAAAGGAGCCGAGCGCGGCAATTCCCAGCGCCGGCCCGGCGCGACCCTGCTTGGCCATGGCGTGGCCGTCGAGACAGGTCACCACCGAGGCGGCCTCGCCGGGAATGTTGACCAGGATCGAGGTGGTCGAGCCGCCGTACATGGAGCCGTAGTAAATGCCGGCCATCATAATGATGCCGGCCTCCGGCGTGCCCGACAGCGTCACGGGCAACAGCAGCGACATGGCCGAGACCGGGCCGATGCCCGGCAGCACGCCGACAAGGGTGCCGATAAAAACCCCAATAAAGCAGTAGCTGAGATTGATGGGCTGCAGCGCGACCGCGAAGCCTTGGCTCAGACCGGCAACAATGTCCATGGCGCCCGGCCCTTATCGCAGAAAGCCTTCGAGCACGCCCGCCGGCAGCTGAATTTTCAACCATTTCGTCATCGCCGCCCAGACGCCGAAGGTGGAGACGGCCGCGACCAGGAGCGCAACGCGCCAGTCGACGGGATCGACGAACCACATCAAAACCAGCAGTAGGGCCAGTGTGCAGGGAATAAAGCCGATGGCTTCAAATCCCACCCCGTAGGCCAACAACAAAACCACGACGATGGAGACCTTGAGCCAGCGCGTTCCGGCCCACAGCGCGGCGAGCGAGGCGCCGCCAGCGACGAGGGCCTGGCCGATGACGGCGAGCGACAGCGCGCACATCAAGATGCCGATCCAGTAAAATGCGAAGCCCGGCCCCGGCTCGTGCAGCCGTCCGAGCCCCATGTCGTGGCCGGCCCAGACGACAAAACCGCCGATCAGCAGCCAGAACAGGCCGCCCCAAAGTTCAGAATTTCGCAACATCCTCACAAACGTCTTTGTGTGTGAGGGGCCGCCCATCGCGGCGCCGCCCCCTTAAGCTAAAAAAAACTCCAGGTTCTCTCGCGTGTGCGTTCGCTCTCACTTTGCGGGTTGTCGCGCCTGCGGCGCCCAGTTCCGATTCAGTCTTTTTTGGCGAGGCCGATCTTTTCCAAGGCCGCCTGCTCGCTGGCGATCACCTCCTCCACCGCCTTGCGATAGGTCTCTGTGTCGAGGTAGCGGGGTACCATGTCGTATTTGGCCATCATCTCGATCACGGCGGGCTCCTCGAGCGCCTTTTTGAAGGCATCATGCAGTTTTTTCACGACCAGCACGTCCATGCCCTTGGGGCCGGCGATGCCAAAGGGCGAATCGAACACGAAGGGGTAGCCCAATTCCTTGAGCGTCGGCGTCTCGGGCCACACCTTGCTGCGCTCGGCCGTCCAAATCGCCAACAGTCGCAGTTGGCCGCCCTCGACCAGGGGTTTCCAGCCCGTGGAGTCGGCCTGCAGGCTGGTGTGACCGCCGAGCACCGCGGCATTGGTCTCCGCCCCGCCCTTGAAGGGCACATGCGTCAGCTGAATGCCGGCCCGGGCCGCAATCTGCTCCATGCCGATGTGCAGCGAGGTGCCGGTGCCCGGGGTGGCGTAGGTGACCTTGCCTGGGTTGTCCTTGGCGAAGGCGACCACGTCAGCCCAGGTCTTGAAAGGGCCGTCGGCCTTGGCCGTGATCCCGAAGGTGTAGCCGGTCAGGTGCACAACATAGGTGAAGTCCTTGCGCGCATCCCAGGTCACCTTTTGCATGAGGGGGAGGCGCATCACCGTGATCGGGATTTGCGCCAGCGTATAGCCGTCGGGCTTGGCGGTGGCCGCCACCACGGCTGGGCCCAGCGTGCCCGAGGCGCCGGGCTTGTTGTCGATCACGATCGGCTGGCCCAGATGCTTGGCGGCAGCCTCCGAGATGGTGCGCATGACGATGTCGGTCGAGCCGCCGGCCGGCCAGGGCACCACCATCGTGACCGGCTTGACCGGATAGGCCTGAGCCCAGGCCGCTGCCGGCGCCAAAGCGATCAGCCCGGCAATGATGACGGCGACAAGGCGACCGCACGTGACGTTCATCCTCTTTCGATGTCCTTCTGTGAGCGGGTGAGCGGGGTGCTGGGGACCGGCCGGCGGCCGTGCTATTCCGACTTGGCGAGCCCCACCTTTTCGAGCGCCGCCTTTTCGTCGGCGGCGAGTTTGGGGATAAACGCCTGATAGTCTTCGGTGCTCATGTAGCGGCGCACGAAATCGAAGCGGTCGAAGAGTTCGATGACCTTCTCGTCCTCGTAGGCCTTCTTGAAGGCGTCATGCAACTTCTTGACGATCGCCGGGTCCATGCCCTTGGGCCCGGCCAGCCCGAAGGGGGAATCGAACTCATAGCTGTAGCCCAACTCCTTGAGGGTCGGCGTGGCGGGCCACTTCTTGCTGCGTTGACCGTTGAGCAGCAGCAGCAGGCGAAAATCGCCCGAGGCCACCTGCGGAGCCCATCC
Source organism: Hyphomicrobiaceae bacterium (assembly GCA_035714005.1). Lineage (GTDB taxonomy): Bacteria > Pseudomonadota > Alphaproteobacteria > Rhizobiales > Hyphomicrobiaceae > AWTP1-13. Next base: position 7,073 of record DASTMQ010000581.1, read on the forward strand.
CGGCGACTCCACCATCATCATGACATGGCCGCCAAGCACCGCGGCGATGGATTCGCCACCCCCCTTGCTCGGGATGTGCGTGAACTGAACGCCGGATTGACGCGCCATCAGTTCCATCGCAATGGCATTGGTGGTGGCGGCGCCGATCGTGGCATAGGTGAATTTGCCCGGATTGGCCTTGGCGAAGGCGATGACATCGCTCCAGGCCTTGAAGGGCCCGTCGGCCTTGACCACCGCGCCCAGCGTATAGCCGCCGAGATTGATGATGTAGGTGAAGTCCTTCACCGGATCGAAGGTCGCCTTTTGCATAAAGGGCACCCGGAACACGGGGATGGCGATCTGGCCGATGGTATAGCCGTCCGGCTTGGCCGTGGCCGCCATCGTCGCCGGTCCGAGCGTGGCGCTGCCACCCGGCTTGTTCTCGACGATCACCGGCTGTCCCAGATGCTTGGAGGCGCTCTCGGCGATGCCCCGGAACAACAGGTCGGCGCTGACGCCGGCCTGGAAGGGCACGATCAGGGTGATCGGTCGCGACGGAAAATCGGCGGGTCCCTGGGCCAAGGCCGGACCGAAGAGACCCGCGAGGCTGGCCGCCGCCGCGACCAGCGCGAGCCAGGCTCGACGCTGCATGCTTTTAATCCTCCCGGTGCGCAGGCCGGGTTTGGCTGTGCCCGGCTCTTTTGCGGAAAGACTAGCCTATTCTCGGCGCCGAGCAACCTTCAACAGTCGGGCGACGCGCCTCTGGCGCCGCCGCTGCCTTAGGACTGCATGCCCCAGCGGCGCACCGTTGCCGCCTCGATGTTGCGGAAGATCGCATTTTCCACGATCAGGCCGATCAGGATGACCGTGAAAAGACCCGCAAATACGGCGGGAATGTCGAGCATGTTCTTATTCTCGTAGATATACCAGCCAAGGCCGCCTTTGCCCGATGAGACGCCGAAGACGAGCTCGGCGGCGATGAGCGTGCGCCAGGCAAAGGCCCAGCCGATTTTGAGCCCCGTCAGGATGGAGGGAAAGGCGGCCGGGATCAGGATCTTGATAATAAAGCGCGGACCCTTGAGACCATAGTTGCGCCCGACCATGCGCAAGGTATTGGACACGGACCGGAAGCCCGAATGGGTGTTGAGGGCGACGGCCCAGAGCACCGAATGCACCAGCACGAAGATGATGGAAATGTCGCCGAGCCCAAACCAAATCAGCGCCAGCGGCAACAGCGCGATGGCCGGTAGCGGGTTGAAGGCGGACGTCAGGGTTTCGAGCAGATCGTTGCCGAGCCGGGACATCATCGCCAGCGCCGTGAAGACCATGGCGAGGGTGAGCCCCAGGCTGTAGCCCTTGAGCAGCAACACCACGGAATTGGCGACCTTGACGGGAATGTCGCCGCTCTTGATTCCCGCCCAAAACGCCTCGACGGTGGCACTGAAGGTGGGCACCAGCAGCGGGTTGTTGAGCCGGCGCGCGTAGAGCTCCCAGGCCAGCGCGATCAACACCAGGATCAGCGCCTTGCGCAGCCAGGCCTGCTGGGCAAGCCTTTGCCACACCGTCAAGGGCTTTTGCACCACGCCGATACCGGAACCAGCCACGGTGTCGCGCAGATACTCCGGACGCGTCGGCGGGGTCGTGCTTGCTGCGCGTGAGGCCGTGTCAACCATGGGGTGTGGTCTCCTGCTCCTCGATGCGGTCCGCGAACAGCAAGTCGTGGATCCGGTCGGACAATTTGCGGCCCGTGGCATCGACGGGATCGCGCCCGTCGCTGTTGAGTTCACCCTTGACTTGGCCCGGGTGCGGCGACATCAGCAAAATGCGGTTGCCGATCAGAGTGGCTTCCGGGATGGAATGGGTGACGAACAGCACGGTAAAGCGCGTGTCGACCCACAGCTGCAAGAGCTCGTCCTGCATCTTGCGCCGGGTCAGGGCGTCGAGCGCAGCGAAGGGCTCGTCCATCAACAGCACGTCGGCTTCCGTGGCCATCGCCCGGGCGATGGCGACGCGTTGCTTCATGCCGCCCGAGAGCGTGTGCGGGTAGGCGTTGGCGAACTTGGCAAGATTGACCTTCTCGATATAGCGCATGGCCTGTGCCTCGGCCGCCTTGCCGCGCATTTTGCGCGAGGCTTCGAGCGCGAAGGTCACGTTTTGCTTGACCGTTTTCCACGGCAGCAGCTGATCGAACTCCTGAAACACGAAAACGCGGTCGGCGCCGGGCCCGCGAATGGGCAGCCCCTTGAGGCGCATGCTGCCCTCGGTGGGGGCCATGTAGCCGCCCACCGCCTTGAGCAAGGTCGACTTGCCGCAACCCGACGGTCCCAGCACCACGAAGCGATCGGCGCGGTAGACGTCGAAGCTGACGCGGTAGGTGGCGGTGACGAGGTGGCGTTCGGTTTTGTACTGCAGCGTGACGCCGTCGACTTGGAGCAGCGGCGTCGGGCCGGATGGAGCATGCATGGTTTGGCGGCCTCCGTGGCCAGCAAGGGAAGGGTTAGCTGCCGGGCAGGTTGTGCACCTCGGGGAAGAACACGTCCTGCCAGCTCGAGGGTTTCACTTTGATGCTGCCGACGGCGTGCATGAACTCGGCATATTTCATGGTGTTCTCCGGCACCATGGTCCACTTGACCTCCTTGCCGGCGGCGATTTCGGCGACCTTCTCGACCGTCATCTTCGACTTCACGTTGTCGATCCAGTACTGCGCGGCGGGCTTCACGTCCGCCTTCAGCATCTCGGTCGCCTCCGCGAAGGCCGCGATCAGCGCCTTGTAGAGGGCGGGATTCTTGTCGCGGAACTGCGAGGAGGTCCAGGCCACGGTGAAGGTGTGCGGGCCACCGAACACCTCATAGGAATTGAGCACGGTGTGAATGCCGGGCTTTTCCAGTTGCTGGTATTGGAACGGCGGCACGCTGAAGACGCTGGCGATGTCGCTGGTCCCGCTCAAAAGCGCGATGGTGGAGTCGGGCGGCGACATGCCAACCGTGATCGGATCAAGCTTGGCGTAGTTCTCTTGGCCCCACTGCTTGGCCGCCGCCATCTGCAGCATCATCGCCTGCACGGACACCTTCACGGCCGGCAGCGCGATCTTGTCCTTTTCGCTGTAGTCGGTGAGGCTCTTGATCTTGGGATTGCTGGTGTTGAGCAGGATCGGCTGGGAGGAGAACGCCGTGATGCCCTTCACCGCATTGGCGCTCCCATGCGTGCGTGCCCAGATGGTGAGCAACCCGGGCACGCCGCCGGACACGATATCGACCGAACCCGAGAGCAAGGCATCGTTCATGGCCGCCGGACTGTTGAAGGTCGCCCACACCACCTTGACCTCGCCAACACCGGCCGCCTTGGCATGTTTCTCGAGCAGCTGATGGTGCTCCATGATGTTGAACTGCAGATAGCCCATCGAGAACTGGCGGGCAAAGCGGATCTCGGGGATTTGCGCGGCCGCCGTGGTGGTGAGCATGCCGGCCATCACCCCGACCATGGCGATCGCCGCGGTTAATCTTCCACTCGGCATTGACTGTCCTCTCCTCATTTCATGCCTGCTTGATGCTTGAGCTTATGCGTCAACGCGCGCCTTGGTCCGGGGTCAACGGCTGGGGTGCCCTTGCCCCTGGCGCACCCGGTGGGCGAATGTGGCTGGGGGACCCACTCCCTTGGGCTCAGCGCGGCGCGGCGGCAACGAAACTATTGCGCAAGGTGCCGATCCCGGAAATCTCAACCTCGACGACGTCACCGGCCTTGAGGTCGGGCGAGGTCCCATCCGTTCCCATCCAAAGGATGTCGCCGGGATAAAGCGTGACGTAGCGCGTGATGGTTGCAAGGTAGGTGGCGACGCCGAACACCATGGCGTTGGTCTTAAAGCGCGTCGTCTCGCGGCCGTTGACCGAAACCCGCGTTTCCAGCCGCTCGAGGTCGACGTCGGTTTCGATCCAGGGACCCATGGGCTTGAAGGTGTCGCTGTTCTTGGCTCGCCACAGCGTGCGGTCCGACTTCTGCCAGGTGCGCTCGCTGACGTCGTTGCCGATGGTGTAGCCAAGCACGCAGGAGAGCGCGTCGGCCTCCGTCAGATGCCGGGCGCGCTTGCCGATTACCACGGCGAGCTCGCCCTCGTACTGCAGCTTTTGCGCGCCCGCGGGGATCACCACCGCTTGCTCGTGCGCGACGAGCGCATTGACCGCCCGGTAGCCGACGTCGGGTTGCGTCGGCAGATCGGCCTTGATGCCGAGCTTGTTGGCCGCTTCCAGCACGTGCTGGGCGTAGTTGAGCCCGACGCAATAAAAGGTCGGCGGGACCACCGGCACTTCGATCTTGACCGCCGCCAGCGCGTGGCTGTTTGCGGTTGGCTCCCAGCCCTGGAAGGGATCGCCCGCGACCTCGCGCAGGCGATCGCCCTCGAGAATGCCGTAGGCGTGACGGCCCTGATGCGAGAAGCGGATCCAGCGCACGGCTTTGTGTTCCTTCCCTTGGCTGCCCTGCCCCTTGACTGCTCTGCCCGTGGGCGGCGCGTTGTTTCTTGTCGCGGCCCGACCGGTCTATCATGAAGCTTGGGCGCGCAAAAGTTGAGTTGCCCGAGCCTGGCGCGGCCCCAAAGGGGAGCGAGGCGGGCGGCCAAAGGCCAAAGGGAAAGCGAGGAGCAGATGCCAACTGAGAAGGCCCGAAGAGTCCTCAGCCGCCGCCACGCGTTCGGCACGCTTATTGGGGGCGGGGCGCTTCTGGCCGCGCCGGCAGTTGTGCGGGCGCAAAGCCCGCTCAGCGTGCGCTTCGTCCAGCAGCGCGGGCTCCTTTATATTCCGGTCGATGTCATGGTCAGCGGCGGCATCCTGCAGCAAGAGGCAACCAAGCTGGGGTTGGGCAAGGTCGAGGCCACCGCGACGGCGTTGAGCGGGCCAGGCCCGGTGCTCGACGCCCTGCTTTCGGGTGCTGCCGACTACGGCACGGCGGCCTTGCCGTCCTTGCTCACCGTGTGGGAGCGCACGCGCGGCAGCGCCAACGAGGTCAAGGCGGTCGGCGCCGTCAGCAATGGCGCCATGACGCTCTATACCATCAACCCCAACGTCAAGACGCTGGCCGATTTTGGCGAGCAGGATCGCATTGCCGTGCCGACCGTGCGCTTGTCCTTCAACGCCATGATGCTGCAAATGGCGGCCGAGCAGCTGTGGGGCGACCCGCATCGCCTCGACCACCTGACGGTGGCGCTGGGCCACCCCGACGCGGTGACGGCGCTGGCCGCCGGTTATGGCAAGGCGACCATCACGGCCCACATCGGCGTGCAGCCGTTCACCGATCGTGGCCTGAAGCTGCCGGGCGCGCACGTCGTCACCGATAGCCGCAAGGTGTTCGGCGGCCCGCTGACGCAAATTACGCTGTTGGCGAGCAAGCAGACCAAGGACAAGAACCCAACGCTGTTCCAGGCCGTCGCCAACGCGCTCGAGCAAGCGATCCGCGTCGCCAACGCCGACAAGCGCCAGGCCGCAGCCCTCTGGAAGGAGGTGCAGAAGGCCCCCGAAAGCATCGAGGACCTGGTCGCCCAACTAAACGACCCCGGCTTTGAATTCACCTCCCGGCCGCAGCGGATCGCCCACTTCACGGCCTTTCTCAACCGCGTCGGCACCCTCAAGGCCAAGGTTGGCGACTGGAAGGAGCTGTTCTGGGAAACGGCCCATCACCAACAAGGCGACTGAGCTGAGCTGAGCCCGTGCGAACCATTCGCTCCCGAGGGCCCCATCCCGAGCTTTGGTGCCGGCGCTGCCCGCACGGGGGCTGTTGACCTCACCGCCCCGGTGTTGATAGCTGCGCGCGGGAACCGAAGGTCCCCGCGCGTCGTTGGTATTAAGGTCTGCGGGTTGAAGAGGGTAGGGAGGCGGTCATGGTACGAGCAGCAGGGCGAGCGTTGCTCTCAGCGCTCCTGTTTGGCGGCGTTGCCCTCAGCGCCGTCCTCCTCGGGGTTTTGACGCCGATGGCGCAGACGCGCGCGGCCGAAGAAGGCCAAGCGTCAGCCATGCCGGTACGGCTTGAGAGCATTTTGGGGCGCGACGTGGCGACGGCACCCGATGGGGATGCGGGCCGGATCATCGACTTGTTGGTCGACCGTGAGGGCACCGTGCGCGCCGCCGTCGTCGAGTTTGGTGGATTTCTTGGTATTGGCACGCGCAAGATCGCCATCGAGTGGCCGGCCTTTCGCTTTTCCGGGCGGGTCATTGCCGTTGACGTCTCGCGCGATCAGATCCGGACGGCGCCGGACTATAAGAGCAGCGAATATACTTCCCTAGTGAAGGCCACCAGCGACTAACTTACGACCGAAAGCTGGCGCCCCCCCGTGTACGTCTCGTTGAGTGTGAAAGGTCTGCCGCGGTGCAACCCGCCTTGCGCAGGAGTGAACGCGGTCTCGACTGGTTCACCTTCTTCGTGGCCGACATTCAGACGGGCTTTGGTCCTTTCCTTGCGGTCTATCTCACCACCCAGAAGTGGAACCAGGCCGATATCGGGCTGATCTTGGCCATCGGCAGCCTCGCCGGCCTCCTCAGTCAGCTGCCGGCCGGCTGGCTCGTCGACATGGCGCCATCGAAGCGCCGCGTCGCCATGCTGGCCGTCGTGGGCATCGGCATCAGCGCGCTGCTCATTGCCCTCTTTCCCTCCTTTCTCGGCATCCTGATCGCCAAGCTGTTGCACGTGGCTTCAAGTTCGGTGCTGGGTCCCGCCATCGCCGCCATCACGCTGGGGCTCGTCGGCCATGCCGCGGTCGGCCCGCGGCTCGGGCGCAACGCCCGCTTCGCCTCCATCGGCAACGGTCTGGCCGCCGGCGTGATGGGCGCAACGGGCTATCTGATTTCGCCACAGGCCGTGTTCCTGGTCACCGCGGTGTTGGCGCTGCCGACGCTGCTTGCCTTGGCGCAGATTCGCGAAAGCGACATCGATTCGCTGCTGGCCGACGGCGGCCTCGTTGCACGCGAGCCGCGCACCGGCCTCGCGCCCGTCCTGATCGGCCAGCTCTTGCGCAAGCGCTCGCTGCTGGTCTTAACCTTCGCCCTTTTCCTATTCCATGCCGCCAACGCTGCCATGCTGCCGCTGGTGGGAACGGAAATGGCAATGCGATCGGACCGCTTCGTGCTGCCGATCTTGGGCCTCGAGATCAACATGGGCCAATGGGCGAGCGCGCTCGTGGCCGTGTGCATCGTCGTACCACAGCTCATGGTTGCCCTGATCGCCCCGGGCGTCGGACGGCTCGCCGTGCACTGGGGCCGGCGGCCGGTGCTGCTGTTGGGTTTTGCCGCGCTGCCGGCGCGCGCGGCCGTTCTGGCCTTCAATAGCGATCCCTGGGTGATCGTGGCCGCGCAGATGCTCGATGGCATCTGCGGGGCCGTGCTGGGGGTGCTCGTGCCGCTCTCGCTCGCCGATATCACCCGCGGGTCGGGACGCTTCAATTTGGCGCAAGGCATCGCCGCCAGCGCCACGGGCGTTGGGGCGGCCCTCAGTGCCGCGGTGGCCGGCTATCTCGCGACAAGGTTCGGCAGTGGGACGGCCTTTCTGGGGCTTGCCGTCACGGCCGCCGCCGCCTTCATTACCCTTCTGGTTGCAATGCCGGAAACTGCACCCACAGACATCGATGGTCTGGAAGCGAACCGAACGAACTCTCGCACGTTGTGAGGGGCAACGGCAGCCATCTGGACCCAGGGGAGTAGTGGTCCTGGTAGATTTTGCGACATTTGCCGAGCGACCCATCGCTTTTTTCTTCCGTTACGTGCGTCGGCGGAGCAAGGCGCACGCGATCATCCTGGCGGCCGTCAGCGCTGCGGTGTTGTGTTCGATCGTCACCCAATACGCGGTAAAGCTCCTGGTTGATACTTTATCCGGCGCGCCGCGCGCCCCGGAGGCCGTCTGGCACGTGTTTGTCTTGCTGTTGGCTCTGATCACGGCCGACAACTTGCTGTGGCGTGTCGCCAGCTGGGTCGGCAACTCGACCTTTGTCGGCGTCACCGGCGACATCCGGCGCGACCTCTTCCGCCATCTGACGGGGCACGCGCCAAGCTACTTCGCGGCCGCCTCGCCTGGGGCGCTGACCGCGCGGGTCACGGCGACCTCCAATGCCCTGTTCACCGTCGAAAATATGCTGGTGTGGAACGTGCTGCCGCCGTGCATGGCCACCATTTGGGCCATTGTGTTCGTCGGCACGGTGAGCCTGCCGATGGCGGCGGGGTTGGTCGCGGTCGCGGTGCTGGTGATCGCCACCATGGTGCGCAAGGCCGCAGCCGGTAAACCCTTGCACCACGAATTTGCCGACCGCGCGGCGGCGGTGGATGGCGAGCTGTCGGACGTGGTCGGCAATATGGCGATCGTGAAGGCGTTCGACGGCATTTCGCGGGAGAACCGCCGCTTCGAGGCGACCGTTGGCCAGGAGATGGCCGCGCGCCGGAAGAGCCTGCGCTATCTCGAATGCCTGCGCATAGGCCATGCCTGTGTCACGGTGACGCTCACGATCGGGCTGCTCGCCTGGGTGCTGCTGTTGTGGCAGCAGGGACGGGCGACGACGGGCGACGTTATTCTGGTATGTACCTTGGGCCTTTCCGTATTGCACGCCACGCGTGACCTTGCCATCGCCCTGGTCGACGTCACTCAGCACGCCGCGCGCTTCGCCGAGGCGCTCGAGACCTTGCTCGTGCCCCACCAGATGTACGACCGGCCCGGCGCCAAAGCCCTGGCGCGTGGCGGCATCAGCCTCAAATTCGAAGGCGTGGTGTTCGGCTATCCCGACTGCCCCACCTTATTCAAGAGCTTGGACCTGAGCATCGAAAGCGGACAGAAGGTCGGCCTGGTCGGGGCCTCCGGTGGTGGCAAGAGTACGATCCTCGCCCTCATCCAGCGCTTTTACGACATCGACAGCGGCCGCATCCTGATTGCGGACCACGACGTCACGGAGGTGACGCAGCAGAGCCTGCGTCAGGCGATCGCGGTGGTGCCGCAGGACATTTCGCTCTTTCATCGCTCGCTGATGGAAAACATTCGCTACGCCCGTCCCGAGGCTACCGACGAGCAGGTGTGGGCGGCGGCGGCCGCGGCGCGCTGCGGCTTTATCGCCGACCTGCCGCAGGGGCTCGACACCGTGGTCGGGGATCGCGGTGCGCGCCTGTCCGGCGGACAGCGCCAGCGCATTGCGCTCGCCCGCGCCTTCCTCAAGGATGCGCCCTTACTGCTGCTCGACGAGGCCACCTCGGCGCTCGACAGCGAATCGGAGGAGGCGGTCCGCGAAGCCCTGGCGCGGTTGATGCAAGGCCGCACGGTCGTTGCCATCGCCCACCGCCTGACCACCGTGCATCGCCTGGACCGCATCCTCGTGGTCGACGGCGGCCGCGTGGTGCAGGATGGTGTCCCGCGCGAGCTTGCCGCCCGCGCCGGCCCCTACCGCAACCTGCTCAAGGCGGAAATGCGCCAGCGCACGCGCGGCGCACGTCGCGCCGCCTGATCTTTGAGCCTCGGGCTCCCGGGCCATCTCGAAATGCGCGGGCCCACCGCGCCTCCGCTCATGGGGCTTGAGCCCGGCCGATTGGCCCTTCCGTCCCCGGACGTTCGCGTCTAGCCTTGGCTGTTAAGCCTTGGGTGGGATGCAAGGCCCGCCGCGGCGAGCCCCGAAGTGGCGAGCTTCCAAGTGGTGAGCCCCGAAGTGGTGAGCCGTGGCGCCCACGCGTGGCGCGCCGACCGCGCCCAAGTGGTGAGCCCCAAAGTACCTTTACGACCGGGGGCTCGGCGCTCGCGCGGGCGGCGCGACGGCGGCGCGGGCGCCAAGAAAAGGAATTTTTGCATGGCAGAGGCAAAGGTCGCCCTCGTGGTCGGTGCCGGCGATGCGACCGGCGGCGCCATCGCCCGGCGCTTTGCCCGGGAAGGCTTTGTCGCCTGCGTCACCCGCCGCCACGCCGACAAGCTTGCCCCGCTCGTCGCCGACATCGAGCGCGCCGGCGGCGCGGCCCGCGCCTTCGGCTCGGACGCGCGCAAGGAAGAGGCGATGGTCGCGCTCATCGCCAGCATCGAGCGCGAGGTTGGACCGATCGAGGTGGCGGTCTTCAATATTGGGGCCAACGTGCGCTTTCCCGTGATCGAGACCACCTCGCGCGTCTATTTCAAGGTCTGGGAAATGGCCTGCTTTGCCGGCTTCCTGATGGGGCGCGAGGTTGCCAAGGTCATGCTGCCGCGCGGCCGCGGCACCATCCTGTTCACCGGCGCGACCGCCAGCCTGAGGGGCGGCAGCGGCTATTGCGCCTTCGCCGGTGCCAAGGCGAGCCTGCGCGCGCTGGCGCAAAGCCTGGCGCGCGAGCTTTCTCCCAACGGTATTCACGTCGCCCATGTCGTGATCGATGGCGCCATCGACACGAACTTCATTCGTAGCAACTTTCCCGAGCGCGCCGCCCTCAAGGACCGCGACGGCATCCTCGATCCGGAGGCGATCGCCGAGGTGTATTTTCAGCTGCACCGGCAGAGCCGCTCGGCCTGGACGCATGAGATGGATCTGAGGCCCTGGATCGAAACCTGGTGAGGCCGACCAAGAGCAGCGTGGAGACGGACAGATGCCAGCAAAAGTCGAATTTCATTTCGATTTCGGCAGCCCCAACGCCTACTTTGCGCACAGGGTGATCCCGGCCATAGAGCAGCGCACCGGTGCACACTTCGACTATCTCCCCATCCTGCTCGGCGGCGTCTTCAAGCTGACCAACAACCAGCCGCCGATGCTGCAGTTCAAGGGCATCAAGAACAAGAGCGAGTATCAGCGGCTCGAGGTGCGGCGCTTTATCAAAAAGCACGGCCTGACCCGCTTTAGGATGAACCCGCATTTCCCCGTCAATACCGTGCAGATCATGCGCGGCGCCGTCGCGGCCGGCTCGGGTCCCACGTTTCAGCGCTACGTCGAGGTCGTCTTCCAGGCCATGTGGGAGGGAGAAAAAAAGATGGACGATCCGGAGGTGATCCGCGCCACCCTCGATGCCGCCGGTCTCGATGGTCAAGGCACGCTGGCGCGCATCCAGGAGCAGGCCGTCAAAGACACCCTGCTCAAGAACACCGAGAGCTCGGTTGCCCGCGGCACCTTCGGCGCGCCCACCTTCTACGTCGGGGAAGAGATTTTTTTCGGCAAGGACAGCCTCGGGGCCGTCGAAGAGGAGATTGCCGCCACGCGCGCTTGAGCCGGACGCGTGCGGGGGCCCTTGCTCGTCACATCTGGTCGTAGTCGATCACCAGCCGGTCCGTGGTCGGCACGGCCTGGCAGGTCAGAACAAAGCCGCGCGCGATTTCCCACGGCTCGAGCGAGTAGTTGGTGGTCATCCGCACCTCGCCCTCGATCAGCTTGGCGCGGCAGGTGCAACACATGCCGCCCTTGCAGGAATAGGGCACGCGAATGCCCTGAGCCAGGGCGGCGTCGACCACGTGGCCGCCGGGGGGCACCACAAAGGCGTGTTTGATGCCATCGAGGATGGCGATGGCTTCCGTGCCCGCGCCCTTAATCGAAGGTGAACTCGGCGCCGCCTTGGCTGCAACGGTGCGTGCTGGTGCCGCCGCCGCGCGATAGGCGCCGCCGCCGGGGGCAAAAAACTCATGGTGCACGCGCTCGCGCGCCACCCCCAGGCCGAACAGCGCGTTGCGCGTCTCCTTGATCATCGAGCCGGGTCCGCACAGGAAGACATGCGCAACCTCGCTCGGCTTGAACAGCGAGCCAGCCAAGGCCTTGACCTTGTCGCCGCTAATGCGGCCTTCCAACAGCGGGGCGCTCATCTCATCGTTGCGCGAGAGCACGTGCAGGAGCGTAAACTGGCGCAGGTGGCGATCCTTGAGGTCCTCCAGCTCCTGCCGGAACAATGTGCTCTCGGGACTGCGGTTGCCGTAGACGAGGGTAAAGTGGGTGGCAGGTTCTGTTGCCAGCGCATGCCTCAGCATGGCCAAAATCGGCGTGATGCCGGCCCCGGCCGCCAGCGCCAGTACCTGCCGCGCCTCGCCGTCGGAGGGCGGCAGCACGAAGCGGCCCGCCGGCGGCATGACCTCCAGCGTCGCCCCTGCTGCCAGGGTGGCGCTCGCCCAATGCGAAAAGCGGCCGTCGGCGATGCGCTTGATGGCAATACGCAGGTCCGCATCGCCGGGAGGCGAGCAGATCGAGTAGCTGCGGCGCTGCTCTTGGCCATCGATCTCGGCGCGCACGCCCAGATGCTGGCCGGGCTTGAAGCGGAACATGGGTGCGAGCGCGGCCGGAATGTGAAAGCGGACCGAGATCGCCTCCGACGTCTCCTGCTTCACCTCGGCGATGGTCAGGCGGTGGAAGTCGTGCATCTGTGGCCCCGGGCCTTCCGCGGTCTTCGTGGTCAGATGCACTTGAAATAGTCGAAGGGCTCGCGGCAAGCCTCGCAGCGCCACTGGGCCTTGCAGGCCGTCGAACCGAATTCGGAAAGCTTGCGGGTGTTGGTTGAGCCGCAGCGGGGACAGGCCACCTCGGGGTCACAAAACAGTGCGCCTGGACCCGTGGCGCGCGCCGGCGGCGCGATGCCAAAGGCTTTGAGCTTGCGTCGGCCCGCTTCGGTAATCGCAGCTGTCGACCAGGGCGGTGACAGCTGCGTCACCACGCGAGCCTTGGGCAGGCCGGCGGCGGCCAGGGCCGCTTCGACGGCCAGCCGGATGGCAAAGGTCGCCGGGCAGCCGATGTAGGTCGGGGTGAGCGCGACGACGATTTCGCCATCTTGGTGGGCAACGCCGCGCAGGATCCCGAGATCCTCAAGCGTCAGAACGGGGATTTCGGGATCGACGACGGCCGCAACCGCGGCGCGGGCGCGCGCGAGCGCTTCCGCGCCGTCGTCGGCGCCTGTCGGATGTGCCTTGCGCTCGGGTTCGCTCGGCATGCTGCCTCACCAGCTGGCGCCGGGATGGGCGCGGTTGAGGACCTGCATTTCCGCCAGCAGTCGGCCGAGGTGCTCGCTGTGCCGGCCCGCGCGCCCCCCGCACTGCATCCAGCGATTGGCAGGCCGCGCCAGCGTCGCCTCGGCCAGCACGCGCGCCAGCGTTGCCTCCCAGACCGGCCTGAGGCTGCCGCGGTCGACGGCGATACCCTGTGCTGCGAGCCGGGTTTCGCTGGCATCCATCTCGAACATCTCGCCCGTATACATCCACAGCTCGTCGAGCGCGGCCGCGGTCCTGGTGCGGCTTTCCTCGGTGCCGTCGCCGAGCCTGATCACCCACTCGGCGGCATGGCGCAGGTGATAAGCCATTTCCTTGGCGGCCTTGGCCCCGATCTCGGCCAAGCGGGGATCGGCGGAGGCCGCCAACGCCTTAAAATAGGGATCGAGGAAGGCCGCGTACAGCAGGTGGCGCGCCATGGTCATGGCAAAGTCGCCGTTCGGCTGCTCGAGCAGCAACAGATTGCGATAGGCGTGCTCGTCGCGCAAATAGGCGAGCGCGTCTTCATCGCGGCCCGCGCCTTCGACCTCCCCGGCATAGGCGTAGCATAGTCGGGCTTGGCCGATCAGATCGAGGGCCAAATTGGAGAGCGCAATGTCTTCTTCCAGCGTCGGGCCACGGCCGGACCATTCCGACAGGCGATGCCCCAGCACCAGGGCGTCGTCGCCAAGGCTGAGCAGATAGCCGAACAATGCCGCCGCCGGTGCGTGCGGCGCCGGACCGAGGCTAGCCGAACTATCAGCGCTGGTGCTCAGGTGCGCGCCCCATGCTCATGCATCGGCAAACCCACTCCTCACATATGCCCGACTTCGTCGGGTACCGTGTAGAAGGTGGGGTGCCGATAGGGTTTGCTCGCCGTCGGCTCGAACAAGTGGTCCTTGTCGTCGGGGTCCGAGGCGGAGATCGCACTCGAGGGCGTCACCCAGATCGAGACGCTCTCGCCGCGGCGAGTGTAGACGTCGCGCGCCGCTTGCAGCGCCATGGTTGCGTCGGCGGCATGCACGCTGCCGCAATGCTTGTGCGGCATGCCGGAGCGGTTGCGGATGAAAACTTCCCACAGCGGCATCAGAGGTTCGGACATCAGGTTGGCCTTCTCTATTCGGCGGCTTGCGGCCGGGTGTTGGCGCGCTTGGCGCGCTTTGCCGCGTAGGCCAGGGCCGCCTCGCGCACCCAGACGCCATCGGCGTGTGCCGCCTGGCGTGTGTGCATGCGCTGTCGGTTGCAGGGACCGTCGCCCGCCAGCACCCGCTTGAACTCGCTCCAGTCGATCTCGCCAGTATGCCAATGCCCGCTGGCGGCGTCGAACGCCAACTCGGGGTCGGGAAAGGTCAGTCCCAGGTAATGCCCCTGCGGCACGGTCGCATCGATGAACTTCTGGCGCAGGTCGTCGTTGGAAAAGCGCTTGATCTTCCACTTCATGGTATCGGCGGAATGCAGGCTCTCCCTGTCGGAGGGGCCGAACATCATCAGCACCGGCCACCAGAAGCGATTGAGCGCGTCCTGCGCCATCTGTTTCTGGGCCACCGTGCCATTGCAAAGCGTGAGCATGATTTCGTAGCCCTGGCGCTGATGGAAGCTCTCCTCCTTGCAAATGCGGATCATCGCCCGGGCGTAAGGGCCGAAGCTGCAGCGGCAGAGCGGGATCTGGTTCATGATGGCGGCGCCGTCGACGAGCCAGCCGATGGCCCCAATGTCGGCCCACGACAAGGTCGGATAATTGAAAATCGAGGAGTACTTGGCTTTGCCCGCCAGCAGCTGCTCGACCATCTCTTCGCGCGAAATACCCAGCGTCTCGGCCGCGGCGTAGAGATAAAGACCGTGTCCCGCCTCGTCCTGCACCTTGGCGAGCAGTCCCGCCTTGCGGCGCAAGGAGGGCGCGCGCGTCAGCCAGTTGCCCTCCGGTTGCATGCCGATCACCTCGGAATGGGCGTGCTGGGAGATCTGCCGCATCAGCGTGCGCCGATAGGCCTCGGGCATCCAATCGTTGGGTTCGACCTTGTCCTCGGCCTCGACCTTGCCTTGAAAACGCGCGAGCCGTGCGGGGTCTTCGGCGTGCGCCGGGCCGGCGGCATCCGTGCTGTTGAGACCCTGGGTATACATCGTTTGTGACCTTTGCCGACCCGCTCGGGCCAATTATGCCACAGGTAGCGGCGGCGGCGCGACCCCGGCGCGCCGCCGCCCAAGCGGTTCGGGTTGGCTGCACCGGCGCCACGAACCGGTCTTCCGCGGCAAGCTGCACATCGGCTGGCGCTTATGCTGCCCCGGGTCATGCCGCGCCCGAGGTCCCGCTGCCCCAGCTCCTGGGGCGCGGGCCGATGTCTGAGCGCAGCCAAGCCGCTGTTGTTGGTGCGTCAGGTGTCCAGTTCGGCCGCCAAGGTTTCCAGCGCCTTGCGCGCGAAGGCCTGCATGTTGGCGACCCGGTCGGCGCTGCCCGTTTCGAGCGTCAAAACCTTGGTACGCGGGCCGTCGAGGCCAATGCAGGTATGCCCCGCCGCGTCGCCATAGCGATTGCCGGTGGGACCGGCCGCCCCCGTTTCGGATAAACCCCAGCTCGCGCCGTGCCGCACGCGCACGCTGCGGGCCAGAAGCGCCGCATAAGGTTCGCTCGCCGAGCGCAGGCCGGTCATGGCCTCGTCCGTGATCGACAGCAGCGACTGGCGTGCGACCCGCGTGTAGACGACGGCGCCGCCCAGAAAGTAGGCCGACGCCCCGGGGACGGCCAGCAGTGCCGCCGAGATGAGCCCGCCGGCGGCCGATTCCGCCACCGCAATCGTCTCGGCCCGCGCCTTGAGCCGGGCGGCCACGATCGCGGCCAAGGCGTTGAGATCCCCGTTCCCATCCATGGTTTGATCCCTGCTGGGGCGAACCCACCGGCGGCCGGCTGCGCAAAACTCCCGCCGCCGCAGCCCTTGTTGAGCCCGTCGGCCTTTGCGCCTATTTTGCTCATCATGCACGACAATCCCATCCATGTCATCGGCGGCGGGCTCGCCGGCAGCGAGGCCGCCTGGCAGATTGCCCGCGCCGGCGTGCGCGTGATCGTGCACGAAATGCGACCGTGCCGATCGACCGAGGCCCACAAGACCGACGCCTTGGCCGAGCTCGTCTGCTCCAATTCCTTTCGCTCCGACGATGCCGAGACCAATGCCGTGGGGCTGCTGCACGAGGAGATGCGGCGGGCGGGCTCGCTGATCATGGCCGCGGCCGACGCCCACAAGTTGCCCGCGGGTGGGGCCTTGGCGGTCGATCGCGACGACTTCGCCCGGCATGTGACCGGCGCGCTTGCCACCCACCCCCGTGTGGCCATTGACCGCGGCGAGGTGGCGGGCCTGCCGCCACCCGCCTGGGATAGCGTCATCATCGCCACCGGGCCCCTGACCTCGCCCGCCCTCTCCGCGGCCATCCAGGACCTCAGCGGTGAGGGCGAATTGGCGTTTTTCGATGCCATCGCTCCGATCGTGCATGTCGATAGCATTGATCCTGGCATCACCTGGCGGCAGTCGCGCTACGACAAGGCGGGTCCCGGCGGCAGCGGGGCCGACTACATCAATTGCCCCATGAGCAAGGCCGAGTACGAGACCTTTATCGGCGCGCTCATTGCCGGCGAGAAGACCAGCTTCCACGCCTGGGAAGCCACAACGCCCTACTTTGAGGGTTGCCTGCCGATCGAGGTGATGGCCGAGCGCGGCCGCGACACCTTGCGCTTCGGTCCCATGAAGCCGGTCGGTCTCTCAAATCCCCATCGCGGCGGCGAGCGCGCCTATGCCGTCGTGCAGCTGCGACAAGACAATGCGCTCGGCACCTTGTGGAACATGGTCGGCTTCCAGACCAAGCTCAAGCATGGCGAGCAGGTGCGCATTTTCCGCTTGATCCCCGGCCTCGCCCAGGCCGAGTTTGCCCGCCTCGGCGGGCTCCATCGCAACACCTTCCTCAATGCGCCGAAGTTGCTCGACGGCCAACTGCGGCTGCGCGTCTGCCCCCGCCTGCGCTTTGCGGGCCAGATCACGGGCTGCGAGGGCTACGTCGAAAGCGCCGCCATCGGGCTCCTTGCCGGCCAAGCGGCGGCGGCCGAACGCTGCGGCATGCCGTGGCAGCCGCCACCCGTCACCACCGCCTTCGGCGCCCTGCTCGCCCACATCACGGGCGGACATCTTGGCGCAGGCGCGGACGGTGCCGGCGCATTCCAACCAATGAACATTAACTTCGGTTTGTTCCCACCGCTGGCCCAGCCGAGCGGGGAGCCCGCGGGCAGTCGCGGCAAAGCCAAGGAGCGCGGCGCCGCCAAAAAGCGCGCTTTGAGCGCGCGGGCTCTGGCCGATCTCGACCTCTGGCTGGCACGCCCGCGGCGCAGCGCCGCCGAATAGTTCCCGATCGGCTGGCGGGGGCGACATCTTTGCCGCGCAGGATTAGCCGCGGGTTGGGCGAACCAGACGCCGGGTGGGCCGTTTACGATCCATGAATGCTCCTGCGAACTGGCCTCGAAATCGACTGCTCCTTGCGCTCCCCGAGTCCGACCTCAAGCAGCTCCAGCCCGACCTCGAGTATATCGAGTGCAAGCGCGAGCAGGTCTTGGTCGATGCCGATAGCTCCCTCGATCACGTCTTTTTCCCGGACAGCGGGGTGATCTCGGTGGTGGCCGTCTACCCCGACGGCAGCATTATCGAAATGGCCACCATCGGTCGCGAGGGCGGCACGGGGTTTCAGGCCGTGTTCGGCGCCAAGGCATCGTCCGCCCGCCTGCTCGTGCAGGTGCCGGGGAGCGCGGCCAAGATGACGCGCCAGGCGTTTGTGCGGGGCATGGACGCCATGCCAACGTTCCTCAAGCTCGTGCAGGCCCACGTGCTGGCCTTTCTCGAGCAGGTGATGGTATCGGCCGCCTGCAACGGCGCTCACAACGTGCGCCAGCGCTTGGCGCGCTGGCTTTTGATGATGCGCGATCGGCACGACGGCGACGACCTGCCCCTGACCCAGGATCTGCTCGCCGAGATGTTGGGCGTGCACCGCCCCAGCATCACCAATGCCGCCCAAGGACTGCAGCGCGACGGCCTGATTGAGTGCGGCCGCCGACGGGTCACCATTCTCGATCGCGACGGCCTGATCGGCGCCTCGTGCGAATGCTACCGGCTCGTTCGCACGCGGATCGCTTATCACCTGCCAAAAACCTTTCCCGAGGCCCCGTAGGTCATCTAGGTTACCGACAGGGTCCGGTCGCCGCAGCATGGTCCGCCTTAGATGCGGCCGCCTGTGCGGGGGCGGGTCTTCGCCCCGAGGGACCCATGAAAGCACGCCAGATCGTCGAAAGCGGGTCTTTTGGACCCGAGACCCTCAAGCTCGCCTATCAGGCCTTCGATGAAGTCTGGCAGAGCGTTTCCGGTTATTTCGGCAACGATCCCGTCACCATCGAAGCCGCGCGCGTCAAGCTTGCCAACGCCATCCTGGCCGCATGCGAAGAGGAGAGCCGCGACTTTAAGGCCTTGAAGACGGCGGCGCTGGCCATCCTGGCGCGCCACTACCGGCTCGACCTTAAGGTTTAGCGACGCCCAGACGCCCGCAACTCGCCGGCGCCATCGGCGGCTCTGAGGCTCTCCTCGGTCGGGGCGGGCCACCGCCCGTGGAACCTCGGCGGCTGGCGTCACGTTAGAGGGTCGGCGGCCGGGTGGGACAGCATGGAGGTGCCTGATGGCCCAAGCTGTCATTGGCCATCTGCCGGAAGAGGAACATCGCATCCAGCTGCGGCGGGCCGTCGTCGCCAGTACCATCGGTACGGCGATCGAGTGGTATGATTTTTTTCTTTATAGCACCGTCACCGGGCTGGTTTTTGCCAAGCTCTTTTTTCCCAACTCCGACCCCCTGGTGGGGACGCTCGAAGCCTTTGCCGTCTACGCCGTGGGCTTTGTCGCGCGTCCCATAGGGGCTGCGATCTTTGGTCACTATGGCGACCGCATCGGCCGCAAGGCCACGCTGATTGCAACCTTGATGCTGATGGGGATTGCGACCTTTCTGGTCGCTTTCGTGCCCACCTACGAGAGCATCGGTATCTGGGGTGCCGTGATCCTGACGGTCTTGCGTTTCGTGCAGGGCGTCGGCGTCGGCGGCGAGTGGGGCGGCTCCGTCCTCTTGTCGATGGAATGGTCGCGCACGCACGACCAGCGCGGCTTCATCGCCTCCTGGCCGCAGTTCGGCGTGCCCTGCGGATTGTTCCTTGCAAATTTGGCCGTGCTCGCCTTCAGCCAAATGTCCGGCGAACAGTTTCTGGCCTGGGGTTGGCGGCTGCCGTTTGCGCTCAGCATCGTGCTGGTTGCGGTCGGTCTTTATATCCGCCTCGGCATTCTTGAAACCCCCACCTTCACCCGCCTGCAGGATGCCGAGCGTCTCGAGCGCGCGCCGGTTCCGGCCGTGCTGCGCGGTCACGGCAAAGAGATCCTGTTGAGTGCCTTCGCCCGCATGGCCGAGCAGGCGCCCTTTTATATCTTCACGGCCTTCGTTTTTGCCTATGCCGTGAACACGCTGAAGGTGCCACGGGATTTCATTCTGACCGCCGTGCTCGCCGCCTCGGTGCTCTCGTTCGTCAGCATTCCTCTGTTTGGGCATATCTCCGATCGCATCGGCCGCAAGAAGACCTACATGATCGGGGCGGCGCTCACGGGTGCGTTCGGCTTTCTCTACTTTGCCATGCTCGATACGGGCTCCTACGCGCTCATCTTCCTCGCCATCGTGCTCTCCCTGATCCCGCACGACATCATGTATGGGCCGCAGGCGGCCTTGATCGCCGAGCTTTTTCCCGGGCGGCTGCGCTATAGCGGCGCCTCGCTCGGCTATCAGTTGGCATCCGTGATCGCCGGCGGCCCCGCGCCGCTAATCGCCACCTGGCTGTTTGCGACCTACGGTACGCCCTACGCCATTGCCGTCTATATTCTGGCGTGCGCCATCGTGAGCCTCATCGCCACGGCTCTCATGCACGACTACACCGGCAAGGCGTTGAGCGACCACTAAGCCGGCCCCGGGCGAGCCGCCCGGGGGACTTCGTGCCTGCCGCCCGTGTCGGATAATCGTGTCGGATAATCGTGTCGGCCAATCGTGTCGGCTAATAGGTTTTGGCCTTGGCGGCGGGCGCCTTGCCGCGCACCTC
>DASTMQ010000582.1:0-22584 GCA_035714005.1 Hyphomicrobiaceae bacterium
CCCTACATCCAGGGCTACGTCCGGCAAGAGTGGGGCTACCGCAGCGGCTTCGATGCCGTGATTGATGGCACCTCTGAGACCAACCGCCTGGATCAAGATCACTTGTATGGCGGGGTCGACGTCGGCGTGACCTACACCCAGGGCAACACCACCTTCGGCGCGGCGCTCTACTACGAAGCCTCCGGCGACGACCACAGCCTCGGTGGCCGGCTCGGCTTGAGCCAGAAGTTGGACGGCCTTACCGCCCCCGCCAAGGCCTTTAGCTGGTCAGGGTTTTATGTTGGCGTCAACGCCGGCATGGCTTGGGGCAGTGCGCACGCCGGCACGTCGGCGGTCTGCAACGATACTGACGCAACCCCGCCAACGGGCGAGAACTGCCCGTTCGGTCCGGACGCGCTGCCCGTTCTTGCCGCCGCCGGCACCGGCACCATGTCGGACCGGGGTTTTCTGGGCGGCGCCCAGGTCGGCGTCAACTTGCAGAAGGGCAGCGCCGTGTTCGGGCTCGAAGTCGACGTGCAGTCCTTCAAGCTCGCTGCATCCCGCTCAGGCAGCAGGCCGGATCCCAACGATGCGGCCAACGCGATTACGGTGACGACTGCCTTTGACACGGACTGGCTGGTCACCGCCAGAAGCCGACTGGGTTGGCTCGTCAGCCCGAATGCCCTCATCTACGCGACGGGCGGCGTGGCCGCGACCGACCTCTCCGTCAAGAATTCACTCACCTCCTCGGTTTCGCTGGCCGAGGGCGTGGGCTCTAGCAACGGTCGCGCGGTGGGATGGACGGTCGGCGGCGGCGCGGAGCTGGCGCTTGGCGGCAACTGGAGCCTGCGCGGGGAGTATCTTTATTTGGATTTCGGCAAGGTGACCGCGAACGCCCAGGTCAGCGATCCCGGGCACCCCGCCGCCGGCAGCACCAACAACATGGCCAGCAGCGTCGATCTAACGGCGCACATTGTGCGCGCCGGCCTCAACTACAAGTTCTGAGCCTGACCTTTATGGCTGGCCTGCGATTTTTCGCGCCAGCCGCCTTGCGTGCAAGCGTTGGCGGCGACCTGCCGGCGGCTCAAACCTGCTAGCGCATCAAGCTCGGCAGCCAGAGCGAAATCGTCGGGAAGGCAATGAGGATCGCCAGCCGCACGATGTCTGCGACCATGAACGGCAGCACGCCGCGGAACAGCACCTGGGTCGGAACGTGCGGTAACAGGGCATTGATCACGAACAGGTTCATGCCGACCGGTGGACTGATGAGCCCGATTTCAACGACGACGACAATCAGAATGCCGAACCAGATCGGATCGAAGCCGAGATGCACGATCAACGGAAAGAAGATCGGCACCGTCAGCAAGATCATGGACAGCTCTTCCATGGCCGTGCCGAGGATCACATAGATCGTGCAAATCGCGGCCACCACCATGATCGGCGAGAGATTGAGGGAGGTGACCAGATCTCTCAGATCGCCGGGCATGGTCGTATAGTTGACGAACTCGGCAAACATCAGCGCGCCGGTGAGGATGGCAAACAACATCGCCGTCGTGCGCGCCGATTCGACGAGGGCATCGAGCAGGGTGCGCCAGCTCAAGCTGCGGCGCGCCAGGGCAAACAGCAGCGCGCCGAATGCCCCCATGCCGGCGCCTTCCGTGGCCGTGAACGCGCCACCATAGATGCCGCCCATGACGACGAGGAACAGGGCCAACACTCCCCACACGCCCTTGAGCGCGCGCCAACGCTCCGGCCAGCCCGAGCGCTCGCCGCGCGGCCCCGACGCCGGGTCAACAGACACGGTCCATTGCACCGCCAGGCACAACAATGCCGTGGCGATGATACCGGGCAGCACCCCGGCGGCGAACAGCTTGCCGATGTTGGTTTCGGTCAAGACGCCGTAGATCACCATCAGCGTCGAGGGCGGAATGAGGATGCCGAGGGTGCCGCCGCCGGCAATTGCGCCCGTCGACAAGCGATCCGAGTAGCCGAGCCCCTTCATGGCCGGATAGGCGACCTTGGCCATGGTGGCGGCGGTGGCGATCGAAGAACCGCAAATGGCGCCGAAGCCGGCGCAAGCCACCACCGTTGCCATCGCCAAACCCCCGCGCAAGTGGCCGATGCAGGTGTAGGCGGCGCGGAAGAGCTCTTGCGACATGCCGGCGCGCGTGACCAGATTGCCCATCAAGATGAACAGCGGCACCACCGACAGGGTGTAGTTGCGGCCGGTTTCGTAGATTTTGGTCTCTACCATCGCCATGGCCGGCGCGAAGTTCCAGTCGCGCAAATAGGCGACGCCGAGAAAGCCGATTACGCCCATGGCGAGCGCGATCGGCACGCGCAACAGGGCGAGCAGAAGCATCAGGCCGAGGCCGATCAGGGCTTCCGTCATGTCGGGCTGGTCTTGTCTGGATCAAAGGTCGGCGCAGCCACCTGATCCGGGCCGGGAAAGGCGACCTTGGCGAAATGCACCACGGCCGTGACGGCGACCATCAGCGCCATAACATAGACGAACGGGCTGATCGGCAGCCGTAAAACCTCCGTGGTGTCGCCGTAGGCGCCGATCTTGGCGGCCTTGACCCACACCCGCCAGGCGAGACCGAGCAGGATTAGCCCGCACACCAGGTCAATCAGCCGCCGCAGGCCGCGGCGTCCCGTCGGCGTCAGGGCCCGATCGATAAAGTCGAGCGTCACGTGTTCGCCGGCCCGGGAGGCCAGCGGCAAGCCCGCAAAGATCAGCGACAGCAGCAGGAGCTCGGTAATCTCAAAGGCGCCGCGCAGCGGCCAGTTGAAGATATAGCGGCTGACGACGTCGACCGCCGTCAGCGACATCAAGCCGAACAGCAGCAGCGCTGCCATGGCTCCCAGCGCCCGATCGAGCCAGGAGCCGGCATCGAACTGATTGCGAGCCACCGTAAATCCCGTCAATTACCGGCCGCAACGCGCTTGATTTCTTCGCGGAACTCGACCAGCACCTTGGCACCATCGAGGCCTTTGGCGCTCGCATTCTTCACCCACTCATCCTCGATGACCTTGGCGCGCTCCTTGACGCCTTGGATCAGCTCGGGCGAAGCCTCGGTGATTTGGATGCCCACCCTCTTCATCTCCTCGAAGGCGGCGCGATCCGCCGCGTCCCAGGCCTTGCCGGCCAGGCGGGCCAGCGCCTCCCCCGAGACCGACGTGATCGCCTCCTGGTCCTCCTTGGCGAGCTTGTTCCAGCGCTCCTCGTTCATGAAAAAGCCGAACGCTGAGCCATAAAAGCCGCCGGGAAACAGGGTGGCATATTTGACCACCGTGCCAAGCTTGAAGGAGTTGATCGATTCGAGCGGGAAGAACGTCCCGTCGGCCACGCCCGAACTGAGCAGCTCATAGGATTCTGGGGCGGGCTTCACGAAGGCGGAGGCGCCCAGCGCGCGGGCCATCTGCTCGGAAATGCCGCCGCCTGAGCGGATTTTCATGCCCGCCAGGTCCTCCACTTTGTTGATCGGTCGCTTGGTGTTGAACATTTGGCCGGGGCCGTGCGTGAAGACCGCCAGCAGTTTGACGCCCTTGTATTCGCCGACGGCGTGCAAGTGCTTCCAGTGGATCCGCGAAAAGGCGACCGAATTGATTTCGGCGGTGGCGCCGCCGCCGGGCAACTCGGGCAGCAGCGGCAAGATGTGGCGGGCCGGCGTGTAGCTGGCGGTAACGTAGGAAACATCGACGAGCCCATCTTTGACGGCGTCGAAGGTTCCGGGCGGGGCCGAGGGATGCTTCGGCAGCATTTGCAGCTTGACGCGGCCGTTAGTGGCCTTCTCCACGTTCTGCGCCCAGACGGCCAACACATCCTTGGTCAGCGCGTGCGAGGGTGGCACCCAGCTTGACATCGTCAGGGTCGTTTGCGCGCCGGCAGCCCCGCAGCCTGCGCCCAGCGCGAGCAGGCTCAAGCCGAGGCTGGCGCGCAGCCTAAAACCGATGGTGTGACGCATCTCATGTCCTCCCACTGTGCCGGCCTTATCGGGCCATCAGCGCGCCGGCAGCGTCAAGGTCTTTTGCAGGCACGACGCTCGATGGCCTGGAGCGGCCCTACTCCCGCGGCCACTCGGCCGCGCCGGAGTGCGTCGTTGCCCCCAGGCGCGCCGGCCCCACCAGTTTGGCGTATTTTTCCATGACGCCGGCAAGCGCTTGAGGCGGGCGCGGCGGCAGCGCGGCGCGGCGGGCGGCAAGGTCGGCCGACCCCACCAGGAGCTCGATCGTGCCCGCCCGGCAGTCGATCTTGACGCCGTCGCCGTTGCGCGCCAAGGCGATCGGCCCGCCAAGGGCGGCCTCCGGCCCGACATAGCCAACCATCATGCCGCGCGTTGCCCCGGAAAAGCGCCCATCGGTGATCAGGGCCACCTTTTCCCCCATACCCTGTCCATAAATCAGCGCGGTCACCCCCAGCATCTCTCGCATGCCCGGCCCGCCCCGCGGCCCTTCATAGCGGATGATCAGCGCCTCGCCTTCCTGGTATTGGCGGGTCGCCACCGCGGCCATACAGGCTTCCTCGCTATCGAAGACCCGGGCCCGGCCCTCGAAGCTGAGGTTCGCGAGCCCTGCAATCTTGATGAGGGCCCCCTCGGGCGCAAGGCTGCCGCGCAGCATGACCAAGCCGCCCGAAGCACTGATAGGCTGCGACGCCGGCCGCACCACCTCCCCGTCAGCATCGGCCTGGGCGGCCAAGTGTTGGCTGAGCGTCACCCCCGACAGGGTCAGCGTGTCGCCGTGCAGATAGCCGCCATCGAGCAGGGCCTTCAGAACCGCGTCGGTCCCCCCGACCCGAAAAAGGTCGACGGCCAGATATTTTCCACCCGGCTGCAGATCGGCAATGAGGGGCGTGCGGGCAAACACCTCCGCGACATCCTCCATGCTGAAGGAGATCCCGGCCTCGTGCGCGATAGCGGGCAGATGCAAGCCGGCATTGGTCGAGCCGGCGGTCGCCGCCACGGCCGCGGCGGCATTCTCCAAGGCCTTGCGGGTGACGAGGTCGCGCGGCAAGGGACCGCCATCGCTCAGGATCTGCGTGAGCCGCCGACCGGCACGCCGTGCCAGCGCCAAGCGTTCGGAATAGACGGCAGGCAGCATGGCCGAACCCGGCGGCGCCAGGCCCAAGGTTTCCGAAACCATCGCCATGGTATTGGCCGTGAACTGCCCGGGGCAGGCGCCGATGGTCGGGGCTGAGGCCCGCTCCAACTCGTTGAGCTCGCCCTCGCTCATGCTGTTTGCCAGCACACGGCCAACGCCTTCATAGGCCGTGAGCACGGTGACGTCGCGCCCCCGCCAGTGGCCGGGCAGCATGGCCCCACCGTAGACGAATACGCTCGGGCAGTTCAGTCGCACCATCGCCATCATCATGGCGGGTAGCGTCTTGTCGCAGCCCGCAAAGCCGATCAGTCCATCCAGGGCATGGGCGCGCATCACGGCCTCAATCGAGTCGGCAATGATCTCGCGCGAAATCAAGCTGAGGCGCATCCCCTTGTGGTTCATCGATACGCCATCGGAGACCGAGATGGTGCTGAAGCTGATCGGCACGCCGCCGCCGGCGGCCACGCCCAGGCGCGCGGCGTCCGCCTGCGGCGCCAGCGCCATCGAGCACGGGGTATTGTCGCCACGCGTGTCGGCAATGCCGAGGCGCGGTTTTTCCAGGTCTTCCTCGTCGAGGCCACTGGCGCGCATGAAGGCGCGGTGCGGCGCACGGTCGAGGCCGGCAACGGTAATGCGCGAGCGATATTGTGTTTTTCCCATCCCCAACCCCTACTACCCCCAACCGCTAACCTTGCTCGGATCGTGCGCAACGCGCGAGCTGAACTTAGCGGCGAGGCAACACGGCGGTCGCCTCGATTTCGACCTTCGCGCGCTCCTCAACCAGGCCCATGACCTGGACCAGCGTCATGGCCGGGAAATGCCGTCCGAGTACGCGGCGATAGGCCTGCCCCACCTCCTTGAGGCGCCCCAGATAGTCGTTCTTGTCGAGGACGTACCAGGTGAGGCGAACGAGGTGCTCGGGCTCACCATCCGCCTCGGCCAGCACCTCGAGGATGTTTCCGAGCGCCTGTTCCACCTGCACGACGAAGTCATCGCTCTCGAACTGTTGCTGGGCATTCCAACCGACCTGGCCGGCGATGAACAGCAGCCGTCCCTCGGCCAGGATGCCGTTGGAGAAGCCCTTGGCCCTCGCCCAGTGCCGCGGATGCAGCGCTCGCATGAACGCCTCGCTCATGGCTTGCTCCTTGCTGCAGTGGGGTAACGCGCTTGGCCCTGTCCCGGCCCGACCCATCCCGGGCGGGTGCCGCGGGCCCTCGAGGCCGAGCCAGGGTTCGCCGGCAGGGCGGTGCGCTCGCTCATTGTCGTTTCAGCTTGAAGCGCTGCACCTTGCCGGTCTGGGTCTTGGGCAGGGCAGTGGCGAACTTGATGGAGCGGGGATATTTGAAGGGCGCGATCTTGGCCTTGACGTGATCCTGCAGACGCTTGGCACAGGCGGCGTCGCCGGCAACGCCCGCCTTCAACACCACGTGCGCCTCCACGATCTGGCCGCGCTCTCGGTCGGGGACGCCGATCACCGCGCACTCGGCCACATCGGCATGGCTGAGCAGGGCCGCCTCCACTTCGGGACCGGCGATGTTGTAGCCCGCCGAGATGATCATGTCGTCGGCACGGGCCACGAAGTGAAACACGCCGTTTTGATCGCGCATGAAGTCGTCGCCGGTGAGGTTCCAGCCGGCGCGCACGTAGGTCCGTTGCCGGTCGTCGGCGAGGTAGCGGCAGCCGGTGGGGCCGCGCACGGCGAGATGGCCGACGCTGCCGTCGGCAACCTCGGCCATGTTGTCGTCGACAATTCTGGCCTCATAACCCGTGACCGGCTTGCCGGTGGCGCCGGCCGCCGCATCGCCCAGCCGGTTGCTGATGAAAATGTGCAGCATTT
Source organism: Hyphomicrobiaceae bacterium (assembly GCA_035714005.1). Lineage (GTDB taxonomy): Bacteria > Pseudomonadota > Alphaproteobacteria > Rhizobiales > Hyphomicrobiaceae > AWTP1-13. The sequence goes on from DASTMQ010000582.1 coordinate 6,920, forward strand.
CGGTGGCGCCGATGCCGTCAAGAATGGGCTTGCCGGTCTTGCTGGTCCAAGCCTCGAACACCGGCGCCGGCAGCGTTTCGCCGGCGGAGACGGCCAGGCGCAAAGATGACAAGTTAGCACCTTTGTCCATGGCGATCATCATGGCGCGGTAGGCCGTGGGCGAGGTGAAACTTATGGTGGCTTTGTAGGTCTCGATGATTTCGATCATGTTGGCCGGCGAGGCATTTTCCAATAGCGTCGCCGTGGCGCCAAAGCGCAGCGGGAAGACGGCGAGCCCGCCCAGGCCAAAGGTGAAGGCCAGGGGCGGTGAGCCGACGAATACGTCATCGGGCCGCACGCCCAAAATCTCCTGCGCATAGCCGTCGGCCATGATCAGCAAATCGCGGTGAAAGTGCATGGTGCCCTTGGGCTCGCCGGTGGTGCCCGAGGTGAAGCTCAATAGCGCGACGTCGTCGCGACCGGTCGCCACCGCCGCGAATCTCACCGATTTGTTGAGCGCAATGCGGTCGAGCTCGGCGTCGTGGTTGGACGTGCCGTCGAAGCTGATCACCTGCTTGAGGAAGCGGCTGTCCTTGGCGCAGGCGACCAACTCGTCGGTGATGCGACTGTCGCACAGTGCCAGGCCGATTTGCGCCTTATCGACGATCTTGCTCAGTTCGCCGGCGCGCAGCATCGGCATGGTGTTGACGGCGACGGCGCCGGCCTTGGTCGCCGCCAGCCACGCGGCCACCATGGCCGGGTTGTTGCCGGAACGGATCAGCACGCGGTTGCCGGGCCTGACGCCGAAATCTTCCACCAGCGCGTGCGCCAGGCGATTGGTCCAGTCCGACAGCTCCTTGTAGGTGCGGCGGCGGCCGTTGCCGATCAGGGCGGTGTTGTCGCCAAAGCCGCGCTCGACCAGGCGCTCGCTGAGCTCGACGGCGACATTGAGGTAATCCGGATACTGAAACTGCGGCCGCTCCAGCAGCAGATCCGGCCAGTCGGCGCCGGCCGGCAGATTGTCGCGCGTGAAGGTATCGATGTGGGCGCTGGGGCCGAGGCGGGGCGATTGCCGGCGGACACCCTGGCCATCGACGCTGGCGGCCAGCATTGCGCGCGAAAATAGGCTAGCGAACATGGGAGCCTCCACTGCCTCGCCGCCGACCCGGGCGCGGCGCGTCGTCGTCCGGGCGCCGTTGCCGAACCGGCGCGCCGGCGAGGCCACCGCGGCTGCTTGCGACTTCGGGGTCGAAGCCATTGCTAGCCGCCCCGGCGCGCTGGCGAGCTCGCGCCAACAGGGCAAACAGGGTCTCGACCTCGGCATCACTGTAATTTGCCAGCATGGCGCCAATCCAGCCTGCATGCGCTTGGGCCATGGCGGCAAAGCGCGCGGAACCTTTGGCGGTCAGGCGCACAAAGGTGGCGCGACGGTCACCTACCTGGGCCAGGCGCTCGACCATCCCTTCGGCAGCCAAACGATCGATGATGCCGGTGACGTTGCCGTTGGAAACCATCAGGTGGCGCGAAAGCTCGGTCATGTTCATGCCGTTCTCTACCCGCGCCAGCGCCGCCATCACATCGAACTTCGGCAAAGTGGTCGCGAACTCGGCGGCGAGAAGGCGGCGCAGCTCGACCTCGATGCCGCGGGCCACGCGCAAGACCCGCAGCCAGAGCCGCAACCTCTGCTTGTTGCCGGCCTCCGCCCGGCGCGCCCGCCGCTGGCCGCTCACGTTTCTCCTCCCGAGACCGATATCGCCTGGCCGCTGATCGCCTGCGCCGAGGCGCTCAACAGGAACAGGACCGTGTGGGCGACCTCCTCGGGTTCCACAAAGCGTCCCTGCGGGTTGAAACGGCTGAGCTCGGCTCGGGCCGCGGCCGGCGAACGGCCGGTGCTGGCAACAATCTTGGCGAGCGAGGCCGCCAGCAGCGGCGTTTCGGTGAAGCCCGGGCACACGGCATTGACCGTGATCCGGCGCGGCGCCAACTCGGCGGCCAGTGACCGCGCCAGGCCGACCACGCCGTGCTTGGCCGCGCAGTAGCCGGCGGCATAGGCATAGCCCTTGATGCCCGCCGTCGAGGCGATGAAAACGATGCGCGGCAGCCGCGCCTCGGGCCGCAACAGGTCGGGAAGGGCCGCCTTGACGGTGAGGAAGGCACCCGTCAGGTTGACCGCAAGCATGCGCTGCCACTGCTCCAGATCGAGCCGCGTCACGGGCGCGCTCGCGGCGGCACCGGCGTTGGCGATGACGACATCGATCGGCCCATTGGCCCGCCGGGCGGCATCGACCATGGCCGCTGCGTCGGCTTCCAGCGTCACGTCGGCAACGATTGGGGAGGCGCGCTCGAGGCTGGCAGCCAGGGTCTCGAGTGGTTGGCGGCGTCGGCCGACGAGCGAGACGCTGACCCCGGTCTCGGCCAACTGGCGCGCGATCGCCGCGCCGATACCACTGCCGCCGCCGGTGATGAGCGCGTGCCTCAGGTCCATCAAACGCTCTCCATGGCGCCCGCGCGCGCCGCCAAGCGATTGAGCTGCTCGCCGCCGGCGCCATAGGGTTGCGGCCAGAGCTCGCCGGCGTAGCCGAGGCTTGCCGCCGCCCGCAACGTCCAATAGGGGTCGGCCAGGTGCGGCCGCGCCAGGCAGCACAGGTCGGCGCGCCCGGCCATCAAGATCGAGTTGACGTGGTCGGGCTCATAGATGTTACCCACGGCCATGGTGGCAATGCCGACCTCGTTGCGAATGCGATCGGAGAACGGCGTCTGAAACATGCGGCCGTAGACGGGGCGCGCGGCCGTCGAGGTCTGGCCGGCCGAGACGTCGATGATGTCGACGCCGGCGGCCTTCAGCATGCCTGCGATTGCCACGGCGTCCGGCGGCGTGATGCCGCGATCCCCCACCCAGTCATGCGCCGAGATGCGCACCGAAATCGGCTTCGCCGCCGGCCACACGCCGCGTACGGCACGAAACACCTCGAGCGGAAAGCGCATCCGGTTCTCGAGCGAGCCACCGTAGGCATCCCGGCGTTGGTTGCTGAGCGGCGTGATGAAGGCCGACAGCAGATAGCCGTGCGCATAGTGCAGTTCCAGCATGTCGAAGCCCGCCCGCTCGGCCATCTCGGTCGCCCGCACGAAGGCATCGCGGACCGCGTCCATGTCGGCCCGGCTCATTTCGCGCGGCACCTGGTTGGCCGGCGACCACGGCACGGGCGAGGGAGCGATGATCTCCCAGTTGCCTGCCGGCAACGGGGCGTCCATCGTTTCCCAGCCGAGCTGGGTTGAGCCCTTGGGCCCCGAATGTCCGAGTTGGATGGCAACCTTGGCGTCGGTCTCGGCGTGAATGAAGGCGACGATCCGGCGCCAGGCCGCCTCGTGTTCCTTGGCATAAAGCCCCGTACAACCCGGGCTGATGCGGCCCTCGGGCGTGACGCAGGTCATCTCGGTGCTGATGAGGCCGGCGCCGCCCTTGGCGCGTTCCGCATAGTGCACGAAGTGCCAGTCCGTCGGCGTGCCGTCGACGGCGCGGTATTGCGCCATCGGCGACACCACGATGCGGTTCTTGAGCTCGAGTTGGCGCAGGCGGAAGGGCGTGAACATCGGCGGTCGCGCCGTCGTGGGCGTCTTGCCGGTGGCGCCGGCCTCGAACCATTGCTCGGCGCCTTCGAGCCATCCCGGGTCGCGCCGGCGCAGGTTTTCGTGGCCGATGCGTTGCGACCTGGTGAGCAGCGAGTAGTTGAACTGCACGGGATCGAGGTGGAGGTAGCGCTCGACCTGCTCGAACCATTCGGTCGAGTTGCGCGCCGCGCTCTGCAGCCGCAGCACCTCCGTGCGCCGCTCGTGCTGGTAGCGGCGGAAGGCCGCCGCCAGGCTGGGCTCGCTGTGCAAATAGTTGGCCAAGGCAATGGCGCTCTCGAGCGCCAGTTTGGTGCCCGACCCCACGGAGAAATGCGCCGTTGCCGCCGCATCGCCGATCAGCACGATGTTGTCGTGCGACCAGGTCTGGCACAGCACGCGCTGGAAATTGAGCCAGGCCGATCCGCGCAAGTGCGCGGAGTTGGCGATCAGGCGCTGGCCGCCGAGCTTGTCGGCGAAGATCTCCTGGCAGCGGACCGTGGTCTCCTCTTGGCTCATGGCGGCAAAGCCAAAGCGCCGCCAGGTGCGCTCCGAGCACTCGATGATGAAGGTCGCGGTATCGGCGTCGAATTGGTAGGCGTGCGCCCAAATCCAACCGTGCGTCGTTTCCTTAAAGATGAAAGTGAAGGCGTCGTCGAACCTTTGTTTGGTCCCGAGCCAGATATACTTGCAGGCGCGCACGTCGATATCGGGCTTGAAACGGGAGGCCAGCGCGCCGCGCACCCTGGAATTGGCGCCGTCGGCGGCGACGATCAAATCGTAGCCGCGGTAGGCTTCCACGCCGTCGATTTCGGTCTCGAAGGCGAGCCTGACGCCGAGCGAGCGCGCCCGGTCCTGCAAAATATTGAGCAATCGCCGACGGCCGATGCCGCAGAACCCATGCCCCGACGAGCGCGTGACGCTGCCCCTGTAATGCACGGCAATGTCATCCCAGTAGACGAAGGCAGCATGAATTGCCGCGCAGCTCTGCGCATCGACGACGCGCAAGTTGGCCAAGGTTTCATCGGACAGCACCACGCCCCAGCCGAAGGTGTCATGCGCGCGGTTGCGTTCGACGACGACGATCTCGTGGGCCGGCTCGCGCAGCTTCATGGCGATGGCGAAATATAGTCCCGCCGGCCCTCCGCCGAGACAGGCAATGCGCATGGCCGCCTCCATGGTGCAAGCAGTGCCCTGCAGCCTGCCCGAGGTACGGCCGATATTTCAAGTATGAAATTTTAGGATTGAAGTTTGTTCCCTGGCGAAGGTTGTGCGAACTTGTGCGCTACGCGCATGGCCTTCGAGCACGCGGGCGGTGAAGCGCACGCCCCGGGGAGTTTTAATGCCTGAGCCGGCCTCCAGGCTGCCCGCAGTGGTTTTCCTGCACGGTATCGGCGGCTCCGCCCAGCTGTGGGCACCGCAGCTGGCCGCCTTCGCCGCGGCCGGCTTTGCGCCGGTCGCACTCGACCTCATGGGCTACGGCGCCCGCCCGGCCGTGGCGGCCATGGACTTCGAGGCGCTGGCCGGCGATGTCGAAGCAGCGATCGCCCGGCGGGGTCTCAACCGGCCGGTGCTCGTCGGCCACTCGCTCGGCGGCATGGTGCTGCAGACGAGCCTGCGGCGTAAGCCCGACGGCTATCGTGCGGCCATCCTCGCCGGCACCAGCCCGGCGTTCGGTAATCCCGGCGGCGACTTCCAGCAGACGTTCGTGAGCCAGCGCTTGCGACCGCTGGATGCGGGCCGTAGCCTTGCCGACATCGCCGCGGGGATTGTCGACCATCTCATTGGACCGCTGCCCGATCCCGACGCCCGCGCGCTCGCCATTGCGGCGATGTCGACGGTCCACGCCGATACCTACCGCGCCGCGGTACGCTGCCTGGTTGGCTTTGACGAGCGCGCCAATCTATCGGCGATCCGCCTGCCCGTGCTCTGCCTTGCCGGTGCGCACGATCCCAACGCCCCCGCCCAGATGATGGCGCGCATGGCCAGCAAGATCCCGGGCGCGACCTTTCACTGTCTGCCGACGGTCGGGCACCTTGCCAACTTGGAGGCGCCGGCCGCCTTCAACGCCGTCGTCCTTGAGTTTCTGCGCGGCATTTTCCAAGCCGACCCGGTCTAAGGGAAGCCATCCATGCCCGAGCACGATCTCGACAAAATCGATCTCGATGCCCCGATTTTCGATCCGGCGGCATTCCGCTTGCCCGAGGACGATGCGGCGCTGATCGACCAGGCCCGCCGCTTCGGCCGCCGCACGCTCGCCCCGCGTGCCGCCCAGCACGATCGCGACGCCACCTTTCCGATCGAGAACTTTCGCGACATGCACGGGCAAGGCCTGCTCGCAATCTGCGTGCCCAAGGCGGCGGGTGGCGCCGGCGCCGGTTTTGCCGCCTACTGCCTGGCGGCGGCGGAACTCGGCCGCTATTGCGGCGCCACCGCGCTGTCCTGGAACATGCACGTGTGCTCGACGCTATGGACGGGCGCGCTGGCCGACGATTTGCAGATGAGCGCGGCCGAGCGGGCCGAACACGAGGAGCGCCGCCGCCTGCACTATCGGCGCATCGTCGCGGAAGGTGCCCTCTACTCACAACCTTTTTCCGAGGGTGGCGCGGCGGCCGCCGGGGCGGCGGCCTTCGGCACGGAGGCCAATCCGGTCGACGGCGGCTTCCTCGTCAATGGCAAGAAGATCTTCGCCTCGCTGTCGGGAGCCGCCGACTACTACGGGGTGTTGTGCACCGAGCGGGCGGCGGGCGGCGCCGCCAGCCGTCGCAACACGCTTTATCTCGCCGTGCCGGCGAAGGCCGAGGGCGTTTCCGTGGTCGGCGACTGGGATCCACTCGGCATGCGCGCCACGGTCTCGCGCACGCTCCTGTTCAAGGACGTGTTCGTGTCCGAGCAGGAAATGCTGATGCCGCGCGGGGTGTATTTTCGGGCGGCGAGCTGTTGGCCGCACATGTTCCTGACGCTCTCGCCGACCTACATGGGCCTGGCGCAGGCAGCCTACGATTTCACCGTCAGCTATCTGCGCGGCGAGCTGCCGGGCACGCCGCCGGTGAAGCGGCGGATGTTCCCGACCAAGCAAATTGCCGTGGCCGAAATGCGCATCGTCCTCGAACAGACCAAGGCGTTGTGGTTCCAGGCCATTAGTGAGGCGCGCGCCAATCCCAGCAAGGAGCAGCTGCTGCGCGCCTACGCCGCCCAGTTCAGCGTCATGGAGAACGCCAGCGCGCTGGCCAGCAAGGCGATCCGCAGCTGCGGCGGCCAGGCCATGCTCAAGAATTTGGCGCTCGAGCGCATTTTTCGCGACAGCCGCTGCGGCTCGCTGATGCTGCCCTGGACGGCCGAGATTTGTCTCGATCGCCTGGGGCGGGAAAGCCTCTATGAGGCGGGTGAGAAAGACGATTGACGGCCTGGAACCCATGGACCTGTCGGATCTCATCGACCGCAACGCCGGCTTTACGCCAGGCAAGGCGGCAATCCATTTCGGCGGCGCCACCCTGACCTATGCCGAGCTGGCCGGGCGCATTGTGGATGTGGCGCGAGCGCTCAAATCGCAGCTTGGCATCGAGCGTGGCGATCGCGTTGCCATCCTCGCCGCCAATCACCCGGATTATCTGGTCCTGTTGTACGCCTGCGCGCGACTGGGTGCCATGCTGGTGCCGCTCAATTGGCGGCTCGCGCTGCCCGAGCAAACCTACATCCTGGCGGACGCCTCGGCGAAGGCGCTCCTGATCGAGCAGGCCTTCGCGCCCCTGGCGGCGCCGTTGAGCCAGAGCTTCTCGGATCTGCAAATTGTCGGCATCGATTTCGTCCCCGCGCAGGGCAATTCGCTCTCCTCGCTGGTCGCCGCCGCCAGCGGCGATGGTCGCAATCGCGGCGTTGACAACGCCTTGCCGCTGCTGATCGTCTACACCTCGGGCACGACCGGCCATCCCAAAGGCGCGGTGCTGCGCCAGGAGGCCTTGCTCTGGAATGCCGTGATGAGCCAGCACATGCACGACATGACGGCCGCGGATCATGTCTTGAGCGTATTGCCGCTGTTCCATGTCGGCGGGCTCAATATCCAGACGACCCCGGCCCTGCAGCTCGGTGCCAGCGTCACGCTGCTGGCGCGCTTCACGGCTGAGGCCACCCTGGCCGCGGTAGCCCATGCCCGACCGAGCCTGATCGTCTTGGTGCCGGCCACCATCCAGGCCATGCTCGAGCACGCCGCCTGGGCGGAGACGCCGCTCAGCAGTCTGCGCGCGGTGACGACCGGCTCGACGCAGGTACCGCAGCAGCTGGTCGATGCCTTTAGCCGGCGCGGCGTGCCAGTGCTGCAGGTCTACGGCTCGACCGAAACCTGCCCAATCGCCGTCTACACCCGGCTGGCGGGCGACTGGCGCCGGGCGGGCTCGACCGGACTGCCCGGGCTCGGCTGCGAGGTGCGCGTCGTCGATCAGCTCGGCAACGAGGTGCCGGCGGGGACGGCCGGCGAGGTGGTCGTGCGCGGCCCCAGCACGCTGGTGGAATATTGGCGCAACAGCGCCGCCTCACGCGAGGCGCTGCGCGAGGGCTGGTATTATAGCGGCGACATTGCCAGCCGTGATGCGGACGGGCATTTTTTCATCCACGACCGCAAGAAGAACATGATCATCTCCGGCGGGGAAAACGTCTATCCAGCCGAGATCGAACGGGTGCTCAACGAGCATCCCGCCATCGCCGAAGCGGCCGTCATCGGCCGCCCGGACGAGAAATGGCAGGAGGTTCCCATCGCCTACCTGGTGCCCCGCCCGGGCGCCGGCGGCGAGGTGGCTGAGATCGAACGCTTCTGTCTGGCACGGCTCGCACGCTACAAGGTTCCGCGCGCATTTTTTTTCCTCGACAGCCTGCCGCGCAATGCCATGGGTAAGGTGCAGCATTTCCGCCTGAAAGCGCCGGCCGCGGGCGCAGCGAAGCCTTCCGACACGGAGCAAAACTAGTATGCGCGTCGCGGTGCTGGGCGGTGGCAATGGCTCGTTCGCGGCGGCAGGCGATCTGGCGCTCGCCGGACACGAGGTCGCGCTCTGGCGCAGGAACTCTGGCGCCGTCGCCGCCCATCTGGCGGCCGGTGGCCACATCACGGTTGAGGATTTTCGCGGTCGGCATTTGGCGCGTCCGCGCCTGATCACGTCGGACATTGCCGAGGCCGTGCGCGGGGCCGAGCTCATCGTCTGCCCGACGCCGGCAACCGCACAATCCGATATCGCCAGCCGGCTCGCGCCGCACCTCGCCGCGGGCCAGGTGGTGTTCCTGCCGCCGGGAACGTTCGGCTCGGTCCTGTTCGCCAAGGCCGCACACGCCGCCGGCAACCGGGCCGCGGTTGCGTTCGCCGAGACCGGCACGCTGCCGTGGCTGACGCGCAAACACGGACCCTTCGAGGCTGCCATTACCATTCGTGCCAAGCGGCTGCCGACCGGCGTCTTTCCCTTGCGCCTGGCCGAGCCGGCCCTCGCCGTGCTCGGCCGCGCCTTCCCCGGTGTCATCGAAGACTGCGGCGATGCGCTGTCGGCGAGCTTGATGAATGCCGGTCCCATCATTCATCCCCCGCTCATCCTCATGAACGCCGCGCCCCTGGAGCATTTCGAGCGCTGGGACATCCACAAGGAGGGGACCCAGCCGGCGGTGCGGCGCGTGACGGATGCGCTCGACGGCGAACGCATCGCCACGCGGCAGGCGTTGGGCTACAGCGGCCCACATTTTCCGCTCGCCAACCATTATGCGCAGGAGGGCGAAGAATGGATGTATGGCCGCGGCTCGCACGACAAACTCACCCAGTCCGGCGACTGGCGTGAGAAGATCGTGCTGACCGAGCACCGCTACATGCTGGAAGACGTCGGCATCGGTCTTGCATTCCTTGCTTCGGTGGCGAGACTTGCCGGTATCGCCGCGCCGCTGGCGGCGGCTTTTTTGGCCTTGGGCTCGGCCATCTGCGGTCGGGACTTTCTGGCGGCGGGCCGCTCGCTGGCAAACCTTGGCCTGGGAGATTTGAGCGTGCGCGATCTCAAGGCCTTACTGCAGCGGGGTTTTTGATGAGCGCGCGGCCGACCATTGCCTGTCTGGGCGCCGGGCGCATGGCGCGCGGCATTGCCGTCGTCTTCGCGTATGCGGGCCATCGCGTCAGCATCCTCGATGTCAAGACCCGCGCGGAGCGAGGCTTCGCCGAGCATGCGGCCGCGGCTATTGCCGAGGTGAAGAGCATCTTGCTCAGCTTCGCCGACTTTGGCTTGTTGCCGGCCGGCGCCGTCGACAGCATCCTGAGCCGCGTTTCGGTGGCAAGCGAGCGGGATGCGGCGGCGGCGCTGGCGCCGGCGGCCGTCGTGTTCGAGGCGGTGCCGGAGGTCCTGGAGCTGAAACGGCAGGTGCTCGCCCGCCTCTCGCCACTTGCCCCAGCCAGCATCATCGCTTCGACCACGTCCACCATTCTGGTCGATGAACTGGCCAGCGCCGTCGCTGGACCTGAGCGTTTTCTCAATGCGCATTGGCTCAACCCGGCGTTCCTGGTGCCGCTGGTGGAACTTTCGCCCGGTGCGCGCACCGATCCCGACATGACACAGCGGTTGCAGGCCCTGCTGGAGAGCATCGGCAAGGTACCGGTCGTCTGTGCGGCGCGGCCGGGATACATTGTGCCGCGCATTCAGGCGCTGGCGATGAACGAGGCGGCACGCCTGGTCGAGGAAGGCGTCGCCAGCGCCGAGGACGTCGACAAGGCCATCAAGTATGGCTTCGGCGTGCGCTTTGCCACCTTGGGCATGCTCGAATTCATCGACTGGGGAGGCGGCGATATCCTGTATTACGCCAGTCGCTACCTGACCGAAGCGCTTGCCAGCGAGCGCTACGCGGCACCCCCCATCGTCGAGCGCAACATGGCCGAGGGCCGCATCGGCCTCAAGACCGGCAAGGGTTTCATGCGCTACGAGGGGCTCGATCTCGACGCCTATCGCCGGCAACGGCTTGCGGCCTTCGGCAAGCTGCTCGGGCATCTCGGCCTGATGCGCCCGCCGGTTTTGCCGGACTAGGCGTTCAACCGAACACCTCGTTAAGCACGCCGGCGCTGATCACCTCGGTACCATCCACGGCGATGCTGGTGCCCATCACGGGCAGATCGAAATGGCCGGCCGTATAGCGGCCGGCAAACTCGTTGGCCCCCGTCGAGAACAGAAAGTTTCCGGCCACCGCGCGCAGCTCGGTGCCGTTCAGATGCTGCCGGTCATACATGCTGAGCGCCTCGTAGCGCGCCTTATGATTGAGCCCGAAGCCGACGTGACTGACGGCATAAGCCTCCCGGTCGCCCCAGGCGGCAAGATAGCCGCGCATCAGCTGTGCGTCGGCGCCGCTGCCCTCGATGGCGGTTATATAGTCGGCCTTCAAGGTCAGCCGCAGCGGCGACTCCAGATAGCGCTTGAAGGTCAAATTGATGTCACCGCGGTCGAGAACCAAGGTGCCATTGACGCTGCCGCTCCTGCAGAAGGAGACGACGAGGCCCCCCGGCCAGTGCGCCAGCGTGCCAGGACGGTCGGTCCAGCCCCAGACACCGACGGTGGCGGCACCCCTCATGTCGATTTCCAAGTTGCTGCCCGCGGCCGAGCTGACCGTCATGCGGCTGGCGCCGCGCAGCATCTTGGCGGCGGCGCGTACGCGCGATTCGAGTGCCGCATCGGGTAGCATTCGCTCGAGCGCTTCGGGGTGCTCGTTGGAGACGACCTGGATGCGGGCACCGGCCTTCAGGATCGCCGGCGTTTCCGGCGCATGCATCAGGCCTTCGATGGTGCAATCCACCACAAAACCCGCCTGCCCCAATGCCGTTACCACCGGGGCCAGCTGGCCGATTGCCTCGCTGGCGCCGGTCGAGCGCACCGGCACCGGGTGCCGATTGCGCGGGCTCGGCACGATGAGGTGGAATGGTCGAGCACCCAGCCGCAGCAACGCCAGCTCGGCAAGGTGCACGTTGAGCCGGCGTGACTGCGTCTCCGACAGGATCGCCGCGCTATCGCCCTGCTTGACGGCGCAGCGCGCGAAAACTTCGCAGAAGGCGTCGATCCATTTGCCTTCGATGCGATCGGAGAACATCGCCGCCTCATTGCCTGAGCGCAAATCCGTCCAATCATACGCAGGACGCCGGCGGGCCGGCAACGCCCACAGGCACCGCCAAAGCAATTGAACGGCTCATCCCGTGTCCGGGAAGCCCGCGAGCAGGCGCTTTTGCAGGGCGTTGAAGGCGCCGTTGAGCAGGAGGCCAATGAGCGCAATGGTGATCAGCGGCACGAACATATCGACCGTTTGAAAGCTGCGCGAGGCGTAAATGAGAAGGTGGCCGAGACCGTCGGTCGAGCTCAGCATTTCGGCGAGGAACACGACGATCGAGGAGATGACGAGGCCGATGCGACAGCCGGTCAGGATGGCCGGTAGCGCCGCCGGCAACACCACCGTCAGCAGCGTGCGACGCGGCGAGGCCCCCGCGGCGCGGGCCGACCACACCAGTTTGGGTTCGACGCTGGCGGCACCCTGATAGGTCGCCAACAGGATCGGGAAGGTGGCATCGGCAACGACCAGGGCCACCTTCGAGGCATGCTCGAAGCCGATAATCAGAACCAGCGCTGGGTAGAGTGCGATTTTTGGCACCGGTGCCAGCACGCGCAGCAGCGGCCGCAGCAGCGCCTCGAGCCGGCGATTGCTGGCGGCGGCAACGCCCAACAGCACGCCGAGCAGGACGGCAATTCCGAACCCGGCGAATAGGCGAAAGAGGGTGGTGGCCGCATGCTGCAGGAACAGGGGATTGTGTAACTGTTCGATGAGCCGCGCGAACACCGCCGAGGGCAACGGCAACAGCGCCGCCGGCGCCCAGCCGGCGCTGGCAATGCCATGCCACAGCGCGATCAGGCAGGCGGGCGGCAGCAAGCCTAGCACAATTTGCCATGTTCGCTCGCCGCTCAAGCGGTCCCCACGGCGATGTCATGGCCGGGTTCGGCCCAAGCCACGAGCTTGGCGCGCAACCGCTCAAACAGCACGTCGAGCACAAACCCAAGCGCCCCGATGATGACGATCATGGCGTAGACACTGGCGTATTGCGCCATATCGAGGGCATTGAACAGAATGCTGCCCACACCCGCCTGGCGCGCGATCATTTCGCTGGTGACCATGGTGATGAGCGCCAGCACCAAGCCGGTGCGAATGCCGACGAAGATTTGCGGCAAGGCGGCCGGCAGCACGATGCGCAGCAGGCGCGCGGCAGGCCGCAGCCCCATGGCCGCGGCGGACCAAATGAGCTTCTCCTCGACGGCGCGCGCGCCCTGGTAGCTGTGATAGATGACCGGCAAGCTGACGCCCAGGCCGATGACGATCGTCTTGGATGCATCGCCGATGCCGAGCCACAACATGATGATCGGCATCAGGGCGGCCTTGGGCACGGGATAAATGATCATCAGCAGGGGACCGAAGACGGCGGCAACCCTGGGGCTGCGTGCCATTGCCAGTCCCAGCGGTATGGCAATGAGCAACGCCAGCACGAAGCCCGTCAGCATCCGCCGCAACGAGGCGGCGATATTGAGGAGCGCCTCGCGATCGGTGAGGATTTGCGGCAGCTCGCGCAGGGCATCGTAGGCCGGCGGCAGACCATTGATGTCAAGGGCGCGCGCGGCCCCTTCCCACAGCGCCAGCAGGCCGAGGCAGGCGAGCAACGGCGGCACACCCGCGGCGGCGGCAACCTTGGGGCTCATTGCCGTGCTTGGCCGGGTGTGTCCATCAGCCCCTCGATGTCGACAACCAACGTCTGGTAACGCCTATCGACCAGCAATTCGGCGCGCCGGCGCGGGCGCGGCAGGTCGATGTCGATCATGGCTTTGATGCGGCCGGGAGAGCGGGTGAGCACGATCACGCGATCGGATAGGAAGACCGCTTCTTCCACACTGTGGGTGACGAACAGCACGGTTTTGCGATCGCGTTCCCAGATCTCGAGCAGCTCGCGCTGCAGACCGGTGCGGGTATGCGCATCGAGCGCACCGAAGGGCTCGTCCATCAGCAGGATTTTCGGCCCATAGGCCAGCGTGCGCGCGATGGCGACGCGCTGCTTCATGCCACCCGAAAGCTGCTTGGGGTAAAAGTCCTCGTAGCCGGCGAGGTGTACCAGTGCGATCAGGGCGCGGGCCGCCCGTTCGGCTTGCGCCTTGGCAACGCCCTGCTCGCGCAAACCGTACATGACATTGCCGAGCACGGTCTTCCAGGGAAACAGGGCAAACTCTTGGAACACCGGGCCGCGGTCGGGTCCGGGCCCCGTCACCGCCTTGCCGTTGACCATGACCGTGCCGCTGCTTGGCGGCACAAAGCCGCCGACCACGTAGAGCAATGTCGACTTGCCGCAGCCGGACGGCCCAAGAATGGAGACGAATTCGCCCTCGGCGATGCTGAGCGAAAGATCGCCAAGGGCAAGATGGCGCTGGCGGCGACTGGGCTCGAACGACTTGGTCAAGCCTTCGATCAGGATCATGTCGATGGCCGCTCACCTCAACGGCGCCGGCGTCGCGCTGATCTATTCCAGCGGCGCCACGATGCTTGCATGGTGAAACTGGGCGACGTCGAGCTTCTGCTTGATCATGCCGGTTTCGGCATAGATGTCGAGCATGGCTTGAATGCCGGCGAAGTTGGGCGCCGCGCCGGGCTCGCGGGCAAAATCGTTGGGCTTCAAAAGGTAGGTATCGAGGACCTCGATAGGTGCCTTGACGACCTCGTTGACGACCTTCAGCGTCTCTGCCCGATCGGCGAGCGCCTTGCGCATGCCGGCGGTGAGATCGCGCACGTAGTTCTTCACCAGCTCGCCATTCTTGTCGACGAACTCCTTGCGGCACACCTCCAGGATATGCACGATGTTGGGCTGCTGATCGGCGAGCGCAAATAGCTTGCGCAGGCCACCCTTGGCTTCGGCGCGTGCCGCGAACGGCTGGTTTAGGACACCGACATCGACCCGCCCGGCGCGGATGGCATCCTCCGAACCGGGGAACCCCGTCTCAACCAGCTTGATGTCCTTCTCGGGATCGACGCCATTGCGCTTGAGCAGCAGAAACATCGGGCCAAGGATGCCGGAGCCGAACACATTGGTGCCCACGCTCTTGCCCTTGATGTCGGCAATCGACTTGATCGGGGAGTCGTCCTTGACCGCCCAATAGACCGAAAAGCTGCCGGGACGCTCGCCCACGTGTTGGGCGATGATGTAGGCCTCGAGTTTGGCCTGCAGCGCGCCGTTGGCCAGCGATAAAGGTGCCTGGGTGGAGCAATCGAGCGCGCCCGCCACCATGGCCTGAACCATCGGTGCGGTCCCTTGAAACTGGGTGAACTCGATTTTGTAGGCCTTGCCGAGATTGGGGAACTGCTCGGGCCTGCGCATGAGCCAGTATTTGCTTTCCTCCGCCGGAATGGTCCAGCCGACCCGGATCGTCGGCTGCTGCGCGGCGGCGGCAAAGGACAAAGACGCGCTCACGATCAGGGCAAGAACGCTCGACAAGCATTTGGACATCGCGATGGTTCCCCGTGCTGGTCCGGCCCAAACCCAAGCCCTGCCAGACGCCGGCAAAACCCTAGCAAAGATCCCGGCAGGCGTCGCCGGCATCGTCGGCCCATGTCGCGCGGCTTTTTTGCCGGGCTGGCGGCCAAGTCTGGGGCCCGGCGGCCCAGGCAAGGGGGGCAGGCGACGCGAGCGGTCGCCATGCGGGGCAAATCCCCGGCGAGAGCGCGGCGTCGGCCCGTCGCCGGCGGGGCGGGCTCGGCGGTTGCCTTTTGTGCGGCGCCCGAGGCAACTATGCTTTTGCTTCGCGACCCAACGGGGGGAAACCACATGCACGTCGTCATTGTCGGCGCTGGGATCGGCGGGCTTGCGCTGGCGCTCATGCTCAAGGCACGCGGCATCGAATGCCAGATCTATGAGGCCGCACCGAAAATTCGGGAGCTTGGGGTCGGCATCAACGTGTTACCGCACGCGATTGCCGAACTGGCCGAGCTTGGATTGCTGCCGCGGCTCGACGAGGTGGCGGTCCGCACGCGCGAGCTGATCTATGCCAACCGCTTCGGCCAGGAAA
>DASTMQ010000583.1:0-14576 GCA_035714005.1 Hyphomicrobiaceae bacterium
GCCTCCAAGCTTGCTCTCTCCCTGCATCAAGGTGTGTGCCATCGACGGGACGACGGGCCTGTGCTCGGGGTGTGGGCGCACCCGCGCGGAGATCGCGGCCTGGAGCGCCATGAGCGAGGCCGAGAAAGATCGCATCATGACCCTGCTGCCGGCGCGCCGCCGCCGGGCGGGCCTCAAAATGGATGGATGACCCATGGGGGCGTGGATCGCACTCGTGCTGCTCGTGATTGCCGGCTTGGCGCTGCTGCTGCGCGCCGATGCGGGGACGATCGCGGGCTTTGATCCATCGGACTTTGCCATCGCCATGGCGAGCATCGCCATGCTGATCTTCGTTGCCTCCTCGATCGCTGGCAGTTATCGCGGCCGCGGGCCGCAAGCGGCGCGCGACTTGCTCACCTGGGCCATCGTCGCCCTGATGCTGGTGGCCGGCTACAGCTATCGCGAAGAGATTTTGAGTTTCGGCCATCGCGTCGCCGGCGAGTTGCTGCCGCCCGGCACGGCGCTGCGCGGGGAGCCGCAAATCAACGGCGAACGCTCCGTGCAAATTCGGCGCCGGCCTGACGGGCACTTCGTGGCGCGAACGCAGGTAAACGGCGTCTCCTTGACCATGCTGGTCGATACCGGGGCCTCGACCGTCGTGCTGAAGCCCGCCGACGCGCAGCGCCTCGGCATCGACGTCGCTCAACTCAAGTACTCCGTGCCGGTGCAAACCGCCAATGGCACCACCTATGCCGCCCACGTCCGCCTGCGCAACCTGACGCTCGGTCCCATTAGCCTGCAGGACGTCGAGGCCCTGGTCGCCAAGCCAGGATCTCTTAAGGAAAACTTGCTCGGTATGAGTTTTTTAAGCCGCCTGCGCTCATATGAGTTCACCAGCGATTTTCTGATGCTGCGGGGCTAGGCGACGACTTGGCTGTGGCGCGACGGCCGAGGCTCGCCATCGGGCGTGGGTTGCGTGGCATGACAATGTCCTCGGGTGTCCGCCAGGCCGTCGGATTGGCCGTCGGCTGGCTGCTGGTGGCCGCTAGCGCGGCCGCCGGTATTTACCATTTTGCCGACCTTGAGGCCGCCGCGCGCGGGCATCTTGGCCGCCCCGGCGCCGGCTCGGAGGCACCGGCGGACGGCCGCGCCTGGCACCCCACCGCCGCGGCCCCGCGGCCGACCGCGGGCCGGGTCGTGGAGCTTAAGGCGGGTGCCTTCGGTCACTATCGGGCGCAGGCCGAGATCAATGGCCGCCCGGTCGAGGTCTTGGTCGATTCCGGCGCCTCCTTGGTCGTGCTCGCCTACGAGGACGCCGAGCGCGCCGGCGTAAGGCCGCGCGCTGAGGACTACACACAACGGGTCAGCACCGCCAACGGCATGGCGCGCGTCGCCCCGATGCTGCTCGATCGGGTCAGCATCGGCGACGTCAGCGTGCGCAACGTTGAGGCCGCCATCGGCGAACCGGGCAAACTCGGCCAATCCCTGCTCGGCATGACCTTCCTGGGCCGCCTGCAGCGCGTGGACATGCGCTCGGGCGTCCTGTTGCTGCAGGAATAAGCCTGCTTGGGCGTCGCCCGATCGCGCCAGCGCCGCCCTGGTTGACAGGGCCTGGTCTATTTGTCACACGCGGCTCGGGCCGGACCCCATCGTTGTTTGAGGGCCCATGTTTTCCAGCAAACTATTGCGAGACCTTGCCAATGTTGCCCAAGCCGCGCGCCGACCTGAAGTCCAACACGGCCGAATTTGAGCGGTTGCCCCTGGTCAAGCCCACGGGCTTTCGCGAGTACGACGCACGCTGGCTGTTCCCTGCCGAAATCAACCTGATGGGACTTAACGCCATCGGCCTCGGCCTGGCCACGCTCGCGGCCAAGCGCGGGCGTGCCAAGCGCTTTGTCGTCGGCCACGACTATCGCTCCTACTCCAGCGCCGTGAAACAGGCGCTGATGACGGGCCTGCTCGCTGGCGGCGCCGAGGTGCACGACATCGGGCTCGCCCTATCACCGATGGCCTACTTCGCCCAGTTTGCCCTCAACGTCGACGGCGTGGCGATGGTAACGGCGAGCCACAACGACAACGGTTGGACGGGCATCAAAATGGGCTTCGATCGGCCGCTGACCTTTGGCCCGGAGGAAATGTCGGCACTGAAGGATATCGTGCTTGCCGGCGCCGGTGAGACGGCAGCGGGGGGGAGCTATAGGTATGTGCCCGACATTGCTGCGCGCTACTTTGCGGCGTTGACCGACCGGCCGAAGCTCAAGCGCAAACTCAAGCTGGTCGCCGCCTGCGGCAACGGTACGGCCGGCGCCTTCGCCCCGCGCATTCTGGAAGCGCTGGGCTGCGAGGTCGTGGCTCTCGATTGCGAGCTCGATTTCACGTTTCCACGCTACAATCCCAACCCCGAAGACATGCAGATGCTGCATGCCATCGGCGCGGCCGTCACGGCCAACGGTGCCGATGTCGGTTTCGGCTTCGACGGCGACGGCGATCGCTGCGGCGTGGTCGACAACGAGGGACGCGAAATCTTTGCCGACAAGGTCGGCGTCATGCTGGCCCGCGACCTCTCGCGGCTGCACGCCAAGGCGCTGTTTGTCGCCGACGTCAAGTCAACCGGGCTGTTTCTGACCGATCCGGTGCTGCAGGCAAACGGCGCCAAGACGCTCTACTGGAAGACCGGGCATTCCTACATGAAGCGCTATACCCATGAGCAAAAGGCGCTGGTCGGCTTCGAGAAGTCGGGTCACTTCTTTTTTCAGCCGCCGCTGGGGCGGGGCTACGATGACGGGCTGGTTGCGGCCATCGCCGTGTGCGACATGCTCGAGCGCAACCCCGACAAGACGCTCGCCGAGCTCAACAATGCACTGCCCAAAACCTGGGGGTCGCCGACCATGTCGCCCCACTGCAGCGACGAAGCCAAATATGGGGTCGTGGCCCAGATCACCGAGCAGTACCAAGCCGCGGCGGCGGCGGGCACCACCATCGCCGGCCAGAAGATCCGCGAACTCCTCACCGTCAATGGTGTGCGCGTGGTGCTGGCAGACGGCACCTGGGGGCTGGTGCGCGCCTCCTCCAACAAACCGGAGCTGGTGATCGTGGTCGAAAGCCCCGTATCGGAAGCCCAGATGCGCGCCATCTTCGCCGATATCGATGCCCGCCTGTCCCGCTTCCCGGAAGTGGGTGCCTATAATCAGAAAATCTAAGGTCGGCGCCCGCCGCCCGCACAAAACGCTGGGAAAGACGACGAGCCTCGCCTAGCCTTGCAGTTTCGCTCCTGCTCTCAGGGCCAGGCGAGACGCATGCCGCAAGGGATCGCCCAGCTGCTGCCGCAGCTCGCCAACGCCGACGGCGCGTTGGTGCGCCGTGGGCGCTTTCTCGAGGTGACTTTTCTGCTCGAGATCGGCGCCAACGCCTATCTCATTCGCATTCACCGCGGCCGTATCGAGGCCATGGCGCCGGGCCCGCACATCCAACCGCGTTGGACCTTCGCCCTGCGCGCCGCCGCACCCGCCTGGGCCAAGTTTTGGCAAGCGGTGCCGCCGCCCGGCGCCCATGACCTCATGGCCATGCTAAAGAGCGGCGATTTGCGGTTGGAGGGCGATCTGCAGCCTTTCATGGCCAACCTGCGCTACTTCAAGGAGCTGTTGGCCTTGCCGCGCGCCGCCGGCGCAGCCGAGGAGCGATAAAAGACAATGGCTGCGCCGCAATTCGAAGCCGCCGTCGGCCGCTACCTGCCGCTGCAGGTCGATGGCCAACGTTATCGCCTCTACGTCGAGGAGGCGGGACGCGGCATTCCGCTCCTGTGCCTGCACACGGCGGGTTCCGACGGCCGTCAGTTCCGCGGCCTGATGAACGACGAGGCCCTCACCTCTGAGTTTCGCGTCATTGCCTTCGACCTGCCCTGGCATGGCAAATCCTCACCGCCCGCGGGTTGGCAACAGGGCGAATACCGTCTCACCTCGCGTGCCTACGTCGACACGGTGATGGCCCTCGTCGATGCCCTTGGGCTCGAGCGGCCGGTTTGCATGGGCTGCTCCATCGGCGGCCGGATCGTCCTGCATCTGGCGCTCGAGCACGCGCGCCGCTTTCGCGCCCTGATCGGCCTTGAGTCGGCCGCGCACGCGGAGCCCTATTACGATCTCGACTGGCTGCACCGACCGGATGTGCACGGCGGGGAGGTCTGCGGCGCCATGATCTCGGGGCTGATTGCCCCCTCGGCGCCACCGCGCGAGCGCTGGGAGACCATTTGGCACTATATGCAGGGCGGCCCGGGCGTCTTCAAAGGCGACCTTCACTTTTATACGCAGGATGGGGACGTGCGAGGCCGGCTGAGCGCGATCGATACCAAGGCCTGTCCGCTCTATTTGCTGACCGGGGAGTACGACTATTCCTGCAGCCCCGCCGACTCGCGTGAACTTGCGGCGCGCATCGAAGGCGCCAAGGTGACGGTGATGGAAAACCTCGGCCATTTTCCCATGAGCGAAAACCCGGCGCTGTTTTTGACCTACCTGCGCCCGCTGTTGGAGGAAATCCGCACCGCCGCCCGCTAGACGACGGCCGGCAACAGCTGCTTTGCCACCGCCGGCTTGCCCGGCTCGCCACGCGGGGCAAAGGCCTGCCCGCAGCCGCAACGAGGGGGAAGGCTGGCGCGGCCTTCAGTTGGCGCCGCGCTTGGCGAGGGCGTCGCGTTCGGCCACGCGCAGGAGATGAAAGCGCTGGAAATTGCCGTCACGCGCGTAGAGCTTGAGCCGCACCCAGACGAACAGGTCATAGAAGGTGTTGGGCCCAAAGCTCAGGGGCAGGCGCTCGATTGCCTCCAGCGTCCGACCCCAGCTGCCTTCAAGACCGCTCAAGTCGTCTTTGAAGAACACGATCGTTGGCGTGAAGATCACGCCCCAGCGTTCGGCAAGCGCCTTCTCGCTCAGGCGCGTGCCGTCGAAATCGGTAACCTCGCGCGAGCCCCATAGGTCCAGCTGAATGATGCGGAAGTTCTGGCGCACATAGTCGTTGATGTACTTCTCCGCCAGCACCTCGGTGTGCAGCTTCGCGCAATAGGGGCAACCGCGCTGCTCGAAGATGACGGCGAAGCGCTGGCCGGCGGCCTTGGCTTCGGCAAAATCGTCCCTGAGGTCTAGAAACGATAGGGCAAACCAGCTTTGCCGGTAGTGGCCCGCCTCTATGATCGGGGCGACGCGCGGGGTTGTGGGGCCGACCGGCGGCGGCAGTTCGTCAGCGGCCATGGCAGAGCCCGTCGGGTTCGCGAGCCAGAGCAGCAAGGCTAGTGCCAAAGCGCGCATGCAATCTTATCTTTCCTCATTCTCGGCCGCCCAGATGCTAGCCGATTGCCGGGCCCTTGACGATGCATGCCATCGGCTCACAGCGCTGGTGTGCCGACGCGGTCGTGATCAAGGTTGGCGCAGCCCTGCTCGATCACCGTCAGGCTTTCGATCAGCACCTCGATGCCGGCACCGGCGTGGGGCGCGTGGTGCGACAGGTGGCGGCGAAAGGCGCGAGCGTGGGGTTGGCCGTGATAGAGGCCAAGGATGTGCCGCACCACGTTGTTGAGCCGCCCACCCTGGCTGAGGTGCGCTTCGACATAGGGCACCAACGCCTCCAGTACGGCGCGCCGCGACGGCGGCGGTTCAGGCGCGCCAAACAACTGGCGGTCGACGTTGGCCAGAAGATAGGGATTTTGATAAGCCGACCGGCCGATGGCGACGCCATCCACCTTCGCCAGGTGCGCTTGCGCCGCCGCGAGGGTGGCGATGCCGCCGTTGATGATGATCTCGAGCTTGGCATGCGCGGCCTTGAGGCCCCACACACGGGCGTAGTCGAGCGGGGGGAGCTCGCGGTTTTGCTTGGGCGAGAGGCCCTTGAGCCAGGCCTTGCGTGCGTGCACGATGAAGCTCGAGCAGCCGGCGTCGGCAACAATGCTAATAAAGCGATCGAGGTCGCGTTCGCTGTCTTGCTCGTCGATGCCGATCCGGCACTTGACGGTAACGGGCACGCTCAGCCGGCGCTGCATCGCCGCCACGCAGCGCGCAACCAGCTCCGGCTCAGCCATCAGACAGGCGCCGAACCTGCCCTCCTGTACCCGGTCCGACGGACAACCGACATTGAGGTTGATTTCGTCGTAGCCAAAGTCCTCCCCCATGCGGGCGGCGTCGGCGAGCGCCCCCGGCTCGCAGCCGGCAAGCTGCAAGGCCACGGGATGCTCGCCGGGCGAGAAAGCAAGCAGCCGCTGGCGGTCGCCGCGCAAGACCGCCTGCGCCGTCACCATCTCGGTGTAAAGGCGCGCGCGCCGCGACAACAGGCGGTGGAAGAACCGGCAATGCCGGTCCGTCCAATCCATCATCGGGGCAACGCAGAACCGGCGGTTTGTTGCGTGTGCGCGCATTGGATCCGGTTGCGGGCCTTGGCTGGCGACGGGGGGCGGCCTTGTGGGGCGGGCCTCGAAGCCCCGGGTGTAGCCTCGCGGTCCCCCGCAGGCAACCGCATTAGGGGCCGCCGGACAAACCTCAGTAGGGGCAGCCTGACAAAGGGAGAGGCGCGGCGGGATAACCGCGCCTGGCGCCAGCGTCGACCGGCCGGGGTCAAGGCTTGAATTGGCAACTTGGCCGCACCAAAGACATGGCCTCAAGGCACGAGGCGAAAGCGTTAACGCGCCTCGCGCTAGTGTCGCGCCTTTCTGCGGTCGGCCAAGGCTTCAGCAACCCCTAACCTGGCAACATGACGAAAGCGAGGATACGGCGCAGGCAAGCCTCCGCGGCCGCGGCGCGCCGCAGCAGCCGGCGCGCTGGCGACCGGGGGCAAACGCGCCGGGCGCTGCCGGCCCATTGCGCCGAGCTGGCGCTGGTGCTGCAGGGCGGCGGCGCGCTTGGCGCCTATCAGGCCGGCGTCTATCAGGCGCTCTCCGAGCACGGCTATCTACCGCATTGGATCGCCGGTATCTCGATCGGCGCCATCAACGGCGCCATCATCGCCGGCTCACCCGAGCAGGAAAGGGTCGTGCGCCTGCGCGCGTTCTGGGAGCGCCTTAGCGAGAGCGTGCCGCTAAAGCCCTTGATCGCCGGCGACTGGGCGCGCGGCAGCTTCAACGAACTGAGCGCGCTCGCCACCGCCGCGGCGGGCGTGCCGGGCTTTTTCCGCCCGCGCCTGCCGCCCGTGTGGTTGCAGCCCTGGGGCTCCGAGGCGGCGCTCAGCTTTTACGACACCTCGCCGCTGCGCCAGACGCTGGAAGAGTTCATCGACTTCGACCTGCTCAACAGCGGCGCCGTGCGGCTGAGCATCGGGGCTGCACACCTGCTGCGGGGGAACTCGGTCTATTTCGATACGCAACAAAAGGACTACCGCCTCGGCCCGGAACACGTCATGGCGAGCGCGGCGCTGCCGCCCGGCTTTCCGCCGATCGAGATCGACGGCGAACACTTCTGGGATGGCGGCGTGCTCTCCAACACCCCGCTCGATCACCTGCTCGATGCCGAGCGCGATCAGAGCATGCTGGTGTTCCAGATCGACCTTTTCAGCGCCCGCGGCGCCATGCCGCGCAACCTGTTTGACGTCTATGAGCGGCACAAAGACATTCTTTACTCTTCGCGCACGCGCAAGAACACCACCGCCTTCCGTCAGGCGCAGGAGTTGCGACAGGCGGTCGAGCGGCTGCTCGACAAGCTCCCCGCCGATAAAAAGCGCGAGCCCGACGTCGTCGAGATCGTGCGCAAGCTCAATACCAGCGACGGCTTCAAGCCGAGCGCCTCGATGAGCGTCGTGCACCTGATCTATCGCCAAAAATACTACGAGACCCAGGCCAAGGACTATGAGTTCTCGCGCCTGTCCATGGAGGAGCACTGGCAGGCCGGGCTCACCGACACCCGGCACACGCTCAAACAGGAAAAATGTTGGCTCGAGCCGCCCCGGGACCTGGAGGCGGTGCGCACCTTCGACTTGACCCGCGATGCCCTTTGAGGAGCGCCGCCGCCCCGGGCCCCAAAAGCGCGTGAGCGCGCCCTTGTCAGGGGCCAGCAAAACCACTACACAGCCCCCATCACACACGCGCACCCTTTCGCGTGCGGCGGATTGAAAGCCCCGCCCGCACGCTCCGGTGGCCAAGCCTGCAACCGCAAGGCTTGGTTCGCACAAGGTGCGCGGAGGTCCAACCGGAAAACGGAGACTGCGCCATGGCGCTGCCTGCCTTCAATATGCGCCAGCTTCTGGAAGCTGGCTGTCACTTCGGCCACCAAAGCCACCGCTGGAACCCCAAAATGGCGCCCTTCATCTTTGGCGCCCGCAACAACATTCACATCATTGACCTGGCCCAATCGGTGCCCCTGCTGCACCAGGCGCTGGTGAAAGTTAGCGACGTGGTCGCCCAAGGCGGACGCGTGCTGCTCGTTGGCACCAAGCGCCAGGCCTCCGAAGGCATTGCCGATGCGGCCAAACGCTGCGCCCAATACTATATTAACCATCGCTGGCTCGGCGGCACGCTGACCAATTGGAAGACGATCTCGCAGTCGATCCGACGCTTGAAGCTGCTGGACGAGATGCTGGTGGGCGACGTCAAGGGGCGCACCAAAAAGGAAGTCCTGCAACTGACGCGCGATCGCGATTCGCTCAATCGCTCGCTCGGCGGCATCAAGGAAATGGGCGGGCTGCCGGACCTGTTGTTCGTGATCGACACCAACAAGGAGCAGATTGCCATCGCCGAAGCCAAGAAACTCGGCATTCCCATCGTCGCCATCGTCGACACCAATTGCGATCCCGACGGGATCGATTTCGTGGTGCCGGGCAACGACGATGCCGGGCGCGCGATCACGCTTTACTGTGATCTGATCGCGCGGGCGGCGATCGATGGTATCGAGCGCGGCCAGACCCAGGCCGGCGTCGATATCGGCGCTGCCGAAGCGCCCCCGGCCGAGGAGTTGGCTGGCGACAAAGCGCCCACATTTAAGGGTATCGACGCGCCGCGTGGCGAAGCCGACGATCTCAAGCGGCTGCCCAACATCAACCCACGACTGGAGCAGCGGCTCAATGATGCCGGTGTCTACCACTTCTGGCAGATCGCCGATCTTGATGAGCAGGCGATCGGCGGGCTCGACCGCTTGCTCAATCTCAAGGGACGGATCGTGCGCGACGGTTGGGTTGCAGCCGCCAAGCAACTGGTCGAAGGCCAGGCCGCGTAAGGCGTGGTGCTCTTCTTTTGGTATTTTCGACCCTGGGCGCCCGCTGACCGCGCCCTGCCTGGGGTGAAGCGAGGAACGCATGACAGCTATTTCTGCAGGTCAGGTCAAACAACTGCGCGATAAGACCGGCGCCGGGATGATGGATTGCAAGACCGCCCTGACTGAGACCCAAGGGGACATGGAGCAGGCCGTCGATTGGCTGCGCAAAAAAGGCCTCTCCAAGGCCGCCACCAAGGCCGGGCGAGTTGCCGCCGAGGGCCTGGTCGGGGTCGCCGTCACGGATAAGACGGGTGCCATCGTCGAGGTGAACTCCGAGACGGACTTCGTTGCCCGCAACGACAAGTTCCAGGACATGGTGCGCAAGGTCGGCGCCGTAGCCGCAAAGGCCGGCGGCGATTTGGCCAAGCTCCTCGCCATGCCGTTTCCCGGCTCCGCCGGCACTGTCGAAGACCACGTCAGGGACATGGTGGCTACCATCGGCGAGAACATGTCGGTGCGCCGCACCGCGACCGTGTCGGTGGCGGAGGGAGCGGTCGCCGACTACGTGCACAACAAGGCCGCCGATGGCCTGGGCAAGATCGGCGTGCTGGTCGCTCTCGAGAGCGCCGGCGAGCCCAAGGCGGTTGGCGCGCTGGGCCGGCAACTGGCCATGCACATTGCCGCGGCCAGTCCCGCGGCGGTAACCGCCGACGAACTCGATCCGGCCTTGATCGCCCGCGAGCGTGCCATTTACACCGAGCAGGCCACCGCCAGCGGCAAATCGGCCGACATCGTTGGCAAAATGGTGGAGGGGCGGCTGCGCAAGGAATTCTATCAGCAAGTCGTGCTGTTGCAGCAGACCTTCCTCGGCGCCGGCGGCGACGGCAAGCAGACCGTCGAGCAGGTCCTGCAGGAGGCCGCCAAGAAGCTGGGAGCGCCCGTCAAAATTGCCAAGTTCGTGCGCTATGCGCTGGGTGAGGGCATCGACAAGAAGGATGACGATTTCGCCGCCGAGGTGGCCAAGGCCGCTGGCCGCTAGCACCCTCGAGCCAGGCTCGAGTAAGGTTTGCCGTTGCCTGCCGGTGCGGCGCTGGCTGAATTTGCGCACCGCCCGCGCCTGGGGGTATGTCTTGACACGCAAGGGGCCAAGGCCCCGGCTAGGCTTGCGGGAGCCGCGCGTTGGGGTCACTTAACGTTTGTGGCTCCCAATGCCGCGCCTGGCAGCAAGCGGGCGCGGGTGGGCCCATCCGGGCCAACCGCCGTGCCGGGCTTACTGTGACCGGCTTGTTGTGGCTCGCAATCGTCGAGGGAACCGTTGAATGGCAGCCGCCGCGTCCTCCCCGCTCCGCTATCGACGCGTGTTGCTGAAGCTGTCGGGCGAGGCGCTGATGGGAACGGGGACCTACGGCATCGACATGCCGGTCGTGCAACGCCTTGCCCACGATATCAGGGAGGCGATCGCCGCGGGGGCCGAGATCGCGGCGGTGGTGGGGGGCGGCAATATTTTTCGCGGCCTTGCCGGTGTGGCCAAGGGCATGGATCGGGCCACCGGCGACTACATGGGCATGCTCGCCACCGTGATGAATGCCCTGGCGCTGCAAAACGGACTTGAGCAGGCGGGCGTGCAGGCGCGGGTTCTCTCCGCCATTCCCATGCCCACCATCTGCGAGGCTTTTGTGCGCTCCAAGGCCTTGCATCACCTGGAAAATGGCCGGGTCGTCATTTTTGCCGCCGGTACCGGCAATCCCTATTTTACCACCGACACCACCGCCGCCTTGAGGGCCGTCGAAATGAACTGCGACGTGCTTGCCAAGGCCACGCAAGTCGATGGCGTCTATTCGGCCGATCCCAAACAGGACCCCAAGGCGGTGCGCCACGACCGGCTGACTTATGCGGAAGTCCTGAGCCGGGACCTGAAGGTCATGGATGGAGCCGCCATCGCGCTTGCTCGCGATAATAATCTTCCGGTAATTGTGTTTTCCATCGAGGAACCCGGTAATCTCAGCAAGCTCCTGCGCGGCGAGGCCCTATCCACGCTGGTCTCGGCCGCGGCATAAATGTCTACGAGGAGGGTGGTTCGAGGCGGGTCCCGCCGGTTTGCTGCGGGCTAGCCAGAGTGGAGAACGTGTGATGGCTGCCGGAAAATTCGATATCCAGGAACTTGAACGTCGCATGCGCGGTGCCCTCGATTCGCTCAAGAAGGAGTTCGCCGGCCTGCGCACCGGGCGCGCCAGTGTGCATTTCCTCGACCCCGTCGTGGTCAATGTCTACGGCGCGCGCATGCCCCTCAACCAAGTCGCCACCGTGTCCACCCCGGACGCGCGCACGATTTCCGTGCAGGTTTGGGACCGGGGCCAGGTCAGCGCCGTGGAAAAGGCGATCCGGGAGGCCAACCTCGGGCTCAATCCCGTGGTCGATGGCGCCCTGATCAGGCTTCCCATTCCCGCCTTGACCTCCGAGCGGCGCCAGGAGCTCGTCAAGGTTGCCCACAAATACGCCGAGCATGCCCGGGTGGCGGTCCGCAACGTGCGCCGCGACGGCATGGAGTTGCTGAAGCGGCTCGACAAGGATGGCCAGATGAGCGAGGACGACCATCACAAGAATTCGAGCAAGGTGCAGGAGTTGACGGACAAGCTCGTCAAGGAGATCGATCAGTCGCTGGCCGGCAAAGAGGCCGAGATCAAGCAGGTCTGATGGTTGAGGGGAGGCAAAGCGCGAGGGGGACGGCTAGCCACAGCGACGCCGTCCGCGCCGCGCCGCTGGGGCATGATGCCTGATCCATGAACGAGCAGAACAAACGAAGCCACTGGCAGACCAGCGCGCAGGTGCCGCGCCACGTTGCCATCATCATGGATGGCAACGGCCGCTGGGCCGCTGAGCGCGGGCTGCCGCGCTCGGAAGGCCATCGGCGCGGCGTGGAGGCCGTGCGCCGCACCGTGCGGGCGGCAATGGAGCTGGGCATCCAGTACCTGACGATCTACAGCTTCTCCTCCGAGAATTGGTCCCGCCCCGCCAGCGAGGTCGACGACCTCATGGGCCTGATGAAGCGCTTCATCCGGCGTGACCTGGCGGAGCTGCACCGCAACGGCGTGCGCGTGAGCGTGCTCGGCGAACGCACCGGCGTCGACCCGGAGCTGCTCGGCTTGATGGACGAGACGGTGGCGCTCACCGCCCGAAATACCGCGCTCAATCTGATGATTGCCTTCAACTACGGCTCGCGCACCGAGATCGCCAAGGCGGCGCGCCGCTTGGCTCGGCGCGTGCTCGAGGGGGCGATCAACCTCGAGGCGATCACGCCCGAGGCGCTGGCGGCCGAGCTCGACACGCATGGCGTGCCCGATCCCGACCTGTTGATCCGCACCAGCGGTGAGCTGCGCTTGTCCAATTTCCTGCTTTGGCAGTCCGCCTATACCGAATTCGTTTTCCTCGATGCCTATTGGCCCGAGTTCGGGGGCGAACTGCTCAGGCACGCCATCGACGAATTCCGCGGTCGCCAGCGCCGCTTCGGCGGTGTGGCGACGCAATCGACCGGCTAGCGCCGAGGGGCAGGCAAGGGGTCGCGCCGATGAACGAGACACGCGAGCCGGGCGACCAGCAGGGTGCTCCCCGCACGGCGTGGCTGGGCAGCGACTTTTCCACCCGTCTCGTCTCGGGCATCGCCATGGCGGCGATCGCCGCCGTGGCCCTGGCGGCGGGCCCGGCCGCTTTTAATGCCCTGGTGTTTTTGCTGGCCCTGGTGCTGAGCTGGGAATGGGTGCGCCTGGTGCACGGTCGCGGCGCCGAGATCGTGACCGCCGTGCATGTCGGTGCCGCGGCGCTCGCCGTGGGCCTGGCAGCGCTTGGCTTCGTCGGCCTCGGCCTGCTGGCCCTGCCGATCGGGGCGATCTTGGCCATGCTGCTGAGCCTTGGCCGCCACAGCCTTTTTGCCGCGCTTGGCGTGTTTTATGCCGGCTTACCGGCGGTTATCCTGATATGGTTGCGCTCGGATCCAACTTATGGCCTACGGGCGGCCGTGTTCGTCATTCTGGTCGTGATCGCGGCCGACACGGGCGCCTTTTTGGCCGGCCGCGGCCTGGGCGGGCCAAAGCTGTGGCCCGGCGTTTCGCCAAACAAGACTTGGGCCGGGCTTTTTGGTGGCGTGCTGGCGGGGGGCATCACGGGCGCCCTGATGGCCTCGGCCGTGCCGGGCAGTTCCGCGCTGCGGCTGGGGGCCACGGCGGCGGTCCTCGCCTTTCTGGCGCAAATGGGCGATCTTATGGAATCGGCCATCAAACGCCGGTTCGGCGCCAAGGATACCAGCGCGCTGATACCGGGCCACGGTGGCATCATGGATCGCCTGGATGGACTGGTGATCGCGGCGACGGCGGCGGGTTTGGCGGGCTTTTTTGTCGACGTGCATTCGCCGGCACGGGCGCTGCTGTTGGGGTATTGAGAATGGGCGCAAGAGCGGCGGTGCGAAGGGGCGAGCAACCTTCAAGTCTGCACGCGGCGGAGGGATCGGGGTCGGCGCCGGCCGGTACCGTCAAGCGCGTCAGCGTGCTCGGCGCGACCGGCTCGGTGGGACAGAGCACGCTCGATTTGATTGGCCGAAATCCCAATCTCTTCAAAGTTGTGGCCCTGACGGCAAAGCACAATTGTGAACGCTTGGCACAGCTCGCGATCCGCCACGGCGCCGAGCTGGCGGTGGTCGCCGAGGAGGCCCAATACGAGGATCTCAAGCAACGCTTGGCCGGAACCGGTATCGAGGCGGCGGCCGGCATGGCGGGGTTGATCGAGGCGGCGCTGCGGCCCGCCGACTGTGTGATGGCGGGCATCATGGGGGCCGCCGGCTTGCGCCCGACCCTTGCCGCGGTGTCGCAAGGACGCCGGGTGGCGCTCGCCAACAAGGAATGCCTGGTCTCGGCTGGCGAGCTCTTCATGGAGGCCGTGCGCCAGGCGGGCACCGAGCTGATCCCCGTGGATTCGGAGCATTCGGCCGCCTTCCAGGCGATCGCCGGCGCCGCCCCTGACAGCATCGAGCGCATCGTGCTGACGGCCTCCGGCGGGCCGTTTCGCACCTGGAGCCTGGAGCAGCTTGCCCGCGCCACCCCGAGCGAGGCGCTGCGCCACCCGAATTGGTCGATGGGACCCAAGATTACCGTCGATTCGGCCACCTTGATGAACAAGGGGCTCGAGCTGATCGAGGCCTATCATCTGTTCCGGATCGAGGCCGATAAGCTCGAGATCGTCGTCCACCCGCAATCGATCATTCATGCCCTGGTGGGCTACTGCGACGGCTCGATGCTGGCCCAGCTGTCCTCACCCGATATGCGCACCCCGATCGCCTTGAGCCTGGCCTGGCCCCAGCGCATGATGGCACCGACCAAGCGCCTCGACCTCGTGGAGTTGGCACAGCTGAGCTTTGAGCGCCCCGACGAGCAGCGCTTTCAGGCGATCGGCCTG
>DASTMQ010000584.1:0-3271 GCA_035714005.1 Hyphomicrobiaceae bacterium
CGTGGCGCGCCTTGAAACCTATGAGGCCTTGCTGCGGCAGTGGCAAAAGGCCGTTAATTTGGTGGCCGAGCGGACGCTGGCCGCCGTTTGGCAGCGCCATTTTGCCGATTCGGCTCAACTCGTGGCCCTTGCCCCCGCGGCCCGAACCTGGCTCGACTTGGGCTCGGGCGCAGGCTTTCCCGGCCTCGTGGTGGCGATTTTGCTGGCGGAGGCCCCTTGGGCGAGGGCCGCGGCGCCTTGCCCAGCCGAGTCAGCCCGGGCGGAGCCACCGCAGTCTGGGCGCGTCACCTTGATCGAGAGCGATAGCCGCAAAGCCGCGTTCCTGGGCGCGGTTGCCCGCCGGACCGGTATCACTGTGGATATCCTGTCGACAAGAATCGAAACCTACGCGACTCAAAGTAGGGTTGCGCCGCCGGATGTGGTAACGGCGCGTGCCTTGGCGCCCCTCGACAAACTCTTGAACCTCGCCGCTCCGTTCTTGTCACCCCGTACGATCGGTTTGTTTCCGAAGGGCCGAGAGGCGGCCAAGGAGGTCGAGGCCGCCCGCAAGGTGTGGACGTTCACCAGTGAGTTAATCCCGAGCTCTACCGAAGCGGAGGCCCACATCGTGCGGGTCAGCACGCTTAAGCCCAATTGGAAGGAGCCGCGCTCGTGACTGGCATGCTTCCCGGAGCCGCCGCGCTTCGCGTCCTTGCCATCGCCAATCAAAAGGGTGGCGTGGGCAAAACCACCACGGCCATTAATCTGGGCACCGCCCTGGCCGCGGTCGGCCAGAAGGTGCTGATCGTCGACCTTGATCCCCAGGGCAATGCCTCGACGGGCGTCGGAGTTGCCGAGGATGTCCGGCATCTGACGACCTTCAATGTCCTCAGCGGCACCTCGAGCATTGCCACTGCCGCCATGGCCACCTTGGTGCCAAACCTCAGCATCGTACCGGCCAACGCCGACCTGGTCGGCCTCGAGTCGGAAATGATGAGCGAGTCCAACCGGCCCTTCCGCTTACGCGATGCCGTGGCCGCGTTGATCGCCGAGCAGCGTGCCCGGCCGGTGGAAGTGCCCTATACGTACCTTTTGATCGACTGCCCGCCCTCGCTTAATCTGTTGACGCTCAACGCCATGGTAGCGGCGCATGCCGTGCTGGTACCGGTGCAATGCGAGTTCTTCGCCTTGGAGGGCATATCCCAACTCAAGGAAACCATCGATCAGATCAAGGCCACGCTCAATCCCAGCCTCGAGATTCAGGGGGTCGTGCTCACCATGCACGATGCCCGCACCTCGCTTTCCAAGGAAGTGGCGACTGAGGTGCGCGCTTTCTTTGGTCCCAAAGTCTACGAGACCATGATCCCCCGCAACGTACGTGTGGCCGAGGCGCCCTCGTTCGGCAAGCCGATCCTGCTCTACGACTATGAATGTCCGGGCAGCCAAGCCTATATCCGTCTGGCGACCGAGATTATCGAGCGCGAGCAGCGCCTCAGAGCAGCTTGAATGCGATCGCGGCCACGCAGAGCCTGCGGCCCGACTTTTAGCGAGGACGTCCGTGTCCGACGCCCATAAGACTTGGGGACCTTCGATGCCAATACCCCTGCAAAAAGGCCGACTTGGCCGCGGCCTTGCGTCCTTGATCGGGGAGGCGCCAACCGGCGGGCCGCGGCTGCCGCCCGAAGGCGAACAGCGCACGGTCGGCATCGACCAGCTTCACCGCAGCCCATTGAACCCTCGCCGCGACTTTGGCGATGAGGAGTTGGCAGAACTAGCGCACTCGATTCGCACCAAGGGTTTGTTGCAGCCGATCATCGTCAGGCCCGACGCCAGCCGCGGTGGCTACGAGATCGTTGCCGGTGAACGACGCTGGCGTGCCGCCCAACGCGCCGGGATCCACCAGGTAGCCGCGATCGTCCGTGATCTGAGTGATCAAGAGGTGCTCGAAGTTGCGCTGATCGAAAATGTGCAGCGTACAGATCTTAATGCCATTGAAGAGGCGACGGGCTATAGTGATCTCACCGAGCGCTTTGGTTATACCCAGGAACAGTTGGCCGAGGTGATCGGCAAGAGCCGCAGCCACATCGCCAACACTCTGCGGCTGCTGCGACTGCCGGTCGCGGTGCGGGCGCTCGTCGCCGATGGTGTGCTGACCGCCGGCCACGCTCGGGCTCTGGTTGGCCGTGAGGATGCCGAAACCCTGGCGCAAAGGATCGTCGCGCAAGACCTGAACGTGCGCGCCGTCGAGGCGTTGGTGCAGAGTGAAGGCAAAGCCGGTGAGGGCAGCATCAGCCCCAGTCGGCACCCGCCGGACAAGGACGCCGACACGCGCGCCTTCGAGAAGGATCTTGCTGACGTGTTGGGGCTCAAGGTCGAGATCAAGCCGGGGCCTGGCGAGAGCGGCACGTTGACCATCCGCTATGGCAATTTCGACCAGCTGGACTACATCCGCACCCGCCTGGTGGGCTAGCGGGATCGGCGCCTGACAGCAAACCCCGGCCGCTGCGATCGCACGGCGATGGCGGCGTGGGAACCGGCCCGCCCACGCGGGAACGCCTGCCGGCCGCCGGGACGGAGGCTCCACGGCGGGGTTGGGCCTACAGGCGACCCAACCCGCGCGCCGCATCCGTGCTTGATTGCCACCGGGGATCGTGCCATCGCTCACCGGCATGCCTTGGAAAGTCTGAATGTCCGCGACGCCCGAGTTTGACGACGTGTTACCGAGCCTGGCCCGGCTGATCAGCAGCCGCCGCAGCGCCGCCACCGGCACGTCCTATACCAAGGAGCTGCTCGACGCTGGCGTCGAACGCTGTGCGCGCAAGCTCGGCGAGGAGAGCACCGAGACCATTATCGCCGCGCTCGGCGGCGACCGGCAAGCATTGACGCGCGAGGCGGCAGATCTCGTCTATCATTTGCTGGTGCTGCTCGAGAGCAGACAGGTGGGACTGGAGGAGATACTGGCGGAGCTGCGGTCCCGCATGGCGACGTCAGGGATTGCCGAGAAGGCCGCGCGCCGCGGCGGCTCGTCATGACTGTTACCGACGATCCTGGCACCTTGGATCAGCGCAGCCTCGCCGCGCGCTCTGCACTTGGATTTTCGCCCTACCGGGTCTTCGCCCGCGACGAGTGGGCCAAGTTGCGGGCCGACACGCCCATGACCCTTGTGCCGCGCGAGCTGGACCAGCTCGCCGGCTTGATCGAAGACCTGTCGATGGTGGAGGTCGAACAAATCTACCTGCCGCTCTCCCGCCTCCTCAATCTTCACGTCGCCGCCGCCCAAGAGCTGCATGCG
>DASTMQ010000585.1:0-5601 GCA_035714005.1 Hyphomicrobiaceae bacterium
GCGGCCGCCGACATGGATTTGCGGAAACTGGCTGTTAATGAGCGCCTCGACCTGTGCAGCATCAAGGCCACGCCCATTTTGTTCGTGGTCCGGCATTCCGCCTAACGTCCAACTTTTGTCATTTGGCACGCTTACCAGACCTTTCTATGCTCCCACCCGATATCGCAACGAGGACATAGTCATGCATCAGATGATTCGCCTGGCGATCGCTGCTTTCTTGGCCGTCGCTTTCGCCTGCCCAGCCGCCATTGCGACCGCCCAGCCCGTCAAGCAGATTAAGCTGACCGACAAGCACGTCGAAGGCTTCATTGCGGCGCAGCAGGACATGGCCGGGGTTGCGGAAAAGATGCAGGGGAGCACCTCCGACAAGCCCGATCCCAAGATCGAGGCCGAGCTCGAGTCGATCGCCAAGAAGCATGGCTTTCAGTCCTTCGGCGAGTATGACGACGTCGCCGGCACGATTTCCATGGTGATGGCCGGGATCGATCCGCAGACCAAGGCCTTCACCGAGCCGCAGATTGCCATCAAGAAGGAGATCGAAGAGGTTACCGCCGACAAGTCGATCCCCGACAAAGAGAAAAAGCAAATGCTCGACGAGTTGAATGATGCCCTGAAATCGGCCGCGCCCATTCAGTTTCCGAGCAATATCGAGATCGTCACCAAATATTACGACAAGATCGACGCGGTCTTGCAATAGGACGGGAGCTTGCCCATGCCGGCGCCGAAATCGGTGGCTCGCCGTCCCCCGCCCACACCGCGCGTGGGCGGCGAGCTCAAGCGCGAACGCGCCGGCGCCGTGCGCATCCTCACGCTAGCGCGGCCGGAAAAGCGCAACAGCTTGTCCGAAGCCATGCTGGGCGCGCTGCAGGCGGCCGTTAGCGAGGCCGACGGAGACGACGGCGTGCGCGCCGTGGTGCTTGCCGCGGAAGGTCCGGTGTTTTCCGCCGGCCATGATTTGAAAGAGTTGACGGCCCGGCGCAGCGATGCCGATGGGGGTCGCGCCTATCATGCGCAGATCATGCGGCAGTGCGCGGATATGATGCTGTCGATCGTGCGCTGCCGCAAGCCGTTCATCGCCGCCGTTGAGGGGCCGGCGCTGGCCGCCGGCTGCCAGCTGGTGGCGACCTGCGATCTGGCGGTCGCGGCGACGCAGGCAACCTTTGCCACCCCCGGCGTCGATATCGGTCTTTTCTGTTCGACGCCGATGGTGGCCTTGTCGCGCAATGTCCCGCGCAAGCGCGCCATGGAGATGCTTCTCCTGGGTGAACAGCTCAGCGCCGCCAAGGCCGCCGACTATGGCCTCGTCAATCGCGTCGTGCCGGCGGCGCGCGTCATGGCGGAAGCGCTGGCACTGGCAGAGCTCGTTGCCAGCAAGCCCAAGGCTACGGTGGCGATCGGCAAGGAAGCCTTCTACCGCCAGCTCGAGATGGAACTCGCCGACGCCTACAGCTATGCCACCAACGTGATGGTGGAAAACATGCTGCATGCCGAGGCCAAGGAGGGTATTGGGGCTTTTCTCGAAAAACGCCAGCCCGACTGGAAACAAAGCTGACGTTGCATTCCCGTCCGGCGCCTGCCAAAAGCGGCGGTGGGACGCCGCCATCGGGCTCAAGGCCATGGACCACACCGCCTATAGCGATACCTATATCGCCGATATTCTGCGCGAGGCACGCGTCATTGCCATGGTTGGCGCGAGCGGCAGTAGCAACCGGCCGAGTTACTTCGCCATGAAGTATCTGTTGGGCAAAGGCTACCGGGTGCTGCCGATCAATCCGACCGCCATCGGCCAGAGCATCCTCGGCCAACCGGTGCTCGCATCGCTGGCCGAGCTTGCGGCGCCCGTCGACATTGTCGATATTTTTCGCGGCTCGAAGGCCGCCCTCGAGATCACGCGCGAGGCGATCGCCCTCAAAGACAAGCTCGGCATCAAGGTGATCTGGATGCAGCTGGGTGTACGCAACGAGGAGGCGGCGGCGGCGGCGGCGGCGGCCAACCTCAAGGTGGTGATGAACCGCTGCCCAAAAATCGAATACGGGCGCCTTTCGGGCGAGATCGGCTGGGCCGGCGTGAACGCGGGCGCCATCTCCTCAAAGCGCCCACTGCTGGGCCAGCGCGGCGTGCAAAATCACGTGCTTGCCGGGCGACGCTAGGCCGCGGCGCGCCCGCGCGCCGCTGCGGCGAGGCCGCCTCAAAACAGGGCATAGCCGCCGTCAATCAGGAAGGTGTCGCCGGTGTGGTAGCGGGACGCATCGCTCAGCAAATAGACGGCAATGCCACCGAAATCATCGCCGGTTCCCCAGCGTCGCATGGGAATGCGCGGCAGCACGTTGCCTGCAAACTTTTCGTTGGCGATCGCGCCCGCCGTCATATTGGTTTCGATCCAGCCCGGCAAAATCGCGTTGGCGCGAATGCCGTGCCGAGCAAACTCCACCGCCAGCGCGCGGATCATCGAAATCAGCGCCCCCTTGGTGGCGGCGTAGTGTTCGTTGCGCGCCGCACCCTCAATGGCGGCGAGCGAAGCCGTGCCAACGAGCGCACCGCCGCCGCCGCGCTCGACCATGTGTCTGGCGGCGGCGCGAAAGGTGTAGAAGGCCCCGTCGAGGTTGACTTTCAAAACGCGGTGCCACTCCTCGGCCGTCATCGTCAAGAACGACGGCGTGCCGCGGCCGCTGATGCCGGCATTGGCAAAGCAGCCGTCGAGGCGACCGAGCACACTCAGCGTCTCGGCCATGGCCGCCTCGACGGCCGCCTCCTCGCCGACGTCGCAGTCGAGAGCGAGGACGCGACGCCCCAGGCCCTGAAGTTCCGCTTTGGCCGCGCGATTCTTGGCCGCATTGGTTCCCCAGATGGCCACGTCGGCGCCGGCCTGGGCCGCGGCGCGGGCCATGCCCAAACCGATGCCGCTATTGCCGCCGGTCACCAGGGCGACCTTGCCGCTGAGATCGAAGGGCGTGTACATGGGCTCATCTCCGGGCGCCGCAAAGCAAGGCGCGCGCGCCGGCGCCGGGCGCAACGCGCACCGGCCAACACTTAAACGCAGCAGCTCCGGCCGCACAAGCAAGCGCCCGACCCGAAGCCGGCGCAGGCAAGCCCCTTGCAAGGCAAAGGCGCGCGGGGGCTCCGCGCGCCTTCGTTAGCCGACCGAGGGTGCCGCAGCGCCCTACAGCTTATGCGCCATGCGCTCCTTCTTGGTCGCCAAGTAGCGCTTGTTGTAGGGAGAGGCTTTGACGATGAGCGGTATCTGCTCGATCACATCCACCCCCTCCTCCCGCAGGGCCTCGACCTTGGCGGGATTGTTGGTGAGCAGACGGATCTCGGGATAGCCGAGGTCAAATAGGATGTGAGCGGCCAGGTCGTAGTCGCGCGCCTCGATCGGGGCGCCGATGGCGACATTGGCATCCACGGTGTCGTAGCCACGATCCTGCAGCGCGTAGGCCCGGATCTTGTTGACGAGCCCGATGCCGCGGCCTTCCTGGTAGGGCAGGTAGACCAGCACACCCGTCGGGCTTGAGACGATTCGATCCATGGCGGCCTGCAGCTGCGGGTAGCAGTCGCAGCGCAGGGAGTGAAAGATGTCCCCCGTGACGCAGCCGCTGTGCACGCGAACGACAGGCAGCTGGTCGCCGGCGTCCTTCGACCGGTGCACCAAAACCAAAGCCTGCGTGTTCGGATCGGTCCCCTGGTAGGCACGTGCCTCCAGTTGTAACTCTTGGCCTCTAAATTCAATTGGTAGGATCGTCTGAGCTGTCCAATCGAGTTCAAGCTCAAACGACTTCACCGCATTCGATTGCATCGAACTCTCCAAACGGCATGCCTGCGCGCATATGGGCTGGCAATTTGGGTCTTGTAAAGGCGAGCCGCCAGCGACGCCGCGTCACAAGTTGTTACAAGGAAATTCTCCCTCCACCCGACGATCTCAGCCTCCGAGCGCATCCCCGGCAGGCCGGTTTGGCACCGCTGCGAGCAGCCAGAGAAGACGGCAAAGTCGAGCCGGATGTGCCAGATCGAAGCGCTCGGGCACGTCTCGGTGTCTCTCCCTCATCGATAACTACTCGAACATGAACGCAGGATGTATGCCATCGGTTCCCGCACAATCGTGCGCACATGGATAAATATCGCCGAGCGTTTTATCTTTGTTGATCATAAGGTTATGCCCAACCTATGGGTATTCTGACGATTTCTTCGCACTTGCACGCGGCGCCGAGCGCGCCCGCTTTGGGCACTTCTTCTTCATTGCCGGTTCATCGCAGCTGTGATGGTCTATGACAGCTGTATGACATCCCGGGCGTCCCTAAAATGAGCGATCAAACTGTTGGTCTGCCAGCAAGAAAGTCGCGCTGGTCGCGAACACGCGCGCTCGGACGCAAGTGGCTCTTCGACCTCGAATTGCGCCCGGCGTCCGCCTGGGCGGTCGTGACCGTCCTCGGTGGGGTGTTGGCAAGGTACTTCTGGTTGGACGAGGGTGGCGCGGCCAACATTCTTTTCACCGCCGCCGTGACGGGCGCCCTGATCGGCGGCGTGGTCCTTTTGTCGCGGCGGGTCCTGTTCGCCAGCGTCCTCGTCTCCGCCCTGATCATTGTGGTCGTGGCCGTCGCGGCCGTGAAGCGCTCGATCATGAACATGGTCGTGCATGCTTACGACCTCGTCTTCTATCTCAGTTCCTGGTCCACGATCAGCTTCCTGTGGAGCGACCACCGCCGCTACGTGCTGGCGTTCTTGGCGGCGCTCGCGGCTATCGTTGGCGTAAGCTGGCTCGCCTACCGCGCGGACCCAAGCCGGATACCCCGCCGCTGGGCGGCCGTTGCCGTCGTTGCCTGCATCCTGGTGGCGACGCTCGGCGCCTACGCCAAAGGCGAGCGGCGCCACATGCAATTCTATTTCTCCGGCCTCTATCTTTCCTCCTTCTATGCCTCGTGGGGCGAGACCATCGAGGCGCTCTATCGCGGCACGCTGCTGGAGGCGGCGCCAAACTCCGCCGGCCCCGCCTTCGCCATCCCGAAGACCTGCCAGAGCTGGGGCAAGCCGCCGCACATCATCCTTGTGCACCAGGAATCGGTGGTGCAACCCTCGCTCTTTCGCACGCTGCGCTACGACAGCTCGATCGATTCTTTTTTTCGCTCCGATGATGAGCAACTGCACGCATTACGCGTGGAAACCTACGGCGGCGCCTCCTGGCTGACGGAGTTCTCGCTGCTGGCGGGGGTCTCCACCCACTCCTTCGGCGGCATGCGCCAGTTCGTGCAGACCTTCACGCAAAGCAAACTCAAAGACACATTGCCGCAGGCCTTGCAGCGCTGCGACTACCGCAACATCGTATTCTACCCGATGCTGAAGAACTTCGTCTCAAACGACCGCTTCTATAGCTCCATTGGCCTCACCGAAATCTTCGATCTCAAGGCGCAAGGCGCGCCGTCGGCGCAGGAGCGTGACAGCTTCTACTATGGCAATGCGCTCAAAGAGATGGAGCGGCACTTCCGGACCTCATCCAAGCCGCTCTTCACCTTTATCCAAACCATGTCGGCGCACTGGCCCTACGACTTCACGTATCAACCGCAGCTCGAAGTTCCGGGCGGCGGTCCGGGCACCGACCCGGAGATGAGC
>DASTMQ010000586.1:0-14614 GCA_035714005.1 Hyphomicrobiaceae bacterium
TCATCGATCAGATACTGATTGTCGGCCAGGCGGAGCACGATCGGGTGGACCTGGCTGACGTCCGGGATCGCAACCGGCTCGACCCACGCAGGAATTGGATCGCCCAACGAGAAGGCACCCGCCGCAACTTGCACCTCTTTGAGCTGGTTGTTGTCCTGCGGGGCCTGGGCCTCGGCGCTGGACAGCAGCAGCAAAGCGCACGTTATGACGGCTAAGCCCCGAGCCTTGAGCGTCGTGAGCGTGTCCAACCGGGAGGTCATGGGCTCATTTTCCCCGTGCTCTGTTTGAATTGACGCCATCTACAACCCCGCCCGGCCAATTCGAGCAGGCTAGCGATGCTCTTCACGCGACGCTGCGACGCGCGCAGAAAAAGTGATCCGCCGCCTTGGCGCCGCCAGGACGACGACGTCCGCTGCCGACCCGGTTAGGCTCGGGCGCAGCATCGTCAAAATCCGAGACGCCGTCGAAATTCGCGAGCATGCCCGCATGACGGACCGGAAAAGAACCCAATCAATTCGTGCAACCGCACGGCCGCACCAGAGACACGCCGGCGCGGGGAGGACCTAATGCAACCATCGTCAGCGGCCGCCGGTCTTGCTGCAGGCGCTCGGGTGCCAAGCGTAGCCAGCGCAAGCGTGCACTTGCGCGCAATAACCATGTCCGCGTGCTCCCTGTTATGGGAAAAAATCCCCGCACCGGACCAAAAAAGGACTCGCATCCACTATAAGATGAGCACATGCCAGCCACCAGAAACGAAATGACGATCGCCAGAATGCCTCGCCGCGGGCTTCGCGGTACAGCTGGAGAAAAACCGGCGAGCGCAATCAACGAACTACGACGATGGGTTGATCTGACCCCACATGCGCACGCCTGTGGTGAGGCGAGCACATCGGGGCGCAAAAAGATTGCTCGCTAACGCGCGTCAGCGAGCCCGGCAACGAAGGCCAACGCTCGCTGCTGCCGCCGCCAGCGCTGTGCGCTCACATCACTTTCTCGACGAGGCCTTTGCCGACCTCGCCGGGAACTCGGCGCGCACGCCGATGCGGTTGAAGATTGACCAGCGGACCCGCGGCCGATGTCGCGCCGGGCCTTAAGGCGGCAAGCTTGCTGCGGTCTTTGCGAGGTCGATCCGGGGCAAGCGGCCGTTGGCCCCATCAGCACGTCGCTAGCACTGACGCCTTGCCACTGCGATGTCGTTTAGGCTGATGCAGCCGACGCCGTCGGCGCCAAGCACGCTTGTGATCTCGCCGAGCCGGGGTTCGGGGGAGTTCCAGCGTGTGCAGCGTCGGCTTAAAGCCATGCGCCAATAGCTGCGGCATACCTTCAGCTAGCGTCGCGCCGAGCATGATGATGTCGGCGTCGATGCCGGCCTCGCGCACGGCGAGCGCCGCGCCAAACGACCCTGTCGCCAGGCTGTCGATGGCGCGCTCGGCGAAATGTCGCGCCACCTCGATGATACCGTGGCCGTAGGCGTTGGCCTTAACCGAGGCGATCAGGCGCGTGGCGGGCGAAAGCCGCCGCGCAGCGCCGCGACATTCGTGCCGAGCGCGGCGTAGTCCATCTCCATCCAGGTCGGAGGCATGACGCGCAACCGCCTGCACAGCGGTTCGGCATTCGCGCCACCGATTTGCTCATCAAGGCGGCTCCAAAGCCTGTTGACCCGCAGATTGGAACGCCACTAATGTATGGCTGAGCAGACAAGAAATGTCGACACTCCTCGTCAAAAGGCTTCCAGCAACCTTGGATGGCTCGGGTGCGCAGCAGACGGACGGCGGCGACGCACACCTTCCTCGATCCATTCCCCAAGTATTTGCAGATTCGCGAGATCCTGGTGCGCCGCATCGAGCGCGAAATGCGGATCGGCGACCAGCTACCAACCGAGCACGCGCTGTGCGAGGAGTTCGGGGTCAGCCGCGAGACGGTGCGCGACGCGCTGGGAGGGCTGGAGGCGGACGGCGTGATCTCGCGCACACCCGGTCATGGTACCTTCGTGGCGCGCCTGCCGCCGGTCACCCGGGAGGCGCGGCTGACCGGCCTCACCGAAGACTTGAGCCGCTTCAAGCTCGATACCGAGGCGCGCGTGCTCGCCAAAGGGCCTGTGCTGCCGCAGCCGGCAGTTGCGGACGTGATGGCGAGCCCGCACGAGGAGATGGTCTATCGCATCTTTCGCTTGCGCTTTTTCGAGCGTCAACCGTTCGCCTTGCACGAGGCCTTCTTGCCGCTCGATGTCGGCGCCCGCGTCGCCCGCCAGGAACTCGGCAACACCTCGATCGTGCACGTGTTGCGCAGCTCGCTGCGGCTCGACATCTGGGAGGACCATCAGCGCATCGAGGCGCAGGCGGCGGACACCGAGGTGGCGCGCCTGTTGGAAATCGGCATCGGCGCCCCGGTGCTCTATATCGTGCGCCATTTCAAGGTCGGCGACGACCGGCCGATCGTGCTGTTCCGCTCACACTACCGGGCGGACCGCTACTATTACACGGTGAAGCTGGCGCAGAGCCCATCCGACCCGCGCGCCGAACCGCGCTTGGCCGGCGCGTCGCAAGCCAAGGCCCTACGCAAGCCGGCGAGCAAGGCGATCAGCGCCAAGCGGGCGCACGCCGACGGCAAGGGGCGCCGCCGGTCGCGCGCGTCGGCCGGCTGACCGGAGGATCGCCATGCACGGCGCCAGCCAGCGGAGCTCATGATATGAAGATCGCAATCCTCGGCGCCGGCAACGTGGCGCTGGCCAACGCCTTCTTCCTCGCGCAGGCCGGCCACGACGTTCATATCTGGTCGGCATTCGAGGCGGAGCGGTCTGCCGTGGCGGCTGCCGGCGGCCTCGATGCCGACGGCGTCCTCCAAGGCAAGGTGAAGGTTGCCGTGGCCGTCGACGCTGGGGCCTGCATCGTCGGCGCCGGCCTTGTCATGATTGCCGCCCCAGCCTTCGCGCACCAGGCGCTGATGTCGGCCGCCGCTCCGCACCTGGGCGAGGATCAGGACGTACTGGTGCATCCGGTGACAGGGCTGAGCTCGCTGCTGCTGTCGCGCA
Source organism: Hyphomicrobiaceae bacterium (assembly GCA_035714005.1). Lineage (GTDB taxonomy): Bacteria > Pseudomonadota > Alphaproteobacteria > Rhizobiales > Hyphomicrobiaceae > AWTP1-13. Next base: position 3,032 of record DASTMQ010000586.1, read on the forward strand.
TGCTGAAGGCACGCGGCGTCAAACCGACCATCATCGATGTCTCGACCAGTCTATTCACGACGCGCAAGACGGGCCCGACAGCGGTGCGCATCCTGAAACTCAAGGACGTTGTGGACATCGCCGCCATTCCCGCCGAGCGGGGGCGGGAGGCTTTGCGGCGGCTGCAGGCAATCTTCGGGCCGCGCTTTCGCCTTGAGGGCAATGCGCTCGCCATCTCGCTCAACAACCACAACCCCGTTTATCATGTGCCGCCGCTGCTCTGTAACCTGAGCCGCGCCGAGAAGGGCGAGAACTGGATCCTCTGGGAGTGCATCACGCCGGGCGTGGCGCGGTTGGTCAAGCTGGTCGACGAGGAGCGCCTGGCGCTCGTCCGCCGCTTCGGCACCACTGAGATCTCGGTCGACGACTACTTCCGCCAGGCGCACGGCGCGCAGGGCGACAACCTCGATGAGATTTTTACATCCGTCGCCAAAAAGCTCAAAGGCCCGGTTGGCCCGCAGGAGTTCAACCACCGCTTCATCACCGAGGACGTACCCTACGCGCTCGTGTTCTATCGCTCGCTCGGCGGCGTCGCCGGCATCGACATGCCGGTAATCGATGCCTTGATCCGTCTGAGCTCGGCGCTCTACGGACGCGACTTCATGGCAGAAGGCCACACGCTCGAGAGACTGGGGCTCGACGGGCTCGCAAGCCGCGACATCCTCGCCATCACCAGCCACGGTTTCTAAGCGCGGTGCAGATGCTATCCCGTCCCGACCCGAATGTGCTTGCCGCCCCCGCCATCGAATTGCGCCGCGTGGTCAAGCACTATGGGGCGCATAAGGTCCTGGACGAGGTGAGCCTCAGCGTGGCGCCGGGCGAGGTGGTCGTGCTGTGCGGACCCAGCGGATCGGGCAAGAGCACGCTGCTGCGCTGCATCAACGGCCTGGAAGCGGTCGATGGCGGCGAGGTCCTAATCGATCGCAAAAAGGTCAGCACGTCCGCCTCGCGACTGAAACGGCTCGACCCGGGCGTCGGCATGGTGTTCCAGGCGTTCAATCTTTTTCCGCACCTCACCATCGCCCAGAACCTGATCGTGGCACCGACGCTGGTGCGCAAGCTGCCGCGCGCACAGGCGCTGGAGCGGGCGAAGCGGCTGCTGCAGCGCGTCGGCATCCCGGAGAAGATCGACGCCTACCCGGACATGCTCTCGGGCGGTCAACAGCAGCGCGTCGCCATAGCCCGCGCCCTGTGCATGGAGCCAAAGGTGATGCTGTTCGACGAGCCAACCTCGGCGCTCGACCCCGAGATGATCAACGAGGTGCTCGACGTCATGAAGGATTTAGCCCGCGACGGTATGACCATGGTGGTGGTCACGCACGAGATGGGCTTCGCTCGTGAGGTGGCGAACCGCATTGCCTTCATGGATGACGGCCAGATCATAGAAGTGGACAAGCCCGAGGCATTCTTCACCAGCCCCAGAGAGGAGCGCACGCGGCGATTTATCGGCAAGATCCTCAAACATTGAGCCCGGAGGCGAGGCCGTGAACCAGGTTGTTGCAGCACCCACACCATTGCGTTGAAGGAGATAGAGCCATGAAACGATTTCTGTTGCTGGTGCTCGGCCTAGCGCTGTTCGCCCTGCCGGCTACCACCGCCGGTGCGCAGGACAAGCCGATGATCGAGGAGGTCAAGGCGCGCGGTGTGCTGCGCGCGGGCGTCAAGAACGACGCCCCCTACATGGGGTTCGTCGACGATCGGGGCAATCTCGCCGGCTTCGAGATCGATCTGATCGTCGATATCGCCCGACGTCTTGGGGTCAAGCTCGAGTTCGAACCGGTCAAGGCCTCCAACCGCGTGCAGCTGCTGCAGCAAAGGAAGATCGACCTGATCATCGCCACGGTCAGCCACTACCGCTCGCGCGAGAAGGTGGTCGATTTCTCCATTCCGTATCTCTATACGCCGCAGACGCTGCTGGTGAAGAAGAAGAGCGGCATCACCTCCATGGCTGACTTGGCCGGCAAGCGCGTAGGCGTGGACGCGGGTTCCGGTGCCGTCAAGAAGGTGCCCGAGGCGCAGCCTAAGGCAGCCATTCAGACCTTCCAGGGCTGGCCCGAGGCGTTTTTTGCGCTGGAGCGCGGCACCGTCGACGCGGTGGCGACCGACAACATCCTGCTCGCCGGGCTGCGCGTCGAGGCACCAAAACCCGACGACTACGTGCTGCTCACCAAGGGCGGCTTTTACAGCGGCGGCTACTACGCGGTCGCGCTGCGCGAGAACGACTCCAAGTCGCGCGACGAGATCAACTTCCTGCTGCAGGACCAGTGGAAGGACGGCACCTGGCAGAAAGCCTTCGACAAATGGCTCGGCAAGGATTCAAAGCTCAAGATGACCCTCGCCGACTTCGACGACTTCAAAATGCCGGTATGGGACGAGTGAAAAGTTGGGGGCGCGAAAGTGCGATGCCATGAAACTCGACTGGTCGATTCTCTGGGGTGACGCCGGCCTGTTGATCCTGCAGGGGCTCCTTGTCACCTTGCAGCTTTCGGCCTGGGTGCTGGCGCTGGCTTTCGTGCTCGGGCTCGCGTTCGGCACCCTGCGCTGGATCGGCCTAAGCGTGGCGGAGCCCGTCTGCTGGTTCTACGTCGAGTTCGCCCGCAACACCCCGCCGGTGGTGCAGATCCTGTTCTGGTACTTCTCCGCCTCCTATCTCCTGCCCGGCTGGCTGTTCCTGCAGCTGCGCGACTTCGGCTACGAGTTTGGTGCCGCGGTGGCGGCGCTCGCCATCTATCACGGCGCCTTCATCGCCGAAGTGGTGCGCGCCGGCCTCAACTCGGTGCCCAAGGGCCAGTTTGACGGTGCCCGCGCGCTGGGGCTCGGATTCGGGCAGTCGCTGCGGCGGATCATCATGCCGCAGGCGCTGCGCATCACCATTCCGCCGCTGGTCAACGAGTCGGTCGCCATCATCAAGAACACCTCGCTGGCCATGGCGATCGGTGTCACCGAGCTCACCTATCAGTACAAGCACATCGACATCTTCGACTTCCGCGGCGTGGAGGCGCTGGCAGCCGTAACGGTGATCTACATGATGCTGTGCACGCTCGCCGCCGGTCTCGGACATCTGCTGAGCCTTCGCCTTTCGCGCCACATGACGGCGCGGCGCGGCTTGCGCCCCATGCTGACCAGCGAGTGAGCCGCATGCAGTTCGAGCGGGTGTGGACGGCGGCGAATTGGGAGCGGTTGCTGGTGGGTGACCTCTTCAACAAAGGCGTCATGGGCGGGCTGCTGCTGACGTTGGTGCTGGGTCTCGCCTCGATCGTGGCGGCGACGCTGCTCGGCGCCGGCATCGGCGTCATGCGCTCTTCCCCGCGGCGCGCACTCAGCCTGCCGTCGGCCGTGTACGTGCAGGCGTTCCGCAGCGTGCCCCTGTTGATCCTGATCTTCTGGGCTTATTTCTTCCCGCCGGCCCTCGGCCTGCAGGTCTCCAAGTTCACCAGCGTGCTGATCGCGCTCACCCTGTTCACGGCGGCCTACATCGGCGAGATCGTGCACGGCGGCATCCGCTCGGTGGCTTCGGGCCATATCGAGGCCGCCCGCGCGCTTGGCATGGACCCGCTCGAGACGCAGCTCCGGATCGTGCTGCCGCAGGCGTTCTTCAACATGCTGCCGGCGCTCACCGGCCGCTACGTCGTGTCCATCAAAAACACCTCGCTTGCCTTCCTGATCGGGCTGGCCGACCTGACCGAGATCGGCAAGCAGATCGGTGCGCGCCTGATGACGGCGCCGATCGAGGTCTACATCACGCTGCTGATGATCTACTTCATCGTCAACCGCGGCCTGTCGCTGTTGATGCGGCTACTGGAGGACCGTCGTCGTTTCAACCGCATCTTCTTGCGCATCTGACAACCCAAACCCAAGCGCCCATTCGATCAGCGGAGACCCCCAAATGGATCGTTCCAAGGCTCGCGAAATCATCAACACCTGGATGTTTCCAACCGAGAAGAAAAGTTATATGGGCGGCCTGGAGGACCGGCCAATCCTGGCCAAATCCGCCGGCGTGATGGTCACCGACACCGACGGCAAGGAGTACTTGGATTTTCAGTCGGGGCAGATGGGGGCCGCACTCGGCCACCAGCATCCGCGTGTGGTCAAGCGCATCACCGACACCCTCAAGCAGCTGATGCATGCCTCCAACGCCATGCTCAACGTGCCGCGGCTCAAGCTGCATGAGAAGCTCGGCAAGCTGCTGCCGAAACCGCTGCAGAAATCGCTGTTTTTGGTCAGTGGCAGCGACTCGATTGAGGCGTCCGTTGATCTGGCCCGTAAGGCCACGGGCGGACTGGACGTGCTCGGCTTCCACACCGGCTTGCACGGCTCGACTTCCTATCTCACACGCTCGTTGTCGTTCGCCTGGAGCCGTAGCAAGCATTCGGTCGTGGCGCCCGCAACCTCGGCCATCCTCGCGCCACACTGTTATCGCTGTCCGCTCGGCCTCAAATTTCCGAGCTGCAAGATGCAATGCCTGAAGACCAGCTTCGAGCTGGCAGACGCCAACTTTACCTCGAAGCCCGCGGCCTTCATCGGTGAGTCGGTGCTGAGCGCAGGCGGCGTGATCGTGCCGCCGCCTGGTTACTTCAAGGCACTACGCGACGAGCTCGATCGCCGCGGCATGCTGTTGATCTTCGATGAGTCGCAGACCGGACTTGGCAAGACCGGCAAACTGTTCGGCTTTCAGCACGAGGACGCCCCGCCCGACATCATTACCATCTCCAAGCATTTCGGCGGCGGCCTGCCGATCAGCGCCGTCTGCACCACGGCCGAGATTGCCGAGCGCGCGGTCAAGAACGGATACTTTGCCACCCGCTCGCACGCCACCGACCCACTCCTCTGCGCCGCCGGCGAGGAGAGCCTCGACATTGTGGTCGAGGAGGACATGGCGGGCAAGGCTGCGCGCATCGAGAAGCGCATCAAGGGTGCGCTGGCCGAGATGGCCAACGAGTTCGAGCTCATCGGCGACATTCGCGGGCGCGGCGTGCTGCTCGGCATCGAATTCGTGACCGACCGGGAGCAGAAGACGCCGGCCAATGCCGAGGTCGCGCGGATTGCCAGCCATTGTCTCGAACATGGCTTGATCTTTCAGCTGCGCGGCACGCAGGGCGATCTCAACGTCATCCGCCTGGTGCCGCCAATGATCGCCGCCGACGCCGAGGTCGATCGCGCCATGTCGATCATGCGCGATGCCATTGCCGCAGTTTCGACTAGCCGCCCGTCCGTCGCGCGCGCGGCCGAATAAAGGGAGATGGGGAGATGCTGGGGACACAGACTGAACATCATGCCGCGAGCACGGCGCCCAAGCGCGACCGCTTCGGCAACGTGGTCGATCCCAAGGTTGGCTACGCCCGCGGCCGGGTCATCACCGGCGAGGTCGCCGAGGCGCAGCGTCAGCAGCGGGCGTACGCCATCGTGCGCGACCGCTTCGCTCGTTTTGGCGACGCCGGCCTGTTCAATCTCACTGGCCTCATCCGCGCCTTTCCCTACGCGGCGGGCGATGAGGATGCGATGCGCTCCTACGTCCACTTCATCGCCCGCTCGCAGGGCGAACTCGAAGCGCTAGCGCTTCAGCGCATGGGCGGCGAGCCGGCCCGCCACGATGGCTTCTTGTCGACGCGCGTGACGGCGGCCATGCTGGCGATCATGCTGACGCTCGTGCGTCCGCACGACCGCGTCGTCTCGTTGGTGGCGGCGGACCGCTCGCACCCATCCGTGAAGCAGGCGGTCGACCTGGCGCAGGGCCGCTTCGAGGAAGTGACGGAGATCGAGGACTTCGTTGCGGCGTTGGCGCGCGAGCCGAGGCCGGCCATGGTAGTGCTGACGCTGATCTCCCCCTCCAAAAACCACCTGCCGCGTGCCGTCACCGAGCGGGCGGTGGCCGAGGCGCGGCGAGCCGGTGCCCTGGTGGTGCTGGACGATGCGCACATGGCGGCGCGCATCTCGCTGTTCGACGAGCCGCCGGCGCTGGCGTTCTCGGCACCGGACGTGGCCGTGTGGTCGCTCGACAAACACCTGCCGGGGCCGCGCTCCGGCTTCGTCGCAGGCGCGCGCGATCTCATTCAGCGCATCCGGGCCCGCGCCCTCTCCCTCGGCGTCGAGGCCCAGCTTGGCCAGTACCTGGCCGGTAGGCATGCCGTGGAGGCATTCGATCCCGAGCCGATTCGCGCCGCCGCACGCTTATCGGAGCGCGTGCTGAAAGCCTTGGGGCCGGAGCTGGAAGGCAAAGGTTACCTGGCCGGCGCTGGCATCGCCGTCACGGGCGAGGACTTCCTTGAGATCGCGCTCCGGCGCACCCGCCGCAACGGTAGCGTGCTGGTGCCGATCGAGGCCGTGGCCTTCGCCAGCATGAAGATCCTGGAAAGCCACGGCGCCGTCATGATCCCGGCGGTCGGCATGCCGGGCGCGGCCTGCACCTTCCGATTGATGCTTTATCCGGACGGCGAGCGCTTTGGCGAGCGCAACATCCGGGACGCCTGGCGCCTCGGCTTGGATGCCCTGTGCGGCGCGCTCGACGACGCGGACGCGGTCCGCGCCATGCTTCACGGCGGACAGCGCCCGAGCGCGTTCCCGATTTCGTCCGCCGGCTAAATTTGCAATCGCCAAGGGGGCAAGGCGGGGCAGCAAGGCGGCGCGCCAAGAGGGCGTCAAGAAGGGCGTCAAGGGGATTTACCGCTCGAGCGAGGGGTATGGCTGGGCGGTCAAATCGGTTTTCGCCAGTCGATTCGCGTTCGGCTTGACGGCTATGGCACGAGGCCAACGTCGTTTGCCAGCTCCTCACCCCAGGCACGCCACGCTAGCCGGCGTCTTTGCCCCACTACTTGATCCCCGCGGCCTCCAGATAGCTGGTGTCATAGTACCGGGAGGCGTCGGTCAAGGTCTTCTGCGGTACGCCATACTTGGAGCGAAGGGACAATACGGTGTTGGCTCCTTGCGGATCGAAGAGAGGCTTCCTGAAGAAGCCGGTCTTGTCGTTGACGTAGACGTCATAGGCCTTGGTGGCGAGTTCTGGCGTCATTCCAGCGGCATTGGCCACGAGGATCGCCTCGACAATTGATCGGTTCTTGGGATCGTACATCGCCTCTACACCTTTGGCATAGGCGCGGATGAAACGCACCACGAGGTCGCGATTGGCCTCGGCCCATGATCGCCGCACGCCGGCTACGAGCCCTAGGTAAGAGCCGAGGACGTCGCGCACACGCGCGATGGTATTGAAGCCGCGTGCCTCGCCGAGCAGGTCGAACGGCGTCATTTGCGTCGTCGCCGCATGGTCCGGATTTTCGATCATCATACGGAAGCGGTTGGCGACGCCGCCTGCCCGCTCGAATTTGACCTCGCTCTCGGGCACGCCCCTCTTGGCCAGAACCTCGCGCAGCACGAAGGCAAATCCCGTGGTCATGGCATCGACCGTGACCGTGCGACCCCTCAGAGCCTCGACAGAGCTGATCTCTTTTTGCGCCGAAATCGACAGAAAGCCGTCGTCGGAGGCCAGGACGGCTATCAGGTCGACCTGCGTGCCAGGCGGCAGATAAGCCTCGTTCTGCCCCTCGCGATAGGCGATGACGTTATCAATCGCCGTGAAGCCCATGTCGTAGGTGCCCGCGATCAGGTTTGTGAGCTGGTAGGTCGAGCCCGGCGTGAAATCGATTTTGACGTCGATTTTTTCGGCGGCAAACAGACCCTGACGCTGCGTCATCCAGATCGGTAGGTTGAAACCACCCGCGAAGTTGAGCATGCGTATGACTTGCGTCGGATTGGGGTGCCGCTCGGGGAATTGCTTGGGTTCAGATGCGGGTTGCGCCACAAGCGGTGCCGTCGTGGCCGCAAACAGCAGTGCCGCCAAGGCTGCCCAGTGCCAAAGTTTCTGCATTGGTTCCCCACCAAGCTCGCAAGGCGCCGATCTTGCCACGACGGCGGCGGACTTGAAACCCAAACCGGCCGTCGTCATGGCGCTGTTGGAGCAAGCTCCTGCCGCTGCCATGCCAGGAGGAAGCCGGGGTCGGCCGGGCGATGTCGCGCGGGGGATGCCGGGCGCGCGGCGCCCCGTCCACCTCTCGGATCCGACGATCCTGCCGCCCCGCAGCATCGGCGAAATGCTGGCTAACCGGTGGTTTGCAAAGCGCTCAGGGCGGCTGCGTCTGCTGGTTGGGCGTCGGACAGCTTCGCAAGTTCCGAGCAACAGGCTGTTTTTTCAATTTCGCTCGGCCCGGAGCTATGATCGTCATTGATTCGAAATCTGCGAGGAATCGATGCAAATAACTGATTTTATGGCGTCGGCGGCATTGCTCGTCTCCTTGATCGGCATCATTCTTGCCGTCAGAATGGATCGTCGAAGTAGGTTTATGCAGCTGCGCGAGCGCAAGCATGCTGTGCTCGAGCGATTGGACCTTCTTAAAACTATCTATGATTTGCAGAGCCGCCAGGCCGTTGCCTTGGCAAACGCACTTGGCGAGCACGAGCATTCAAAGGTGGTGATGGAAAAACTGCGACGCGATTATTTTCACACGAAGTCGTTGGTCGACGAGCTGGAAGAGACCATGGCCGACATCGAGCAAATGTCCGAGCGCGCCACGACGCACAAAGAGCTTCTAGCCATGGAGAAGGCCGTCGGCACCTTCGGACGGCGCGTGAAGCATGCGGAAGGGTTCCTGCGGGAGGGGCACGAGCTGCTCTCGAAGCTGCGTGCGGCCAATTCTGCTTTGGTTGTGCATGGGGTATGACGGGGGTTGCGCCCCGACAAGGCAGCAAGATTGCAACACGCCAAGCCCGGTCTTCGCACGCATCGGCGCTACCATGGCAGGGAGGCCGCGGCCTTCGCGCTAGCCGCGTCCGGGACCGGGCGGTTGTTCCGGCTCGACCTCGCCCCTGCGTTGCAGCCAAACCATTACGGATGCACACACGAATGCCCATGCACCGCCGATAAGCCATCCTGCGATCACGTCCGTTGGCCAATGTACGCCGAGGTAGACCCGGCTCACGCCGACGCTGGCGGTCAGAACGCCCGCGACGCCGAGAATGTAGGCCTTCACGGCAATGGCAGATTGCGTTCGACACAGCAGGGCGCCAAGCGTGAGATAGACCACGGCGGATAGCGTCGTGTGTCCCGAGGGGAAGCTTGCAGTGTAAACCACGATGTCGCGGGGAATGAGGTCCGGCCGCGGCCGTGCAAAGCCCCATTTGAGTGAGTTGCTCAACAGGACGCCGAGCAGCACCGACAGCAAAATCATTCCTGCGGCATGCCGCAGTCCCGAAACCGCGAGGAAGCCCACGACAGCTCCGACAATGATGACCAGCACGCTCGTGCTGCCGACCGCCGTAATATCCCGCATAGCCTCCTTGAGCCAGGGCGGGCCGATTGGAACGGCGTGATCCGTTGGGGTTCGAAACAGCAAGAGGATGCGCTCATCGAAGGCACGGGTGTCGCCTTCGAGAACTTCGCTGGCGAGCAGGGCGAACGCGAGAACAAGCGCAGCAACGAGCACGATGGTCGCAAGCACCGACCTCTCGAGGTTGCCGAGCGATTGCAGGAATCCCCATAGGAACGGCATCGACGGAGGTCCGAAGCGAGCACTCGCCCACGACCGTGTGAGCTGGGCCGCAGGTGCTGGAGGCTAGCATGGGTGGCCTCGGCGGGTCACCTTGCCCCTGGGTGATTGGAAAAGTGGTGATCCTGCCGTCGTCGAGACCCGCGCACTCATGCGGCGGCCGCGCCCCGGTGATGATCCTGCCTTGCCGCCGACCCGCCGCCGCCTAGCGCAGGTAAAATCATGCCTTTGCTGCGACCTCAGCGCAGCTCGGCTGCGGATTAATGCCGATGCATCGGGCGGCGGAAACGTGAGACCATCACCGCAAGCTCACGATCCGCTGATGGCAGGAACCGAGCCGTGGGCCGGCCGTTGCAGCAAAGTCGGTGCCGGCAGCTCGCTGAACCTGCCGGGCTTGCGCGCAACGGCGTTATGGTGTGTGAGGCGCCCCGCCACGCCGTCATCTTCGCGTTCGGAAACATCGCCTATGAACGCACAGTATCCAGTTGAGGCCGACAGGCTGATACCTGTCACGATGGTGGTGAATGGCAACAAGCGGGAGCTTCGCGTCGATCCGCGCATGAGCTTGCTCGATTGTATACGCGAGAGCCTGCGCCTTACAGGAACCAAGAAGGGCTGCGATCACGGTCAATGCGGTGCCTGCACCGTCCATATCAATGGGCGCCGTGCCAACAGCTGCTTGGCTTTGGCGGCCGTGCAAGACGGCAACGAGGTCCTTACCATCGAGGGACTGGGCTCGCCCGAGCAACTGCATCCAATGCAGTCCGCCTTTTTAGAAAATGACGCCTACCAATGCGGCTACTGTACGTCGGGCCAGATCATGTCGGCGGTGGCATTGCTCAAGGAGCCGTGTGGCCCAACGGATGATGATGTTCGCGAGTTCATGAGCGGCAACATCTGTCGATGTGGGGCCTATGCGAACATTGTTGCGGCCGTGCAGCAGGTCCGAAGGACGCAATCGCAAAAAGGTGAGCCGTGAAATTATTCGAGCTGGAGCGCGCCACCGATCGGGGCGCCGCCATTGCCGCCGCGGCGGTTTCTGCCACGGCTCAGCAGGGGGCGAGCATCCGTTTTCTCGCGGGCGGGACCACGCTTGTAGACCTAATGAAGCTTGGCGTGGAGCAGCCCGAGCGCCTGATTGATATCAATCGCCTGGGCCTTGATGACATCCAAGAGCAGATGGATGGCGGCGTGCGCATAGGCGCCGCTGTGACGAACAGCGACCTTGCCCACCATCCGCTGCTGAAGCAGCGTTATGCGGCTCTGAGCGAGGCCATCCTGGCGGGCGCCTCGACCCAGTTGCGCAATGTCGCCACCACGGCAGGCAATCTCCTGCAGCGAACGCGCTGCGTCTACTTTCGCAACATTGCCACGCCACGCCTGAGGCGTTTCTCGTATCGCCACACTTCCAGCTGAAACGGGTCGCTCGACGTCTGCGCCGGGGTGCGGACCGTGCCGGGCTGGCGCCAGCCGTGCTTCGCGTAGAGCCGCGGCCGGATGGTTGCCGACCGCACACAGCTGCGAGCCATGCCGTCGCCACGCCGCGCTCGGCCAGCCGGGCCTCTGCCGTCGGCGATCAACGCCGCAGCGACGCCCGAGCCGCTTGCCGTAGCCGAGACGAAAAGCTGATACAACTCCTCACCTTTTAAAACGCAGAAGCCCCAGAGGTGCGCCGAACGGGCCGGCGACGCCAATGCTCGCGAATGTGGCCTGCAGTTGCTGGCGAAGGCTCTCGAGGGTGCACGACCCCCGTTGCGATGGGCCGGCGCATGTGAGCTCGCCGGCAAATGAAAAGTACTGCGGCTCGATTTTCTACCTCTCAGGGCACCCCAGCGCCTCTGTGGCGGCAAGCCACCTGATCCCAGTAGACATGCAGCTAAGCAAAGACGCCTGAGCCGAGCACGCGAGATAGCAAGCAGATCGAGGGGGGCGGTCCTCGGCGGCGAGGCCGCGCATGCCGCTCGTGCGGTCGTGTTCTAGGCCTTGCGCAACGCACGGGCGGGGCGCTGGA
>DASTMQ010000587.1:0-5099 GCA_035714005.1 Hyphomicrobiaceae bacterium
GCTTCCCGGTTTGAAGTAGAGCTCGGTCGACGAGTTGACCAGATTGGCGATATTGGCGAACTGTTCGGTGCGAATGAAGGCGACGAGGTCGGTCGCCTCGATCAGCCGCAGCTCGGAGGCGACATCGCGCAAGCCGTCGGCCAGCGCCTTTTCGCGTTCCCAGGTCGCCTGATTGGGCTGCTTTTGCATGCTTTGCTCCTACACGGGACGCCTTGCGGCAGCCTGACGCGCAGTCAGATAAATGACGATTTCGGCGACCGCCTTGTAAAATTCCGGCGGGATCATGCGGTCGACCTCGACGGCCTTGTACAGGGAGCGGGCCAGCGCCTTGTCCTCGATCACGGGAATGCCGTGCTGTTCGGCGACCTCGCGAATCTTGAGCGCGATATGATCCTGACCCTTGGCCACGACCAGCGGCGCCCCGCCCTCTTCGCGCCGATAGCGCAGCGCCACCGCGAAGTGGGTTGGATTGGCGATCACCATGCTGGCGCGCGGCACCGCCGCGATCATGCGTTTGCGCAGGCGATCGCGGGCCAGCGATCGCAAGCGCGCTTTCACGATCGGGTCGCCGTCGACCTGCTTCATTTCCTCCTTGAGCTCCTGCCGCGTCATGCGCAGCTCGCGCTGCCAGAACAGTCGCGACCAAACCAGATCGGCAGCCACCAGCACCACGGCGCCGACGGCGAGCGTCGCCACAAAGCGCGCGGCCATGCCATGGATCAGACCGGGGAGCGCGGCGGGCGCGAGGAAAATGGCATTGCTGACGTCGTGCTTGGCGGCGCTGATGGTCATCGCCCCCAGCAGGCAGACCGCGGCGAGCTTGAGCGCCGCTTTGAGGAATTCGACTTGCGCATGCCCTCCCAGCAGGCGCTGCCAGCCTTTGCTTAAGGACAACCGCGACAGCTGCGGCTGGATGCGATCGAAGACGAGGCGCGGGGAATTCTGCAGGAACGAGGCGAGGACACCGGCCGCGGCCAGCACGATGATGGCGGGAAGCAAAAGTCGCGCCATCTCGAGCCCCAGCGCCTCGAGGAGGCGCACCGCATCGGCGCCGTTCTCGAGCGAGAAGCCGCCGGGATCATCGAGCAGGCGCTGCAGGACGCCGTTGAGGCGGCCGACGCCGGCGGCCAGCAGAAACGAGGAAATGATCAGAATGCCGAGCAATGAGGCCAGTATGCCGGCCTCCTTGGAGAAGGGGGTGTTGCCGCGCTCGATCGCGTCGCGGAGCTTTTTCTCGGTTGCTTCCTCGGTCTTGCTGTCCTTGTCGTGGTGCTCGGCCATGGCTTAACCCGGCGGCTCCTCGCCGGCGTCGGCCGACGGCAGGGTGATCTCACCCTTGGCCATCATCTTGAGGACCACCTCGACAATGGCGCGCCGCGCCTGCGCGATCTCGCCCGGCGGCACCTCGACGGGATTTTGCAGCTCGGCCTCGACCATGCGCTTGGAGCGTGAAGCGAGGGAGGAAAGAATGGTGGCCTGGAAGGCGGCATCGGTGCCGCGCAGCGCCAGCACCAGCCGCTCGATCGGCACCTGATCGAACAGGATGCCGCGGGCTTTGGCCGGCAGCAGCGGCAGCTCGGCAAAGGTGAACAGCAGCTGGCGCAGGGCCTTGGCATCATCGGGGCGCCGCTCGGCAAAGCCCTTGATCACCTCGTCGCATTGGCTCTTGTCCAGGCGATTGAGAATGTTGGCGATCTCGGCGTAGGCGCCGCCGCCGCTCGACTGCGCGCCGAAGTCCTCCCGCAGCGTTGCCTCGACCACTTGCAAGCCTTCGGGCTCGATGTTTTTCATATTCAGCATGCGCGCCAGCAGCGTGTGGCGCAGCGATGCCGGCAGGATGCTGACGATTGCCGCCGCCGGTTCCGAGCCGAGCCTTGAGAGGATGACGGCAATGGTCTGGGGATGCTCCTTCAGCAAATACGGCTCGAGGGCTTCGGGCCGCTGCTTGGCGACCAGCTCCCACACCGGCAACTCCGCGCTGCCCGCGTCGGCGGCGGGTTGCGGTGGCTCGCTGGCAGTGGCGGCATCGAGCAGGCTTTTGACTTCGTTGACCGAGCCGATGAAATTCAGCCCGCTCGCGAAGCGCTGGGCAAATTCTTCGATCAGGGTGTCGAGCTCGGCCAACGGCACCGGACGCAGCGTCAGGGCGGTCTTGCTCAGCTGCTTCAGCTCATCCGCATCGAACCGCCGCAATACCTTGGCCGCGCGCGCCTTGCCGAGCGCCAACAGAAGCAGAGCGGCCTTCGCCGGACCCAGCAGCGACGGCGACAGCGGTGCGGTTTTGCCTTGCGGGCTGGCGCTCATGGCAGGCGGGCTGCTATTGCGGCTGCTCGTTGCTCCGCGGCCCGATGATTTCGGTCAGCGAGATGCCGAAGCGCGAGCTGCTCTCGTCGACGACCACCACCTCGCCGCGGGCGATCACCCGGTCGTTGACCACGACGTCGACGGGCTCTCCCACTTTGCGTTCGAGCGGAATGACGGCGCCGCGCCCGAGTTTGACCAGGCTCGCCACCGGCATGGTTGCCGAACCCAGCACGACCTTCATGGTCACCGGAATGCGCATCACCATTTCGAGGTTGCGGGCGCCGACCGCGGCCTGCTCGGGCAGGCGCGGTTTGCTGCCGCTGCCGGGGCGCTGGCCCGCCGGCCCCAGCGCCGCCGCCAGCTCTTCCGGGCTCGGCGTCAGCTCGGCCGCATATTCCTGCAACAATGACCCGTGTTTCACTGCCGTCGTGTCCGTCATTTCCCTTTGACCCTGCCAACAAGCCTCAGCGACTCAAGATTTCGTCCATGAACTCCTGATCGTGGTCGACCTGCCGGTCGACGCGCAGGGTATAGACGTCGTTGGATTTGCCGAGATGACACCACATGATCCTTTCGTTGTTGCACTCGATCGCCAGCCGGCTGTGTGCGGTTGCCGCCAACGACAGGAGCTGGCCGACCCGCAGGTTCATGACCTCGCCCAGCAGCATCGGTCGCTCGTCCAAAATGGCGCTCAACACCACCCTTGAGCGGGTGATCTCCTGTTCGATGCGCTGCACCCAGTTCGGATCGGCTGGCCGCAACTTTTCCTTGTTCGGCACCACCGAGAGCACGGTACGCAACTCGGCGAGCGTGGACTGCGGCAGGCAGAGGCCGATTTCCCCGCCGCGACCACACCATTCGAAGTGATACCTGGCGATCGCCACGGCTGCTTGCGCACCCTGAAAGTCGTCGCCGTCGGGCGCGGCCTCCGACGCCTCGAGCACGAACGGCGTTTCCGCCACGCCGGCAAACGCCTGGCCGAGGGCGGCGGCAATGCGGGCGAGGAAGCGTCGCGCGAAGCGCATCTCGATTTTGGAGAGGGGGCGGGTGCCGAGGTCGGCCGGCTCGCTGCCATCGCCGCCAAAGGCAAGCTCGAGCAGGGCGAGAATGGCATCCTGACGCAAGCTGACCAACAGCCGCGCGTCCCACTTTGTCGCGTAGAGCACGCCCGTCACCAGGCCGCCGTCGGCCCCGAGCATGGCATCGACCGTGCCGTTCTCGATGCCCTTGAGCGTCAATAGGGCCGGCTTGGCGCTCAGTTCACCCAGGCCTTCGGCGCAGAGCTCGCCGGCGCGCGCAAGGGTCAGCGCCAAGGTCGGCAGCCGCTCGACGACGTTGGCCTTGCCGGCAAGCGCGGCATCGAGCCGCCGGGCGTTGGGGCCGGCCGCCGTTGCCGTTGGCGCAAGCATCAGGCGGCCTCCTTGCGGCCAACATCTTCGGCCGAGGTGCCGGCAAACGCCAAGGTCTCGCGTTCGACCTCGTCGATGGAGGGCCGCTCGTAGGCGGAGATCGTCTTGCGCCCGTGTTCGACCGCCACCTGTGGCATGGCCCCATTCATAAAGGCCAGCAGCGTCTGCTTGACGATCACGTAGAGCCGGGTCTTTTTTTCACGAATGGTTTTCACCTTGGTGGCGACCGGGGAAACCACCGAATAGGAAAAAAAGATGCCGGCGAATGTGCCGACAAGCGCCGCCCCGATCAAATGGCCCAACACTTCCGGCGCCTGGTCCAGCGCACCCATGGCCTTGATGACGCCGAGCACGGCCGCGACGATGCCGAGCGCCGGCAGCGCTTCGGAGACCGAGACGAGCGAGTGGTAGGATTTGAGCTGGTCTTGCCGCAGCGTCTGGATCTCTTCATCCATCAAGGCCTCGATCTCGTGCGTGCGCGCGTTGCCGATGATGATGAGGCGGCAGTAGTCACAGATGAAGGCGGTGAGCCCGGCATTAGCCAACAGCGTCGGATACTTTTGAAAGACGGCGCTCTGGGCCGGATCCTCGAAATGCCCTTCGACCTCGTTGCGGGGCTTGCTGCGCAGCTCGCGCATCAGCGAGTGCAGCGCCCCCAGCACGTCGAGGTATTGGCGGCGCTTCGGCGCGGCATCCTTGAAGGCCTCGATGATGCCTTTGCCGGCATCCTTGATGGTCTTCATCGGGTTGGCGACCACGAAGGTGCCGAGCGCCGAGCCGCAGATGATGACGTATTCCCAGGGCTGCCAGATCACGTGGACATGGCCGCCCATGGCCACGAATCCCCCTAGCAGACAGCCCAAGGTAATGACGAGGCCGATGATGATGGTCACGGCGAACGGCTCCGGATGTTTTCCAGCCCTAACCTAAAGCGCGTGCGCCTTACGCGAGGCTGGCGCGACGGGCGGACCGCCGCGGCGGCCGGGCCCGGCACCAGTTTCGGGCAAGGCGTTTTTGCCAAGCTGGCTCGATCCGCACGGAGGTCTCGGGTTGTGTCGACGACCATCAGCAGCTACCAGCTCGTGGCAGCCGATTTGCCCCGCGCCCTCGCCACCACGCGCGCAAAACCGACGGTGGCGCGCGAGGCCGAGTATTATTTGGCTCACATCGAACAGGTTAAATCGATCGACGACCTCCTCGGCGATCAGCGCCTGTTCGCTTTTGCCATGAAGGCCTTTGGTCTCGAGGACATGACCTATGCCAAGGCCTTCATGCGCAAGGCTCTGAGCGAGGGCATCGACAAGAGCGATAGCTTCGCCAACACGCTTGCCGACTCGCGCTATCGCGAGTTCGTCGAGACCTTCAATTTCGCGCGTTACGGCGACA
>DASTMQ010000588.1:0-6714 GCA_035714005.1 Hyphomicrobiaceae bacterium
ATATTAATGTCTCCTCCAGTCTGGTTCTTTCAGCAGGACCAGCCGCGATTGGCGCGGCTTGCCTGCTGTTGTCCGATTTGTCGGACAGACGGCAGCACGATCCTGGGCGGCCTAAACTAGTCGGTCCAGTAAATTCTTGGCCGAAACCTGCCTTGGTCGTACTGATTCACAATGTAAACTGATCGGCCAGCATGGCTGCCCCCATTACATCCAGCAAGCTGTCCTTGACCGTCCCAAAATTCGCTCGCCATTTTTTCCGTGTTATTTTCGTCAGTTATTGCAGGATTTTGGTACAAAATACGCTCCGCATTCTGATGGAGCGTATGTCTAATAGACTCTGATCTTGCATCGTCGCTTCTACCGGGGACCTTCGTCCGGCGAGCGGGCCTTGGCAGGAGGCGATTTATGCGCTCGCTCGCGTAGACGGGCTCCAAAATACTTTTGCAAAATTCGAGCGAAGCGCAGGGGAAAGAAGCGGTGCCCCGCTTCGTTGTGACAATTCGTTGGGTGCACCGCTAGCCGATCACGCCCGAAGACTGCGACAACATCGGACGCTACGTGGCCCCGCGGACGGTGCGTAGTTGTGCAGCTGGCATCTATGCGCGCGAGGCTGCGCGGTTATGAGTTTACGCCTGGATCAGGCAGCGCGCGATCGCCGCTTCGTTCCATTCGACACCGGTGCCCGGCCGATCCCGCGGGGTGGTGAAGCCGCCGACGGGCAGCAGGGGGTCAAGCATCAGGTCCTGCGCCCAGTCCATGAACTCCAGCCAGTGCTTGGTTGGCGTGGCGGCGAGCACGTGGGCGGAGAAGTCGGGCGAGAGGTGGGAGGAGAAGGGGACGTCGTGGGCCTCGGCGACGCGGGCGAGCCGCAGCCAACCCGTGACGCCGCCGATGCGCAGCAGGTCCGGCATGATGTAGTCGCAGGCCCCCATCTCGATGGCGGCCTTGCCCACGCGCCAGCTCCACCAGTTCTCACCGACCTGGATCGGCGTGGCGAGCTTCCGGGCCAAGCGCGCCTGGGTGTCGTAATCGTCATAGACCACGGGCTCCTCGATCCAGGCGAGGCCGAAGTGATCGATCGCCCGGCAGGTCTCGAGCGCGGTCGCCACGGGCAAGCCCTGGTTGAAGTCGACCGAAAGCCTGACGTCGGGACCGATGGCGCTGCGCACGGCCTTGTAGGCTTGAACGTCGTCGGCGACGTGTTCGCGTCCCAGGCGCAACTTCATGTGCGTGAAGCCGCCGTGTTCGCCCAGCATGGCGCGGGCTTCCCGTGCCACCTCCTGCGCTTCGGCGATGCCGAGGCCACAACTGTGATAGGTCGGCAGCGGGCTCGCGCTGGCGCCAAGCAGCTTGTAGAGGGGAACCGAGGCCTCGCGCGCCAGCGCATCGTGGAGCGCCATATCGAACATGGAGATCGCCATTTGCGCGAGGCCCTCGTGCCCCAAATGCGAGAGGTGTTTTTGGCAGGCATCGTGCACCTGCGGCGCATCGGCAAGGCCGATCTTGCGGCCTTTGACGGTGCGGGTGAGTTCCTCGAGCAGGGTCGGCACTACCTTCTGGCCAAGGGCAATGAAGGTGAAGCCGGCGACGCGGCCGACCCCACCGCCCTTCAATTCGAGGTCGATCAGCAAAAACGGCCCGTGCGTGAAACGCCCGACCCGGGTGTTGAGGGTGCGCCGCAGCGGCACCCGCGCGGGGCGGATGCGAATGCCGGTGATCTCGATTTCCTGTGCCATCGTTTCCTCTGGGTCGTGCCGCCGCTTGCCGGCAGCTTTGGTGTCGGCGTCGACCGCGGGCGGGCAAGCGCTGCCGCCTCGGGTGCCACGCCCTTGCAAGCGGTGCCGCGCAAGCCTAGCGCATGCGGGCGGCGACCTTTACGCCGGGTGGCGGCGGGATGGAGTCCGGGACGAAGAAGTCGGGCGCCAATTCGACCTGGCGGTCGACGGCATAGTTTTCGAAATCCCTGACGCCGTGCGCATAAAGGAAGGTGTCGTCGATCAGAAAGTGTCCGCTGAAGGCCTTGGCGTCCTGGCTGAAGATGAGGTGGGCGGCATCGGCTATGATCTCCGGTGTCCGGCTGCGGCGCACCACGGCATCGCCGCCGAGGAGGTTCTTGACCGCCGCCGTGGCGATGGTCGTGCGCGGCCACAGGGTATTGACGGCGATGCCGTCCCCCTTGAGCTCGCCGGCGAGGCCCAGCGCAATGATGCTCATGTTGAACTTGGCCATCGAGTAGGCAACGTGCGGCGCGAACCACTTGCCGCTCATGTCGAGCGGCGGCGACAACATCAGAATATGCGGGTTGGCGGCCTGCTTGAGATAGCCGATGCACGCCTTGGAGACGACGAAGGTGCCGCGCGCGTTGATGCCGTGCATCAGGTCGTAGCGCTTCATGTCGGTGGCCTGCGCCGGGCTCAGCGAAATGGCGCTGGCGTTGTTGACGCAAATATCGATGCCGCCGAAGGTGCGAGCCGTTTCGGCAACGGCGGCCTCGACCTCAGCTTCGAAGCGAATATCGCAGCGCAGCGGCAGCGCCTTGCCGCCGGCCTGCTCGATGGCTTCGGCGGCCGTGTAGATGGTGCCTTCGAGCTTCGGGTGCGCCTCCGTCGTCTTCGCGGCAATGGCGATGTTGGCGCCGTCGCGCGCGGCTCTGAGCGCAATGGCAAGGCCGATGCCGCGGCTGGCGCCGGTGATGAACAGGGTCTTGCCGGCAAGCGTGGCCATCTCAAGTCCTCCCGTGTCTCACGCTGTCATAGCGGGACCGGCCCCCCGTCGCTAGGGGGATGGCTGGGGATGCGGGGTTGGTGGCCCGGGTCGCGCCAACGCATTGCCGCAGTCATCAGCGGTTCGGACGGTAGCTGCCGAGGCTTGGGGCCTCCGCGGCGTGGCGCGCCGAGAGGGGGCTGCCGAGCGCCACCTGCGAGCTGCCTAATGCGGCCTCGCTGCTCGATGGCGCGGCCGCGCGGCGTTTGCCTCGCGTCAGCCAACGCCAGGCGCGGACCGGTGCCAGTATGGCGTCCCAGACCTGTCGACCGAGGTTGATGGGCGCGCTCAAGGGTGCGGTCAGCGGCAGGAAGACCGCCACAAACACGCTGTCGCGAATGAGCCGTGCCGCCCAGTAGCCGGTGCGGCCGGCGTACTCGGCGGGATCCTCGGGCGGCCACAGGTGGGCCCACCAGACGCGGGCCAGCGGTACGCCGAGGAAGCCGACCAGCAGCAGGGCGAAATAGCCGAGCTGGACGTTGGCGGGCAGGACGCTAAAGAGGCGCCAATCGATGTCGCGCTGGTGCGCCGCGCTGCGGATATTGGCCTCAATACCCGTGGTGATGACGCGGCCCGTGAGCGAGGCGGCGGCGTCACCCAGAATATCGCTGAGCGGGCGCGAGGCGGGGAGCTTCGGCAGATCGGCGATCGGGACGACCGCAACCTGCGTGCGCAGGTGACCGGCGGCTTTGGCCGTGACGGCGAAGCGGCCGTTGGGCGGCGCCAGGGCGTTGTAGAAGTCGGCGACGCGCGCCCGTTGCAGCGCCTCCTCGAGGCCCTTGACCTCGACTTTCTGCCATAGCCAGTTGCGCCCGCCGGGCTGGCGCGGGGTCGAGGCCGCGGTGAGCACGATCAGGTTGACGTCGGCCTGCTCGGCGGCCTTGAACAGGTCCCTGACCAGCAGGCTGCGCTCGGGGCCGTTCGCGCCCTTGAAATGCAAGAGTTCCCCGTCGATACGGCCGGTGATGAGCACGGTCTGTCCGCGCACGGCGCCCAGCGCCGCCGCCAGGCTGCCGGGATCGATGCTGTCGATCAGCGCCTTTTTGCTGGCGGGATCGAGGCGCGGGGCAGAAGCAAGGCGCGTGGCGCTGCCCGGTTCCAGGGCGAGCACGCGGATATCGGCCTTGTTCAGCGGGCGGCGAAGCTGCCAGGCGGCCTCGGCAAACTGCTGGGCGTCGCTCAGCTCGACCACCAGGTTGGGGCGTATTTCCGCAAATAGACGTTCGTTGGCCGCCTCGCTCCGGCGCAGGATGCGATAGCTTTCATCGGCCACGAACAGATAGAGCTCGCTGCCTCTTGGCAGGTCCTTGAAGGCGGCACGACGGGCAAACACGGTGTCTTCGGTGAGATAGAGCTGGAGCCGCGCCTCGGCCCTGGCGTCGGGCACCAAGAGGGAGGTGACGCGGCGCATTTCCTCTGGTGTGCCGGCGGTGATGGTCTCGCCGGCCTTGTTGACAAAGCGCCAATGGCCCTCAGGGGTGGCCTGGGCGGCAAGCACGGTTGCGTTGGGGCTCGAGGGCAGCGATCGGATGTGGGCTGCGACCTTATCGAGCGCCCGCGCGCCGGCGCTTGGGGCCTCGGCCGCCACCCGCCGCGCCGCGCCGATGAGGGTGCCCAGCCAATCGGCCGCGGCGACCTGCGGCGCCAGCACCAACGCCGCCAGAAAGGCGATCCGCGCCAATGGCTTGCGGCCGTCCCGGGCTTGCGGCCCGGGGCCGGCGCGCCGGCCAAGCAGCGATGCGCGATCGATCTCCATGGCGCGAGCATATCCGCGCATTTTGGCGAACCCGGGCCGCAATGGCGCGAGATCGGGGGCGATCAAAGCCGCCCCGCGTCGCGACGCGAAGCTTTGCCTTGGCAGACGGTCTCGTTCCGGCGTGCGCCAACGACAGGACGTTTGCGACGTTCGCCAGATTGATGGCGGACGCCCGCGAGCGTGTTAAGCAGCAAAAACACGTGTGCGCGTCCTTGCATGCGAACCGGTTAGGCGCACTGCTGTGAAGCTCTGATCGAGAGCCCGAGTTGGATTGAGTATCTCGGCAGCAGCGCGCGTGAGGTTCGGTCCCTCTGCGCAAATTCCGCTCGTCCCGTCTTGGCCAGATGGAGGCCTTTTCGGACCGCGGCCTATTGCGCGCATATCGCAATCGCTTGGGCTGTCAGCAAGCGACGGCCTCGCCTTTGGCCTGGTCGAGACGCTCGATCTGCCTTGCCGCTGTCGCCAACTATTCTCTGACCATCACCGAAGGCGCAAGCGCTCATCGGAACTTTGAGACCCGCTCGGCCTGTTCCAGGATGACCCTAGCATTGTCGGCATCGGCCGAGCCGGCCGTCTCGCCCCGGATCTTGATGGTCGGATTTGACCAATAGGGCACGCGCGGACAGCCATTACAACTCTGCCTGTAACTCATGATGTCTCGCCACTTCGTGCCATTCACGTAGCCATGACCGTATGGAAAAGGCGTGGTGCTCGCATCCATTGCCTTCTCGTGACGCGCGCCGATGATGTGACCGATCTCGTGCGCAATCGAATAGGTAAGTACGGCGCAGGTGTTGTGAACGACGCTAAAAGCCTCGTCGGCGCCGGCGGCGACACGCGTCGACAATCCGCAACCCGAAGCGTCATCTACGATCAGCACCACAACATCGGCCCGCTTTTCATCGCGCAAGGCATGCACGCTTTCGAATGGACCTTGACCGTCGACCATCCGGTAGAGGTGTTCGAAGTGCCCGCCCTTGCTCTCGTCGTAGTCGATCTGCTGGTGATGGGCGAGGCGAAGCTGGATGTTGCCAATGCCGCTGGCTGCGAACGACTGATTGGCCTGCTCGATTGAGAGCGCAATCAGGTCGGTGTCAATGTCCAGATATCTTTTGGCGACCTTGGGCGTGTACAGGATCATGACATCTATGGTTATGCTTTTAGCGGCCAGTTGACGGCGCTTCGCAGCGGCAAGCGGTACGATCCTGTCGCCGGCCTGGCCGCTGGCAAGGTCACCTGACGCGGGCCAGGTTCCCGCTGTGCGTAGCCAACCCTTGCTCTCGCTTGCGCTGTCCTTCTGAGCCTGTAGGTCACGCACGGCTGCACCCTCGCCGCGCGAGAACAAGGGATCGTCCTTCAGAGCTATTTTTTTATCCGATGCCTGTGACGCCATCGGCCCGTGATCGGGGGGCAGCTTAGCCGGCTCGGTCTCAAGGATGGCAACCACATCGCCACCAATGTTTCTGAGCGTGTAGATATGGCCTCGGTAACTAAAGACCCCCGTGAATTTGCCACCTTTCCACCACATGAGCATGACCGGCTCACCGGTGCCCTCGATTTCACCATGCCACGTCCAACCCTGAGCTTTCTTTTCGATGCTCTTGCGGACGGCGGTCACCTGCTCCTTGTCACTAAAGGGGATGATCACCCTTACCCCGGGACGCGTCGCAGTGATTTTGCCTTGCGCGTCGCGCGTCAGGGCGTACTCGGTGGGGGCGTCGGCGAGGGAGGCCATAACGCCGACGACCATTGCCTCGTTCGATGCTTTGAGCGCCTCAAGAACCAGCTCCTGGCCGCTCGTCATCTTCAGCCCGGCGCCCGGCGGCTTCAGTAGCCGGTTCCAATCAATATCGACTACGGTCGGTTTAATCCCAAGCTTTTGCAGTCGACGCGTCACGTCTTTCAGACGCGACCGGGGCAGTGACCAGGTCTCCGACGAGCTAGTGGCAAGGACGTGGACGCGGACGTTGCGACCGGCAGTACGCAGCAGATCGCTGTAATCCTTTGATGTTCGCGGAGGCAGGTCTGAAAGGATCAGTTCGACCTGGGCTGATCGCGAGGCGGTCTGAGCAAGCCCGACATGCGCGCCAAGGGCCACGGCGGCAACCGAAAAAACAAACCTCCCCAGCAAACCAGCACGGCGCCTGGCCCACAGCCAACGCCTGGCAGCCGCTGTTATGCTCGACCCCAACGAA
>DASTMQ010000589.1:0-11627 GCA_035714005.1 Hyphomicrobiaceae bacterium
CCACCCGGCAGGCGCCCGCCACGTCCACATCGACGAGCCCCGTGTGGCGCTTGGCGCGATAGCCCACGAGGCCGTGCCGATCGCCCGTCAGGTCGACGGAGAGCGCGATGCCGCAGGCGATGTCGGCGTGCTCGGCCGACACCAACTTTTCGCGCCGGTTGAGTTCGATGAGGGCGAGGTCGCTGGCGGCGGCCGCGCCGGTGCGAAAGCGGACCTGGCTCAGCCGCGAGCCCTTGCGCACGACCACCGGAAAAGTCTGCGGGCAAATCTCGGCCCAAAGTGGCCCCTGGTAGCCGGCCGGGATCTGATCGAAGGCGGCAACGCCATCGGCAATCACGCGGGTGAAGACGTCGAGGCGACCGGTGGAGCTCTTGGGGTTGGTGGCGGCCGCCAGAGCGGCCGGCAGCGCCATGCTCTCCAGGAGTGGCGCGAGATAGACGCAGCCGGTTTCCAGCACGGCGCCGGGTCCCAGATCGATGGCGTGCAGCTTGAGATCCGCCAGCTTGTCGCCGACCTTTTGGCTGGGACCGGGCAGGAAGGACGCGCGCACGCGATAGGCCCTCGAGCCGAGGCGCAGGTCGAGGCTGGCGGGCTGGAGCTGGTCGGCGGCCATCGGCTCGGCAAGGCGCACGTGCCCAGCCGCAATGAGGTCGCGGATCGCTTGCACGGGCAGAATGCCGGCCTCGCTGGCCTTTTTGGGGGGCAGGGATTTCGCCTGGGTTCTTGCCATCGACCGCCTCACTTCCCGCGTCCGTCTAGACGATAGAACCATTGACGCCAAGCGTCCGGTCGCGGTAATCCCCGGTGTCTCAGACGTGGTCATTTGGCCGGCCGGCTTGCAGCCACGTAAAACAAGTCGCTAAAAGGCCGTGCGCGAACCGACCGACGAGAAGAAGCGCCCGGCATAGCAGCGGCGCCGATTCAAGCCGGTTTTTTTGTTGCCTGGCACTGCGACCGGGCAAGGAGAGCGCGATGCCAACATTTCCCGAAGCTGACGTGGGCCTCGAAGGGCTAAGCCCGGAAACCCTGCTCGTGCATGGCGGTACACTGCGCTCGGGCTTCGGCGAATTGTCCGAGGCGGTGTTCGCGACGCAAAGCTACGTCTACCAGTCGGCCGAAGAGGCCGAGGAACGTTTCAAGAGCGAGGCAGGCTTCATCTATAGCCGCTACGGCAATCCGACCGTGGCCATGTTCGAAGAGCGCATGCGCCTGCTCGAGGGCGCCGAGGCGGCGCGCGCGACGGCCACGGGCATGGCCGCGGTGACCGCTGCGCTGCTGTGCTTCCTCAAGGCCGGCGATCATTTGGTGGCCGCGCGGGCGCTGTTTGGTTCGTGCCGCTATGTGGTGGAAGACCTCTGTCCCCGTTTTGGCATCGCCTCAACCTTAATCGACGGCCGGGACACGCAAGCCTGGGCCGAGGCCGTTCGACCCAACACCCGGGCCTTTTTTTTCGAGACCCCCGCCAATCCGACGCTCGATCTGGTCGACATCGCCGCCGTCTGCAACATCGCACGCGCGGCCGGCGCACGCGTCGTCGTCGACAACGTGTTTGCCACGCCGATCCTGCAAAAACCGCTGCAGCTGGGCGCCGACGTCGTCATTTATTCGGCGACCAAGCACATCGACGGCCAGGGCCGCTGCCTCGGCGGCATCGTGCTGGGCTCGGCGGCCTACGTGAAGGACCACCTCCACAACTTTTTGAAGCACACCGGCCCCTCCCTCAGTCCCTTCAACGCTTGGGTGCTGTTGAAGGGTTTGGAGACGCTGCCCGTGCGCGTGCGGGCGCAGTGTGCAGCGGCCGCCGAAATCGCCGATTATCTTGCCGCTCAGCCGGGCATTGCGCGCGTGCTTTTCTGCGGCCGCGCCGATCATCCGCAGGCGGGGCTGGCGCGGCGACAGATGTCCGGCTTCGGCCAGGTCGTCACATTCGAACTTGAGGGCGGCAAACGGGCGGCCTTTGGCTTTCTCAATGCGCTCCGATTGGTCAAAATTTCCAACAACCTGGGAGACGCCAAGAGCATCATCACCCATCCGGCGACCACGACGCACCAGCGCCTGAAGCCAGAGGCGCGCGCCGAGCTGGGAATCGGGGAGGGCACGCTGCGGCTATCGGTCGGGCTTGAAGCGACCCGGGACCTAACCCAAGACATTGACCGCGGGCTCGCGGCCTCTAGAATCGGCTGAGCGCCGCATTCGCAAGCACTGGCAGGTGCTGCCATGTACGAAGCCGTTACGCGCGGCATCCGCATCCGCGTCACACCGCAATTTTTGGAGCAGGACTCCGCCCCCGACGAGGGGCGCTACCTGTGGGCCTATACCATCGACATCCTCAACGAGGGCAGCGATTGGGTGCAGTTGCGCTCTCGACATTGGCGCATCACGGATGCGACGGGACACACGCAAGAGGTAAAGGGGCCCGGTGTGGTCGGCCAGACGCCGGTGCTGGCGCCCGGCGCCTCTTTTCGCTACACCTCGGGCTGTCCGTTGCCGACGCCTTCGGGCATCATGGTGGGAACCTACCAGATGACGAGCGCGGCGGGTGAACTCTTCAACGTGGCAATTCCCGCCTTTTCGCTGGACAGCCCGCACGCCCGGCGCAGTGTGAATTGAAGGTGCCCATGACGCCCCCCACCGCAGCAGCCAAGGAGCTTCTGGCGCGCCTTGTCGCCTTCGACACCGAAAGCGCCAAAAGCAACATCCCACTGATCCGCTTCGTTGAGGACTATCTGGCCCAGCACGGCATTGCCAGCGAGCGTGTGCCCACGCCCGACGGCGAGAAGGCGAGCCTCTTTGCCACGATCGGGCCCAGCGACGCGCCGGGCCTCGCCCTGTCGGGGCACACCGACGTCGTCCCGGTTGCCGGCCAGAGCTGGGACAGCGACCCCTTCACCCTGACGGAGCGCGACGGCAAGCTCTACGGACGGGGCAGCTGCGACATGAAGGGCTATCTCGCCTGCGCGCTGGCGATGGTGCCGCAGTTCGCGCGCCGCCGGCTGAAGATGCCGATCCATCTCGCCTTCTCCTATGACGAGGAAGTGGGATGCACCGGCGTACGGCCGATGATCGCCGAGCTTGGCAAACGCCTGCCCCTGCCGCGCCTCGTCTTCGTCGGCGAGCCGACCGAGATGGGCGTGGTCGATGCCCACAAAGGACCGGTGCGCTGGCGCGTCGAGCTGACGGGGCGGGCCGCCCATTCGAGCATGCCGCACTACGGGGTCAACGCTATCGCCTACGCCGGTCGGCTGCTGGGGGAACTCGCGCGGATGGAAGCAGAGCTCAGGGCCGGCGCGCAGGATGCGCGTTTCGATCCGCCCTTCACCACGCTGCAGGTCACGCAGATCGCGGGTGGCACCGCCTCCAACGTCGTGCCGGTACCTTGCTGGTTTGGCTGGGAGGTCCGCGGCTTGCCCGGCTTCGAGCCGATGCTGTTGGATCGGCGCTTGAAGGCCTTCGCCGCCGAGCAGTGCCTCCCGGAAATGCGCCGCCTGGCGCCGGAGGCGCAGATCACGATCCGGGCCACCAACCAGGTCGCGGCCTATGCGGCCGACACGGCGTCGGGGATCGTTCCGCTCACCTTGAAGCTCGCCGGCCGCAACAAAACCTTTGCCGTCTCCTACTGCACGGAAGCGGGCCTCTTCCAAGGCGGCGGCGCGCCGGCCATCGTCTGCGGACCCGGCAACATCGCCCAGGCCCATACCGCCAATGAGTTTTTGAGCCTGGAGGAGCTCGAGAAGTGCCTGAGCTTTTTGGCTCGCCTTGCCGACTGGGCCGAGGCCTGACGACGCTCCTGACGACGCTTGGGTCGGTGGCAGCAGCCGTTAACGTTCTATTAACTAATTGATTCGGCTCAATGAATTTGCGCGCAAGCGGGAACGCTGGCGGCCGGGTGTGCGTTCTGCTGGCACGACCAGAGGGAATTAGGCCATGCACCCCCAACACGAAACGAGCCGCCTGATTGGCAAACTGATGCGCGCGCACCTGACGCCGTCCGCGCCGCTGCCGCCCGACCTGCAGGCCCTGCTGTTGCGGCTGGCCCTGCTGGATGCCGAGCGCCGCCACTATGGCGGCGGCCGGGCGCGCCCGGCGGCCTGAGGCGTCCCCCCGGCCTCACGTTCTACAATTCCAGCCAAAGGTGGCACTTCAGCGCGCCAAGTCCTTGGCGGACCGTGATCGGCCGTAGGGCGGCCGTGGCGCGGGCGGCCGGCCGATCCCGATCGAACGCTTGTCGCCCGCGCGCCCCCCGCAGTATAGTCTTTGCAAATGCCACGCATTTGCGAGTGGGGGAGAATGCCGACTTTGGATCGCACCGTCGTTGCAGCCTTGACGATGCTGGGCGTGGGTTGCGTGCTCGGCTGGTTTGCAAACTTTGCGGTGCATGGTGCCACCTTCGACCGCGGGGCCGATCTCATTGCCGGGATGATGGGCGGGGTCGTGCTCGGGGGCCTCGTCAACTACTGTCTTCCGGGCAGTCGGGAGGCGTCGACCTTGCGCTGGGTTGCCGCCGCAGCCGTCGGGGCGGCGCTTGCCATCCTGTGGACCCGCTATCTGACCCTGTCGTTGTGGGCGCCGACCTAAAGACGCGTTCGGCGCGGTCATCAGCCTTAACCGTTTTCGACAACCATCCTGCCCGGTGACGCACGACATCGCGCGGTGCGGATCGTACAAGTTTGCCCGCACAGCCCCCTCGCAACCAACGCGGCCGGGGCGCGGCGAGCGCTGGGGTGAGGGGGGGACGAGGTGGGAGCGCCAAGCGTTGAGTGAACTGTTCAGGGCTGGCGCCGTCGGCGCCACGCTGCTGGCGGCGGCCGCGATGATGGCCGCGCCGGCGGCGGCGCAGATTTATCATGCGGGGCAGGCCTGTTGGCCCGAGACCCCGTGCCCGGCCTACGGCGACCCGGGCGGCCAAGGGACGCGCAAGCAAGCCCTCTCGCGGCGGGCCAAACCGGCGCCGCGGCCGCCGCCGAAAAGTCCGGCCGCCAGCGACCGGCGCGCGGTCAGGGCAAGTCTGGCGCGGCCCGCGGGCTCGCCCGGCCAGCCCCGCCTTTACCGATATCCGACCATGTATCGCGCCGAGGCGCCGCCGCTCCTGCCGCCGGGAGCGCAAACCTTCCCACCTTACGCGCAGCAGCCCTACGTGCTCGTCTCTCAGGGCGTTTGGTACTGGCCGGGTGCCAACGACTTCAAGATGCCACAGGTTCGGGGCTTCGAACCATTGATCGATCCAAGTCGGGTGATCAGCTGGTAGCTGCGCGCCGGCGCCGCCGTTGGCGCTCAGATCTTACGGCCGAGCGCCTGCCAGAAGGGATCGCGCAAGCGACGCTTGAAAATCTTGCCCGAATCCTCGCGCGGCAGATCGCGTCCGATCTCGATGATGCGCGGCACTTTGTAGTCGGCGAGGTGCTGGCTCAGGTGGGCCGCAATAGCCGCCGGCGTCAGGCTGCTGGCCTCCGTCGGTTCGACTACCGCCATCAACTTCTCGCCAAACTCGCGATCGGGAATGCCGAACACGGCGCAGTCCTTGACGCCGGCAAAGTTGAGCAGCACCGCCTCGATCTCGGCCGGGTAGATGTTGACGCCGCCCGAAATCACCATGTCTCGCTTGCGATCGCACAGGAACAGGTAGCCGTCGGCATCGAGATAGCCGACGTCGCCGGAGGTGATAAAGCCGTCGCGCTCAATGGCGGCCCGCTCAGCGGGCTTGTTGTGGTAGGTGAAATCCGGCAACTCGGCAAAGCGCGTGAAGATCTCGCCGACGATGCCGGCGGGCAGCACCTTGCCGCCATCATCGAGAATGCGCAGCTCGGCGCCGGCGACCGCGCGCCCGACGGTCCCGGGCTTGGCCAGCGTGTCGGCGCTGGTGGCAAACGTCACCGCGCTCGATTCGGTTGAGCCATAAAACTCATGGATGACCGGTCCCCACCAGTCGATCATCGCTTGCTTGACCTCGTGCGGGCAGGGTGCCGCCGCGTGGATGATGAACTTGAGCGAGGAGACGTCATAGCGGCGCTTGACCGCGTCCGGCAGCTTGAGCAAACGGATAAACATGGTCGGCACCATGAACATGGTGTCGATGCGCGCCACCTCGATCAGCTCTAACAGGGCAACCGGGTCGAAGCGCGGCATCAACACCATCAATTCACCGAGGCGGCCGGCGCGCATGGCGAAGGCGTTGGGGGCAGAGTGATAGAGCGGACCGGGAATGGCCGAGCGAATCTGCGGCACGATGCCGAAGATATCTCGCCGCAGACGGTCGGAAGCCGCCATTTGCGTGGCGCTCGGGGCCGGGCGCCGCACGCCCTTGGGCGCCCCCGTTGTGCCGGAGGTATAAAACATGGTCAAAGGCTGGCTCCCGCCGGGGCCGCGGTAGGGCGGTGCAGCACCGAGCCAGGCCTCATAGTCGAGGGCGCCCGGCACCGCGGCAGCGGGGGCAATGCCATAGGCGCTCGCGACCTCCGGTGGCGTGGCCACCGCGATGGTGGCGAGCCCGCTCGGCAGGCCGCCGGCGATCGGGGCCAGCAGATCGGCATGCCCCAACAAGACCTTGGCGCTACAGTCGGCCAAAATGTAGGCAACCTCCTCGGCCTTGAAGTGCCAGTTGATCGGTACCGCATAGGCACCCACGGTCTGGGCGGCAAACGATGCCTCGATGAAGGCGATGTCATTGCGCATCAGGATGGCGATGCAATCGCCGGCCTTGATGCCAAGCGCCAGCAAGCCGGAGGCGATGCGCCTGAGGCGCAGATCCAAATCGGCATGTCCGAGGCAGCGTTCGCCGCTCGCGAGCCCGCGCAACAGCTTGGTCATGATCGGCCTATCGCTAACTCCCTGCAGGCGCTGAGCTTAGCATCGCGCGCCGCCGACGCCAGCGGCAGGGCCGCGCGGCGCCCGTAGCCTCCGCCGGCAGGCTCAAGTAGGGTGCCGAGGCGGGTAGGTTACAGGCCAAGGGCTCAATTGTTTTGGTGAGGTCTCCCATGCGCAGTAACGGTTGCCTGGCGCGCGCCGGGCTGGTCTTGGGTATGCTCGTGCTTCTCGGTGCGTCGGCGCTCGCGCAAACGTCCGCAGCGCGGGAGGCGAGCTGGACGGCCCGCGACTTCAGCTTCCACACCGGCGACGTGGCGCCCGAGCTTAGCCTGCATTACACCACACTGGGTGACCCGGCCGGCGAGCCCGTGCTGATCCTGCACGGCACCACCGGATCGGGTTCGGGCCTGCTCTCGCCGGGCTTCGGCGGCGAACTGTTTGGGCCCGGCCAGCCGCTCGATGCCGCCAAATATTTCATCATTCTGCCCGACGCCATCGGTCACGGTAAATCCGCAAAGCCGTCCGACGGCTTGCGCGCGAAGTTTCCGAAATACAACTACGATGACATGGTGGCGGCGCAATACCGGCTCGTGACCGAGGGGCTCGGCGTCAAACATTTGCGCCTGGTATTGGGCAACTCCATGGGTGGCATGCACACCTGGATGTGGGGTACGCGCTATCCCGACTTCATGGATGCGTTGGTGCCGATGGCGGCGCAGCCAACCGAGATGTCGAGCCGCAACTGGATGCTCAGGCGCTTGATTATCGATAGCATTCGCAACGATCCCGACTGGAATGAGGGCAATTACACGAGCCAGCCGCGCGCCTTCAGGGCCGCCGCGGTGTTCTACGGCGTTGCCACCAGCGGCGGCACCTTGGCTTTGCAAAAAGAGGCGCCGACGCGCGCCCTTGCCGACAAGCTGCTCGATGCCCGGTTGGCGGCGCTCTCCAAGGCCGATGCCAACGACGTCCTCTATCAATGGGACGCTTCGCGTGACTACAACGCATCGCCCGGCCTGGAGCGCATCAAGGCCGCGCTGCTTGCCATCAATTCGGCCGACGATGAACGCAACCCGCCCGAGACGGGCCTGATGGAGCGCGAGCTGAAGCGCGTGCCCAACGCCAGACTTTATCTGATCCCGGCGAGCGAGGAGACGCGCGGGCACGCCACCACGGGCATGGCCAAATATTGGAAAGCCCAAGTCCAGGAGTTCCTGGCATCGGTGTCCCGGCGGGCGATGTAGGTGTTGCGCGCGCGCCCGGCGGCTAGGCCACCGCGGTTCGCTCCAACAACTCGATGGAAACCCCTTCCGGTCCGGTCAAAAAGGCGATGCGCGTGCCGGGCCTGATGGTTTCGGGGCCGCGGCTGAAGTGTGCCCCCTTGGCCGTGAGGTCGGCACAGACCGCATCGATGCCCTTGACCTCGAGCCCAAAGTGATCAAGGCCCTGGTGGGGATGGCTGGGTCCTGGCCCGGCCTTGGCATCCTGGCTGACGTCGAGGATGAAGATATTGGCGCCCCCGAGCTTCAGGTCGATGCGCGGCTTGCCCTGGGGCATGCTGCGGATGATCTCGGCCCCGAACATGCGCTCATAGAACGCGGCGGTGGCTTCCGGATCGCGGCTGAAGAGGTGGATGTGGTCGAAAGTGAACTTGCTCATCGTGTCCCCTCGTGGGTCAATCTCAGGCGCTTCAAGGCGCGGGGCAGGACGTTGCCCGCGCCCAAGACTGTTACCTCGTCGCGCGTGACAGGTCATCCCTCGCTTCCTCGGGCGGGCGGCGCCTGGGCTGGCGCCCGGGCTAGAGAGAGGTCCGCCCCGGCAAACAAGGATAGCGCAGCCTGCCTCGATCGTGTTCAATGGCCCCGCACCTCACGCAACAACGGCAGGGATGATTGATGACCCACGGCATTCTCGCGTTCGGCGCCTACATCCCCTGGCGCCGCCTGCAGCGCAAGGCCATTGCCGATACGCACGGCTGGTTCAACCCCGCGCTCAAGGGCCAAGCCAAAGGCGAGCGTGCGTTCTGCAATTGGGACGAGGACACCGTGACCATGGCGGTGGAAGCCGCGCGCGATGCGCTACGCGGCCGTGAGCGCGGGAGCATCGGGGCGCTGCGCTTTGCCTCCACCACCTTCCCATTCCTCGATCGCCTGCATTCGGGCATTGTCGCCCAGGCGCTGAGCCTCGATGAGGGGGTGTCTGCCATCGACGTGGCGGCGACGCAGCGGGCGGCGACCTCAGCCCTGATCGAGGCGCTCTCGAGCGGCACGGAAACGCTTGTGGTCGGCGCCGAGAAGCGTGATGCCAAGGCGGCAAGTCCCGTCGAGATGTCGAGCGGGGACGGTGCGGCCGCCGTGCTGGTCGGTGCCGGCGAGCCGGTGGCGAAGCTCCTCGGCAAAGCCTCGCGGACCGCCGATTTCGTCGATCACTTTCGCTCCGTTGACAATCAGTTCGACTACCAATGGGAGGAACGTTGGATCCGCGACGCAGGCTACATGCCGATCGTGCCGCCGGTGATTGAGCGTTGTCTAAAGGCGGCCGACGCGGCGGCCAAGGATGTGACACACTTTTGCATGCCGGCGACGCTCGCACGCGTCACCAATGCGGTCGCCAAGGCGGTCGGTATCGAGGATAAGGCGATTTGCGATCCGCTGCACGCCAATCTAGGTGACACGGGCGCAGCGCATCCATTGATGCTGCTGGTCTCAGTGCTGGAAAAGGCTAAGCCTGGCGAGAAGATCCTGCTGGTAGGCTTCGGCCAGGGCGCCGATGCGCTCTTGCTCGAGGTGACACCCGTCATTGCCGAGCTGCCGCAGCGACTGGGCGTATCGGGTCATCTGGCCCGGCGCCGGGAGGAGGCAAGCTACGGCCGCTATCTTGCCTTTAACGATTTGATCGAACTCGAGCGCGGAATGCGTTCCGAGACCGATAAGGGCACGCCGCTGTCCTCGATGTGGCGCAACCGGGAGACCGTGACCAGTTTCAGTGGCGGCAAATGCAGCAAATGCGGGACCTTGCAATTCCCGAGGTCGGACATTTGCGTCAATCCCAACTGCAACGCCATCGGCACCCAGGAGCCACATCCCTTCGCCGACCAACGAGCGCGCATCAAATCCTACACTGCCGACCGGCTGACCTACTCGCCCGATCCGCCCGCCTGCTACGGCATGGTCGAGTTCGAAGATGGCGGCCGGGTGATGATCGATTTCACCGACATCGATGCCGAGGCGTTGCGCGTCGGCCAGCCCATGCAGATGATGTTCCGTATCAAGGACATCGACCAATCGCGGGGGTTCAGACGCTACTATTGGAAGGCCGCGCCCGTTGCGGCCAACGCCAAGGAGGCTTGAGACATGGCAAAGGGTATCAAGGACAAGGTCGTCATCCTGGGTATGGGCTGCTCCAAGTTCGGCGAACGCTGGGACAAGGAAGCCGACAACTTGATGGTTGAGGCCTACACCGAGGCCATTGCCGACGCTGGCATCGACACCAAGCAGATCGACGCGGCGTGGCTCTCCACGGCGATCGAGGAGCAGCACGTCGGCAAGTCGGCGACGCCGCTGGCCGTCGCCCTGCGACTGCCCTTTATTCCCGTGACGCGCGTGGAGAACTATTGCGCAAGCGGGACCGAGGCCTTCCGCGGTGCCGTCTATGCCGTGGCCTCCGGTGCGGCCGACGTAGCCTTGGCCCTGGGCGTCGAAAAGTTGAAGGATACCGGCTACGGGGGACTGCCGCAGCGCGGCCGCGGCCCCCTGAACGACATGGTCAATCCCAACGCATCGGCGCCGGGCAGCTTTGCCCAGCTCGCCGCGGCCTATCGCGCCAAGCACAACGTCGAGCCCAAGGACCTGAAGCGGGCCATGGCCCACATCTCGGTCAAGAGTCACGACAATGGCGCCAAGAACCCCAAGGCGCATCTGCGCAATAAGATCACCATTGACACCGTGCTCAACGCGCCGACCGTGGCCGAACCGCTTGGTCTTTATGACTGCTGCGGGGTGAGCGACGGGGCGGCCTGCGCCATCGTCGCCACGCCCGAGGTCGCCAAAGGCCTGGGCAAAAAGGACCTCGTTTCGATCAAGGCCTTGCAGGTGGCCGTCTCCAACGGCCTGGAAGCGCAACACAACTCCTGGGATGGCAGCTATTTTGCGACCACGCGCGTGGCCTCCAAGCGCGCCTACCAAGAGGCCGGCATCGACAAACCGCGCGAGCAGCTGAGCCTGATCGAGGTGCACGATTGCTTTTCGGTAACCGAGCTCGTCACCATGGAGGACCTGCACATCTCGCCCGAAGGCGGCGCCATCAAGGACGTGCTCGAAGGCTTTTATGATGCCGGCGGCAAGCTTCCCTGTCAGATCGACGGCGGCCTCAAGTGCTTCGGCCATCCGATCGGCGCCTCGGGTCTGCGCATGATCTACGAGATGTACTTACAGATGCAGGGCCGCGCCGGCGAGCGCCAGCGGGCGCAGGAGCCGGTGTTTGGGCTGACCCACAACCTCGGCGGTTTTCCCCAGCGCAACGTCGCCGCCATCTCCATCGTCGGAAAGTACGGCGCTTAAGGTCGCTCGGCCGCGGGCTAGGGGATCGCGGCGCGCCAGGGCGGCGGCGTGGCAGGCGCGGGCGTGCTGCCCCTTGGGAAAGGTCAAAGGCAACGTCGCGGCAGCATGGGGCGCCATGACCTCGCCGCGACCAGGTGAGGAGGCGTCGAGTGGCCAGCAAGTGCGTTGAGGGCAAAGTCATTGTTGTCACGGGCGCGGGTCGCGGCATTGGCCGCGAGATCGCCATGCTGGCGGCTGCCGAGGGAGGCAAGGTCGTGGTCAACGATC
>DASTMQ010000590.1:0-7849 GCA_035714005.1 Hyphomicrobiaceae bacterium
GCTCGCGGCCGATTGGCGCCGCATCGCGCGCACGCTGTCGGCGGTCGGGCGTGAGCGAACGCCCCCATCCCTGTTGCCGCGCCTCACCCGCGCGCTGGCCGGCGCGCGGCCGGCCGCCGCGCGGCGCTTTCCCCGGCCGCCCTCATCCCTGCGCCTGCTTGCGGCGAGCACGCTGCTGCGACGGGCGGCTCCCATGCTGGCGGCGTGCGCGCTGACCGCCGTTGCCACCTGGTGGCTCATCGGCCTGGCCGCGCCGGAGGCGCGCTTGCAGCACGATGTGCTGGCCGCGCATATGCGTGCGCTGCTGCAGGAGAGCCCGACCCAGGTCGCCTCGGCCGACACGCATTGGATCAAGCCCTGGTTCAGTGGCCGGGTCGACTTCTCGCCCAACGTCAGCGATCTTTCGGGCGAAGGCTTCGTGCTGCTTGGAGCCCGGCTCGACTACGTCGGCGACCGGCGCGTGGGCGTGCTCGTCTACCGGCGCCGGCAGCACACCATCGACGTCTTCGTCTGGCCCAATCCCGGCGGCAAGCATCGCGCTGGGCGCCTGCTGCTGCGCAAGGGCTACACACTCCTGACCTGGACGCGGCAAGGCCTCAGCTACTGGGCAATCTCGGATCTCGATGCCGACGAGCTCAAGACCCTTGAGCGTTTGCTCTGAGTGCCGATGCGCATCGCGCACCCGGATACCTAAAACTGGCGCAAGCCCTGAGCCGTTCGGGACGGCGGCGCGCGCCCCGCGCTCGGCGGCGCGCCGCGAACCCGGGCGGCGGCTTGCCGGTGGGAGCCGCGCTCCCTGCGGCTATTCCTTGACGGCGCCGGTCAGCGAGGAGACATAGTAGTCGACAAAGAAGGAATAAAAGATCGCGACCGGCAGCGAACCCATCAGCGAGCCGGCCATGAGTGCTCCCCACTGGTAGACGTCGCCCGAGATGAGCTCGGTCAGGATCGCCACCGGTACGGTCTTCTTCTCGCTCGACTGGATGAAGGCCAGGGCATAGATGAATTCATTCCAGGACAGGGTGAAGGAAAATATGCCGGCCGAAATCAGGCCCGGGACCGCCAACGGCAGGGTGATGCGGCGCAGGATTTGCAGCCGGGTGGCACCATCGATCAGCGCGCATTCCTCCAGTTCGTAGGGGATCGATTTGAAATAGCCAATCAGCAGCCAGGTGCAGAACGGCACCAGAAAGGTCGGGTAGACCAGGATCAGGGCAAAGGGCGTATCGAACAGGCCCAAGCGAAAGACCATGGTCGCCAACGGAATGAACAGGATCGACGGCGGCACCAGGTAGCCCAGATAGATGGCGAGGCCCACGTACTGGCTGCCCTTGAAGCGCAGGCGCTGGATGGCATAAGCAGCGAGCGCGCTGGCGGTGAGCGACAGGATCGTGGCCGAGACGGCGACCGTCATGGTGGTCATGAGCCAGCGTAGATAGGCCGTGTCGAACAGCAGTTTGCGAACGTGGTCCAGAGTCGGCTTGGCGATCAGGAAGGGATTATAGGTCTTATAGTCGTAGAGCTCGGCGTTGGGTTTGAACGCCGTGATCGCCATCCAGTAAAATGGGAACAGCAAAATAAAGACGAAGCAGGCGAGCGGCAGGTAGAGCAAGACGGCGCGCCGCGCACGGCTGTCCCACGCCATCGCCTCGGGCACGACGGTGGCGGAGCCTGCTGGCTCGCGCTTGGCGGCCGGCGTGGTTGGCTCAGTCATTGCTCTCTCCCTGCTGCCATTTGCGGCGCGCGAGCGCGAAGTAGCTGAACAAGGTTGCAAACACCAGGAACGGGATCATCGAGACGGCGATCGCCGCGCCCTCGCCAAGGTTGCCGCCGGGGATGCCGCGCTGGAACGCCAGCGTGGCCATCAAGTGGGTGGAGTTCACCGGGCCGCCGCGGGTAATGGCATAGACCAGCTGGAAATCCGTGAAGGTGAAGATGATGGAGAACGTCATCACGATCGCCAGAATCGGCACCAGCAGTGGGAAGGTAATGAAACGGAAGCGCTGCCAGGCCGTCGAGCCGTCGAGCAGCGCCGCCTCGTAAAGCGAGGGCGAAATCGTCTGCAGCCCGGCCAGCAGCGAGATGGCAACGAAGGGAATGCCGCGCCAAATGTTGGCGGCGATCAGCGACCAGCGCGCCGGCCAGGTGCTGCCGAGGAAATCGAAATATTTGTCGCCGATCCCCAGCCGGTCGACCAGCACGTAGGAAAGAATCGAGAACTGCGGGTCGTAGAGCCACCAGAAGGCGATGGCCGAAAGCACGGTCGGCACGATCCAGGGAAGCAGGATGATGGCGCGCAAGATGCTCTTGAAGGGCAGGTGGTTGTTGAGCAGCAGGGCGAGCCAGAGGCCAAGACCGAATTTTCCGACCGTTGCGACCGAGGTGTAGAACACGCTGTAGAACACGGCCTGCCAGAACAGCCGGTCGCTGATCAGACAGCCTCGGGTAGCGGCCGCGGCCGGCGACGGCGTGCCGGCGCAGCCACTATGAACGAATGGGGATTGATGGCAAGCGAGCCGCGCCGCCGCCCGCGCCCTTTGCCGGCAAAGCGCACGCCGCGCGCCATTTGCTGCAGGTGCTCAGCACACCCCGAGCGCGCCTTAAGGCTCAAGCCGCCGGGGCGATCAGGGCACCTGGGTAGGTCTCGTCCAACAGCTGGTGCAGATAGCGGGCAATGCTGCCCATGCCGCGGCGACCGTCCTTGGCTTCGGCCTCGGGGTTGTAGTTGGTGTTGGTGTTGATGTCGTAGGTATAGGCGCGGGAAAGCCCATCCTCGATGAATTCGATGCCGGCGATGCCGATGTCGTTGGCCGCCAGGAAGGCCTGCCAGGCCAGCAGCAGGGGATGCTCGAAGCGCGGCAGGATCTGGAATTTGTCGCCTTGGCCGACGGCCGGGCAGACGCTGGCGGACGGGCGCTCGCAGGCATCGGCCGGGCAGAGCTCGAAGCCCTCCGAGGTGTTGACCCGCACGGCGTAAAGGAAGCGCCCGCCGACGAACTCAACGCGCGTGATGAACGGCGCCGGCGCCGCGATGTAGCACTGCACCAGCATGATGCCATCGACGGGCTCTTCGAAGCTTGCGCTCGCCAGATGCTGGCTGAGCGCCGGCTCGGAGTAGATCAGTTTGACGCCCAGTCCCTTGCCGGCGCGGTTGTGCTTCAGGATCAGGGGATAGCCGAGCTCGCTGGCGGCAGCGGCAATCGCCTCGCGGCCAATGGCGGCGATGGTAGCGGGCACCTCGATGTTGAATTGGGCCAGCGCCTGGTATTGCGCCACCTTGGAGAGCTCGAGCGCAAGGGCGCGTTCACCATTGACGATCCTGCGCCCGTGCCGCGTCAGCCAGGCCAACACGGCTGCCGTATATTCGGGGGCGTAGCGATGGCCGCGCGTATGGGAGGATGCGCTCATGCGATTGTAGAAAATTCCCTGCGGCGGCTCGGCACCGAGATCCAAGCTACCGCGGTCCAGAAACCACTCGCTAAAAGGCGCATTGCGCTCGGCAAAGGAGCGCCGCAGCGGTTCGACCCAACTCGAATTCTCATGCAAAACAAAAATCGACGGCTGGCGGTCCGAGCCGGCGCCAATACGCAATGTCATGCAAAAAATCCTCGCTCTCGCCCGGGCGCATGCGGCGCGCCCCGGGCCTGATATGGCGCAAGCGGCCGAGGCTTTGAAGGGCCCTTGCGCCAGAAGGAAACGCGTTTCCCTGGCGCCCCTCGGCGCGCAGCGCCTGTTCCACTTTGCGCGCAAATCGGAGCATGCACCGCCTGGCGCGGCGCCGGGCCCGCCGCCCGCGGATGGGCTGCCGGGCCGCGGGCGTGGGTGGGGCTCGTTGGTCGAGGCTTGTGGGTCGGGGCTAGTTGGTCGGTGCTAGTTGGTCGGGGCTCCGGCGCGCTTGAATTTCTGCACCCGCCGGCCCGTGCCCACCTCGCTGGTATAGAGGTTGC
The DNA here is from genome assembly GCA_035714005.1 of Hyphomicrobiaceae bacterium. Taxonomy (GTDB): domain Bacteria; phylum Pseudomonadota; class Alphaproteobacteria; order Rhizobiales; family Hyphomicrobiaceae; genus AWTP1-13. The sequence continues at coordinate 3,948 of DASTMQ010000590.1, forward strand.
CCTTCGAATCGATCGCCATGTTGTGCACCCACTTGAATTCGCCGGCCATGCGGCCCGGCCGCCCAAAGTGTCCCAGCGTGGCTCCGCTCTGGCGATCGAGGACGCTGATCTGCATGTTGGCGCCGTCGGCGACAAAGATGTAGCGCTGGGCGCCGTCCTCGGACAGCACGAGGTCCCATACCGAGCCGTTCTGCAGGGTCTCGGGCTCGACCTGGAACTCCTTCACGAAGCTGCCGTCCTTCTGGAACACCTGAATGCGGTCGTTGGCCCGATCACAGACGTAGACGAGACCATCCCGCGACAGGCGCACGCAGTGCACGGGATTGGAAAATGACTTCGACAGCGCGCCGAGGGCAACCGGAGCGTAGGGTGGCAGCTTGTCATCGCTGGGCTCCTTGCTGCCATAGGCGCCCCAGTGCCGTTTGTAGGCCCCGGTCTTGGCATCGAACACGATGATGCGCCGGTTAAGATAGCCGTCCGCCACATAAAGCTCGCCGGCGGCCTCATCGGTGACCATGTGGGCCGGGCGGCCGAGCGCCGTCTTGCTGTTGGAGCCGCCGGTCGTTGCAGCCTTGCCGATCTGCTGCAGGAACTTGCCATCGGGCGTGAACTTCAGGATCTGGTGGTCGTCCTTGCCGTTGCCGGCGAGCCAGACGTTGCCCTGCTTGTCAATGTGGATGCCGTGCTCGGTGTTCGGCCATTCGTAGCCCGCGCCGGACCCACCCCAGCTGCCCAACAGCGTGCCGTCGGGCGCAAAATGCAGCACCGGCGGCGCCGCCTTGCAGCAGCGGGTTTCCGGTGGGCTCTTTTCCGCGCCCTTTTCGTCATCGACCAGGGTCGAGGGGCGGTGGATAATCCAGACGCTGTCGTCATTGTCGACCGCGACGCCGGCAACCTGCCCGAGGATCCAAGTGTCGGGCAGCGGTTTGGGCCAGAACGGCTCTACCACGTATTGCGGCGCGCCGTTGCCTTGCGCGGCAACCTCAGGGCTGAGGAGACCGAAGACGGCAACGGCCGCCAGCAGCAGACGGTACAGCAGACGGAACATGGGGGCGTTTTCTCCCGTGTTGGTGACGCTTGGCGCTAACGGCGCCGTTCGCGTTTCTATCCGCACGCAACATCAGTTGGGAGAGTAGGGCAAAGGCGGGGTTGCGTCGAATTGTTCCGATCGTGCCGCAACCTGAACCACGGGGGGCGTGAAAGCCCTCACTGCGCGGGCGCCAATGCCCACCACGCACCGAGGCGCGGCGGCGCTGCTCGGCCTTGCAATTTGCGCCGCTTACCCCGTGCTGGCACGGGCGGCGTTAAAGCAAGGCCGTGGCCTGCAACGAGGGCAGCTCGGACATTTTCTGGTGCCAAGCGGCGAGCCGGGGGCGCCCGCGCGTCAAGTCGCCGGCGCCGCGCTTGTGCGCCACATCGAGCGCGGCCGCAAGGATCAGGTGTGGCATCGCTGGCCCGCCCGTCCACAGCGGTTCGGTCACTTGCCCTTCGAACACATCGGCGAGGCGTTCGCTGCGGGCAACTTCGTGGGCAAGAACCGTGGGCGAGCGCTCGTTTTCGGGGCGATGCATTTCGCGCACCCACACCGAGATGCCGTCGCACAGGCTGCGCGCGCTTGCCTCCGCCCTGCGGTAGGCCCAATCGGCACTCATCGCCGGGGCATGGAAGCGCGGCGCGCCGTCGAGCGCATCCAGATAGGCGCAGATGAGCTGGCTGTCTTCCATGCCGACGCCGGCGTCGTCGATGAGGTAGGGCACGCGCCCCGACGGATTGACGGCATAGTAAGGGCTTGCCAGCGTACGCGTCTTCGCCGCGATGACATCGACGCGTTGGCTCAGCCCTTTTTCGAGCACCAGGATGCGCGCAAGCCGCGCGTAAGGGGACGTGAAGGTAACGTAGAGCTGCATGTGTCGTGCCGGGCTTTGCTCAAGTCTTTTGCTGGCTTGGGCTTCTCTGCTGCCGCCGGCCGCGCCGGAGGATTTGCCAAGCGGTAGTCGCCAACCCCGGCTTTAGCACGGCACGCGCCTGCACATCGCAAAAAAGCTGCGTCCGGCGGGCGTGACCGTCACCAGCACGCATCCCGGCGAGACCATTTCGCTGACCACCAGGCCGCGGTCGACCGCCTCCTCCCAGACCGGCAGGCGGGCACACGTCGTGCGCCAGGCCTCCATCACCTCGGCATAGGGACGCGGGCCCGGCACCAGCCACTCGATGAGATCGAGGACCAGCGGATCGAGGCGATGCTCGTGACCGTTAGCGCTCATGCGCGCGACCTCGAAATTGAAACAGGGGCGATGCGGCGCACTGTGCCGCAAGCTGGCTTAATTCGTCCAATGCATTTATAAAATAGAATCAATGCAAAATGGTAATATAGCGCATGGACCTCAATCAACTGCGCACCTTCATTGCCATTGCCGACCACGCCGGCGTCGCCCGGGCCGCCGTCCGGCTCAATCTGAGCCAGCCGGCAGCCTCCCGGCAGCTGCATGCGCTGGAGGCGGAACTCGGAATGCTCCTGTTCGATCGCATTGGCCGGCGCCTGCGCTTGACGTCGGAGGGCGAGGACCTGCTGCCGCGTGCCCGCCGGCTGCTGGCCGAAGCCCTGTCCTTGCGCGAGCGCGCACGGGCGTTGCAGTCCGGCCAGACCGGTCAAATCAAGATCGGCGCCACCCCGCCCATGATCGAGACGGTGCTCGCCGGCTTCCTTGCCAAATACCGCCGGCGTCAGCCGGGCATCGAGGTCGCCGTCGTGGAAGATGGAGGCGCCGGGCTGATCGCCCGATTGGCCCATGGCGAAGTGCACTTGGCCTACGTTCCCGTCGGCGATGCGCGCTTTAGCGGGCGCCTGCTCTATCCAATCCAAGTCATTGCCGTACTGCCGGAGGCACACGCCCTGAGCCGTGCTCGCTCGCTCGACGTTGCCAAGCTGGCGGGCGAGCCGTTGTTGCTCCTCAATCGCAGTTTTGCCTCGCGCCAGTGGTTCGATGCCGCCTGTCAAAGTGCCAATATCAGGCCCAACGTGCGGCTGGAAAGCAGCGCGCCCAACGCGGTGCTTGGGCTCGCGGAGGCCGGCTACGGTATTGCCGTCCTGCCCTCGATGGTGCGCTTTCCGCGCCGGGGCGTGCGCCCGGTGCCGCTCACCAATCGCCAGCTCCCGATCGGCAAGTGGACCAGGCTGGCATGGGACCCGCAGCGCTTTTTGTCAGCCCATGTGGAGGCCTTCCGGGACGCCTTGGTTGAGCACGCGCGGCGCGCCTATCCCGGCCGTGCGCTGATCGGGCGAGCGCCGCCGCTTGCCCGCCCCGCCGATGACGATAGCCGCTGAAAACCATGGCAGCGCGTTGCTTTGCCCGCTCCTGCGGCCGCCGGCGGGCCCGCGCCAGCCCCTACACAGCCGCGCTGCGCCGTGTCATGCTGCCAAGCCCAGCGTCAGCCACCGCAACAAGGACCATTGTGATGCCGATCCAGAAAATGGACCACTTCACCATCCTCACCAAGGACTGGAAGGCGACCGCGAACTTCTACGAGGACATTTTGGGCTTCAAGGCCGGCGCGCGGCCCAACTTCGCCTTTCCCGGCTGCTGGCTGCACAACGACGGCAAGCCGATCTTGCACGTGATCGAGCGCCCGGAAATCCCTAAGGAGACGGGGCTGCTCGATCACATGGCCTTCTCGGCCACCGGTTTGGCCGACTACATCGGCAAGCTGAAGGCGCGCAACATCAAATACGATCTGCGGCGCGTACCCGAAGGCGGTTATGCCGCCGGCGTCTGGCAGGTTTTTTTCCATGATCCCAACGGTGCCAAGGTCGAACTCGACTTTGCCAAGGAAGAGACCGCGCCGGCGGAGGCCTAAGCCGCCACCTTGGGCGTGTGGGTGTTGAGGAACTGGAGCACGCGCTC
>DASTMQ010000591.1:0-8640 GCA_035714005.1 Hyphomicrobiaceae bacterium
TAGCGCCGGCAGCCATGGCCGCGGTCACGAGGAGCAGAAGCATTGAGGCACGTGCGATCGGCATGGCCACGGACCCCGCGCTGTGATGACCCTTTTTGCGACTCTGGGAAGCTAGCATTGGCGAAGACGCCGCCGCCTGCAACGATCCCGTGTCGGTTTGGTTTCTGTGAGTGGCGTGCTGTGCCTTGGCGGCCACTCCAGGCGGTGAAAACCTTAACGCAGGGATGACGGGCTCGACGCCACCAAGGCGCCGTTGCGGCCGACGCGGCCGGCCGTCACTTGCAAAAAAAAGGCCGCAAGACGCCTGTTGCCGTCCCGGGCGCGGCGCCAGGCGCTATTCGGCGGCGACCTTTTTGGGTTGCACGGCCGCCATGTAGTCATTGATCAGCGTCTCGCAGATCTTGCCCGGCGTATAGCGGTGCTGGCCGATTTCCGACACGGGCGTGACCTCGGCCGCGGTTCCGACGATGAAGCATTCCGAAAAGCTACCGAGCTCGTCGGGCAGAATGGTGCGCTCGATCACCTCGTGGCCGCGCTTTTTGGCGAGCCCGATGACGGTGCGCCGCGTGATACCGTCGAGAAAGCAGTCGGGCGTTGGCGTGTGCAATTTGCCGTCCTTGATCAGGAAAATGTTGGCACCGGTACACTCGGCGACATGGCCGCGCCAGTCGTACATCAGGGCATCGGCATACCCCATCTTCTCGGCACGGTGCTTTTCAATGGTGCAGATCATATAGAGGCCGGCGGCCTTGGTTTTGGCGGGCGCCGTGGCCGGGTCCGGGCGACGATAATTGGCGAGCGTCAGCCGGATGCCCTTAAGCCGCTGCTCGATGGGGAAATAGGAGCCCCAATCCCAGGCGGCGATGGCGAGGTGGATCTTGGTTGCCTGCGCCGACACGCCCATCATTTCGCTGCCGCGCCAGGCGATGGGGCGCACATAACAGTCACTGAGCTTGTTGGCCTTGACGACGTCACGACAGGCCTGATCGATCTCTGCCACGCCGTAGGGGATTTCGAAATCGAGGGTGTTGGCGCCGTCGACCAGACGCTGGCTGTGCTGCGTCAACTCGAAAATCACCCCATTGTAGGCGCGCTCACCCTCAAACACGGCGCTGGCATAGTGCAGGCCGTGGCTCAGCACATGCAGGCCGGCCTCGCGCCACGGCACCAGCTTGCCGTCATACCAAATAAAGCCGTCGCGATCGTGGTAGGGGGTGGTGTCGGCCATGCCTCGGGTTCTCCGTGGACCATTGCCCAGGGCCGCTCGGGCCCTGGCCAACCTGCTGGCGAAGACCCTTTGGGCCCGGCAAGAATTGCCCAATTTGCAGGCCTTTTCGCGGCTCCCGGTGGCTCACAAAGAGGCAGGCAGGCCTGTAAAATGTCTTGCCAGCACTAACAATCAGGGCCAAATAAGTCAACATGACTGACATAATTTCCGTGCCTGCGCGTCGGTTACGGGCTCCGGCAGAGCCGCGGGCCGGCGCCGCCACAGCGGCCGGCGCCGCGCGTGGCGCCGCTGCTGACACTCAGCTCATCACCTGCGTAGAATTGTTGTTCTTCGCCTATCGCGACTTCACGGGCGAGGCCGATGCGGTGCTGGCCGAGTTCGACCTGGGGCGGGCCCATCATCGGGTGCTGCATTTCGTCAATCGCAACCCGGGTCTTAAAGTCCAGGACCTGCTGGACATTCTCAAGATCACCAAGCAAAGCCTGGCACGCGTGCTGAAGCTCCTGATCGATCAAGGCTGGATCTGCCAGATTGCCGGCAACGAGGATCGCCGCCAGCGGCTGCTGCACACGACGGAAAAAGGTGCCGAGCTTTCCGGCCGCCTCGATGCCCTCCAGGCCAAGCGCATTGACGCCGCGCTTGCGGCGGCGGGGCCCGGTAGCGAAGCGGCGATGCTGCGCTTCCTTTTTGCCATGATCGTTCCGGAAGAACGGGCTTTTGTCGAGGCACTCTTGCCGCGGCCGATCGAGGCCGCGCTGCCAGGTGCGGGCTAACCCGCGGTTGGGCGACGGGGGGACGTGGGCCATGGAACCGTTGGCCGATAATGCGGCGCACATTCTGATTGTCGACGACGATCAGCGCATCAGGGACCTGTTGGCGCGCTACCTGTTCGAGAGCGGCTTCCGCGTCACCACGGCCACCGATGCCACCAGCGCGCGTGCCGCCATGCGCGGGCTTGCCTTCGACGTCGTCATTCTCGACGTCATGATGCCCGGCGAGAGCGGCCTGGAACTGGCGCGCGGCCTCAAAGCCATCTCGAACATTCCAATTTGCATGCTGACGGCGCGCGCTGAACCCGAGCAGCGCATCGAGGGACTCGAGATCGGGGTCGATGACTACGTTGCCAAGCCGTTCGAGCCGCGAGAATTGTTGCTGCGACTGCAGAACATCCTCAAGCGCGGCCGCGGCCCGTCGGGGCCGCGCGACGAGATCAAGATGGGCGACTTCACCTTTCACGTCGGGCGCGGCGAACTGCGGCGCAACGACGAGACAATCAAGCTGACCGAGCGTGAGCGCGATCTCCTGCGCTTATTCGCCCAGCGCCCGGGGTCGCCGATCGCCCGGCACGAGCTGGCGAGCGACGATTCGACCGGCAGCGAACGCGCCATTGACGTGCAGATCAATCGCTTGCGCCGCAAAATCGAGACCGATCCGGCAAACCCGGTCTTTCTCCAGACGGTGAGGGGCAAAGGCTATATACTGCATACGGATTGAGGGGCAGGCGCCCGATGGCGATAGCGCATAAGCTCATCCGCACGACCGAAACCTGGCGCAACCGGCTGGCCACCATGGAATGGCCCAAGGGGGCGTGGGCCAGCATCAGCGGGCTGCTCTCCGAGTTGGCGCCGAAGGGGTTATATGCGCGTGCCCTGATCATAATCATCGCCCCCATCGTGCTGCTGGAAAGCGTGGTGGCTTTTGCCTTCATGGAGCGGCACTGGAACCAGGTAACGCGCCGGCTATCGGAGGCCACGGCGCGCGACATGGCGGCAATCGTCTCGATCTACGAGAACTCGGAGGACGGCACGCGCTTATCGGAGCTGGCCCAGAGCAAGTTCGGCTTCACACTCGAGATTCTGCCTCCAGGCAATCTGCCAACCGCGCAGCCCAAGCCGTTTTTCGACCTGCTCGACCGAGCGCTATCGGATGAGCTGCGTACCTTCGTGAACCGCCCGTTCTGGATCGACACCGTCGGGCAGTCCCGGTCGGTGGAGGTGCGGGTGAAGCTCGACCGGGCGATTTTGCGCTTCACCGCCCAACGCGGACAAACCTACGCCTCCAACTCCCACATCTTCCTGATCTGGATGGTCGGCACTTCTGTCGTGCTGCTAACGGTGGCGATCGCCTTCCTGCGCAACCAGATCCGGCCGATCCTGCGCCTGGCCGAAGCCGCCGACGCCTTCGGCAAGGGACGCCCGGTGGCGCAGGAATTCCGCCCGCGTGGGGCGCGCGAGGTGCGTCAGGCGGCCTCCGCGTTCCTGGAAATGCGCGATCGCATCCGCCACCACGTCGAGCAGCGCACCTCCATGCTGGCGGGCGTCAGCCACGATTTGCGCACCGTGCTCACCCGCTTCAAGCTGGAGCTGGCGCTGTTGGGCGATGGCCCGGAAATCGCCGCCCTGCGCAACGACGTCAATGAGATGCAGCACATGCTTGAGGACTATCTGGCCTTTGCCAAAGGCGACGGCGGCGAGGAGGCGGCACCGACCGATGTCGGCGAGCTCTTGGGCGAAGTGCAGGAGGAGACCGAGCACATTGGGGCGCCGATCGAGGTGAGAATGCGCCACCCGCGGCGCCCGCTGGTGCTGCCGCTCAAGCGCCAGGCCTTCAAGCGGGCGGTTACCAACCTTGTCACCAATGCCGCGCGCTTTGGCGACAACGTCGTCATCCGGGCGGCCGCGGAGGAATGCTGGCTGCGGATCGAGGTCGACGACGACGGGCCGGGCATTCCGGTGGCCGAGCGCGACAACGTCTTCCGCCCCTTCTACCGGCTCGACCACGCACGCAACCAGGATGCGGGCAATTCCGGTCTGGGCCTCGCAATCGCCCGCGATATCGCGCGCAGCCACGGCGGCGACATTGCCCTCAGCGTCAGCTCCATGGGCGGGCTGCGCGCCACCATGCGCGTGCCGCTTTAGGCAACCCTCAGGCGGGCTCCGCCTCCCGTCGCGCCATCATGGCCTTAAAGGCGGGACGCGCCTGGCAGGCCGCGAGCCAGGCCGCGACGCGAGGAGCGGCTTGAAACAGTTCCGCCGCCGGCATGGCGTAACGAAAGACCTCCGCCAGATTGATGTCAGCCACCGTGAAGCGATCGGAGACGACAAACCCCGTTGCCGCCAGCGTCCGGTCGAGCACGGCAAAGGGAGCGTAGAGCGCGGCCACCGCGGCGGCAGCGATGTCGGGGTCCCGCTTCGCCTCGGGGTAGCTCAGCCGGTGATACAGGACGTTGAGGGCGTGTGGCTCGACCTCGGTTGCCGCCCACAGGGCCCACATCGCCATGGCCCCGTCTTCGGCGACGTTGGCAGGAGCCAGCGATCCGCCGTGCTTCTTGGCGAGGTAGAGGTTGATGGCGAGCGATTCGTTGAGCACAAAGCCGTCATCGTCGATGCTGGGAATGCGCCCGTTCGGGTTGACCGCAACAAATTCCGGCGAGCGCGTGTTAAACGGCGCCCCGGCGGCATTGGGATCGGCAAGACGATAGGCCTGCAGCACCGGCACGTGGCGAAAGGCGAGCCCCAGCTCGCCGGCCAGCCAGAACGTGCGCGACGCGCGCGAGCGATAAACGCCATAAATCGTCAACATGATCCCACCCCGCCTGCTCTAGCCTGCCATCACCTTGGCCCACCCGTTGCCTGGCGGCAAGGCGTCTGCGCCCGCATGGCATCGGCTCCCCGATGGCTCGCGCGGTCAGCCTTTGCCTGCTGGCGAGGGCTGGCGATCGCCTTGCCCCACGCGTTTGCCCTTGCGCCATCGTTTAATGCCGAGCACCCCGTTGGCAGGCGCGCCCGGGCGAAACGGCCGGCACCTCAAAACAGCCGGCCGCCGTTGGGAACCGCCCGCTCCGGCACCACCAGCACCACCTCCCCGTCGGCGTCGGGAAAGCCAAGCGTCAGAACCTCTGAAATCGTTTTGGCGATCTGACGCGGTGGAAAATTCACGACAGCGGCGACCTGGCGGCCGACCAGCGCCTGTGGCACATAGTGCGCGGTGATCTGCGCTGAACTCGTCTTGATGCCGAGCTCGGGCCCGAAATCAATTCTCAGACGAAGCGCTGGCTTGCGAGCCCCGGCCAGGGGTTCGGCGGCGATGATGGTGCCGACGCGGACGTCGACCTTGAGGAACTCCTCGAAGGCAATCGGGGAAGATTGAGGACCGGCTTTAAGCATGCTTTGCTCCTGCGCAGGCATCTACCTCACCGCTTCGGCTCCTCGGCGCCCGGGTGGGGATCGCTTTCCGGCTCCCTGTTGCGGCGGTCCGCGCGCGCGGCCTCGCCGAGGCGCCTGAGGAAGGCCGGCGCCGCCGCGGCAAATTGCTTCGCCGCCGAAGCAACGCCCTCCACCTGTCGCAGCGTCCGCTCGCCGCGCCGCAGGCGGCGATCGAGCGCGGCCATGGTGCGGGCCTGCCCCGGGTCGTCGTCCTCGAGCCAGGTGCGAAATACCGAGGCGTAAAGGCCGGCCAACCCGGCCACGCGCAGGGCCCCGCCCGGTCCGCTGGTGTCGATGCCGGCCGCCTGCAGCATCCAGTGCTGGGAGGCCAGCAGCGGCGCCGCCAGCGCCAGGTCGGCGCTGCCCGTTTGGGCCATCGATTTGAGCGCCGTCTTGTGCGGCGCCAGCACGTCGAAGCGGGTCATGAGGACGTCGAACAGGAGATCGCGCTTCTCCTGATCGGCGGTTTTGTCGATTCGGTTCAACACCTCGCGATCGACCGCGCGCACAAGCTCGGCAATGATCGCGCTTTTGCTTAAGAACAGATCGCGCATGTCGCTCAGCGGCACCTTGGCCTCCTCGGCGATGTCGGCAAGGCTGACCTGCGCCCAGCTCCTATTGGCGGCGCAGTCGAGCGCGGCGGCCAGAACGCGGCCCTTGGGGGTGGATCGATCGAACATGGGGCACCTCCTCTGCGCCATTACATCGTGGGTGGCGGGGCTTTGCAAAAGGCGCGTGCAAAGAATTCATTGACATTCGCGCGCGAGGGCCTAGCTAACAGCCCCTATGAACAGGGCAGATCCACGCGATTTTCTGGCGCCGACCGACGCGCGCATGCTGGAGGCGACGACCCCCAGCAGCGATTACTTCGACATTCCCGAAGGCGAACCTTTGCGGCTTGACTGCGACAAGCTGCTGGCACCGGTGCGCATCGCCTATAAGACCTACGGCACGCTCAACGCCGACAAGTCAAACGCGGTCCTCATCTGCCACGCCCTGACCTTGGATCAGTACGTCGCCAGCGAACATCCGGTCACCCGCAAGCCCGGTTGGTGGGAAGCGATGGTGGGGCCCGGCAAGCCGATCGACACCAACCGCTTTTTTGTCATCTGCCCGAATATTCTCGGCGGCTGCATGGGTTCGACCGGCCCGGCAAGCCTCAATCCGAAGACGGGGCGCCCGTGGGGGCTCGACTTTCCCGTCATCACCATCGGCGACATGGTCGATGCGCAGGTGCGTTTGATTGACCGGCTCGGCGTCGAGCAGCTTTTCAGCGTGGCCGGCGGATCGATGGGCGGCATGCAGGTACTCGAATGGGTGGCACGTCACCCGGAGCGCGTTTTCACGGCCATGCCGATCGCCACGGCGGCCTGGCACTCCTCGCAAAACATTGCCTTTCACGAGGTCGGCCGCCAGGCGGTGATGGCCGATCCCGACTGGTGTCAGGGACGCTATCTCGAGTTCGGCAAGGTGCCGCGCAACGGTCTTGGCGTGGCGCGCATGGCCGCGCATATCACCTATCTTTCGGAAGAGGCTTTGCACCGCAAGTTTGGACGCAGCCTGCAGGACCTCGCGGCCAAGACCTTCAGCTTCAACGCCGATTTTCAGGTGGAGAGCTATCTGCGCCACCAGGGCTCCACCTTTGTCGACCGTTTTGATGCCAACAGCTATCTCTACATCACCCGTGCCATGGACTACTTCGACCTCGCGGCCGAGCACGGCGATGTTTTGGCCAATGCGTTTCGCGGCTGCAAGACCCGCTTCTGCGTGATCTCCTTCACGAGCGACTGGCTCTACCCCACGCGCGAGAGCCGGGAGATCGTGCAGGCCTTGAATGCGGTGGCCGCCAACGTCAGCTTCGTCGAAATCGAATCCGACAAGGGTCACGATGCCTTCCTCTTGGAAGAGCCCGAACTGTTCGCCACGATCCGCGGCTTTCTCAACGCGGCGGCCGCCAAACGCGGCCTGACGTTCGCGTCCGGGAGATCCTGATGCTCGCCCCCAGCAAGCCCGCGGGGCATCGCGTCGACCACCTTCTGATCGCGGAGATGGTGAAGGCCGGCTCGCGCGTGCTCGACGTCGGCTGCGGCGACGGCGCGCTCTTGCAGCTTCTCGCCGATACCAAAAACGTCGACGGCCGCGGCATCGAGGTCAGTCGCGAGCGTGTCAACGCCTGCGTGGCGCGCGGCCTGTCGGTCATACAAGGTGATGCCGATCGCGACCTTGCCGACTATCCCGACGCCGCCTTCGACTATGCCGTCCTGAGCCTGACGATCCAGGCCACTCGCCACCCCAAAACTGTGCTCGAAAACCTCTTGCGCATCGGTCGCCGCGCCATCGTTTCGTTTCCAAACTTCGGTCACTGGCAGGTGCGCGGCCAGCTGCTGTTCACCGGCCGCATGCCGGTGACGGAGAACCTGCCCGAAGCCTGGTACATGAGCCCGAACGCGCACCTGTGCACGATCAAGGACTTCGCGGATCTTTGCCGTTTGACGGGTGCCGCCGTCGAACGTGCCGTTGCCTTCAATCTGAAGGGTCAAAAGCTCGGCACCTGGCTGCCGCTTACGGTGCACAATTTTCTGGGTGAGAAGGCCGTGTTCATGCTGACGCGGCACCTGCCCCCGCAGCGAGCCTAACGTTCGCGGTGGGTGGGACGCCTACAGCGTCCGCGTCACCTTATTGAGATTGCGCGGGCGGTCGATGTCGGTGCCCAGCTGGCGGGCCAGGTCCACGATCATGGTATAAAAACTGAGGATCAGGCAGACGGCATCGGCCTCCGGCTGGTCCCGCGGCAGGGCCGGCAGCCGCCCGGGTGCGCTTTGTCCCGGCTCGGCGGCGAAGGGGACCGAGCCCTTGCTCCGCAGCCAGGCCGCAAGTTCGCGCATTCCCTCCGCGGCGGCATCGGTGGGCATGAACATCAGCACCGGATAGCGCGCAGAGACGAGCGCCACGGGACCATGCAGAAACTCCGCGCCGCTGAAGGCCTCCGCGTGCAGATTGCAGGTTTCTTTCAGCTTCAGTGCCGCCTCCCTGGCGATGGCCAAGGTTGGGCCACGCCCGATGGTGACGAGGCTGGCGGCGCCGGCGAAGGCGTGCGCCCCGTCCCGCCAATCCAATTGGGCGGCCTGCGCCAGCCGCCCGGGCAGCCGGCCGAGCGCGGTATCGAGCGCCTCAACACGCGCCCAAGCCGCCGTCAGCCGCAAGAGC
>DASTMQ010000592.1:0-1525 GCA_035714005.1 Hyphomicrobiaceae bacterium
AGCTGCCGCACGGTGGCGGAAATCGACGGCGACGGCGTCTTCCAAGCGATCGACACCGCCGCCGACGCGGCGGCCTTTACCGCCAAAGAGGCCGTGGTGGAGGTTTGGGGCCTGTGCGCCAATTGTGCCGGGGCGGCGCAGGAGCCGAAGCATGGACGGGCGTGAACGCCAGCCACTGACGGGACTTCCCGCGGCGGGGCACCAACCCCCCTCCGATCGGCAGGCCAGGAACGGGGAGGCCCGCCCTGCACCGGTCGACGATGCTGGCAACGGCCGCCTGGCTGAGCAGTGGCGCGAGGGCACGCTAATTTCGGCGCACGGCATTGCGCTAAGCCGCGGCGGGCGCAGTCTGCTGCAGGACGTCGACATCGATGTCGCGCCGGGGGAGATCGTAACCCTGATCGGTCCCAACGGCGCCGGCAAGACGACGCTGGTGCGCGTGCTGCTTGGCATTCTGCGGCCCAATCGCGGCACCGTGAAACGCAAAGCTGGCCTCGGCGTCGGCTACGTGCCGCAACGCCTTGAGGTCGATCGCAGCATCCCGCTGACGGTCGCCCGCTTCGTGGCACTGGGCCGGCGGGCGAGCGCCGCCGAGGTTGAAGCGGCCCTGGCCGAGGTCGGCGCTCAGGCGCTGTTGGAGCGGCAGCTCACGGAGCTATCGGGCGGCGAGTTGCAACGCGTCGTCCTGGCGCGCGCCCTGGTGCGCTCGCCCGAGTTATTGGCGCTCGACGAACCGGTGCGCGGCGTCGATTACGCCGGGGAGGCGGAACTTTATACCCTGATCGGTCGGCTTCGTTCCGAACGCGGCTTCGGCGTGCTGCTGGTCTCGCACGACCTGCACATCGTCATGGCACAAAGCGATCGCGTGATCTGCCTCAACCACCACGTTTGCTGCTCGGGCGTGCCGCATTCGGTGGCGCAGCACCCGGAATATGCGCGCCTGTTCGGCCCGCAAGCCTCGCGCGCCATCGGCCTCTACCAGCATCATCACGACCACAGTCACGATCTTGCTGGCGCACCCCGGCCACCGTCATCGGCACCGTTCCGCCCGCAGGAGTTCAAGTGACCGAACCCTATTTGATGCGCGCCCTGCTCGGCGGCATGGGGCTGGCGCTGGTTGCTGCCCCGCTCGGCTGCTTTGTGGTGTGGCGCCGGATGGCCTACTTCGGGGAGGCGGTGGCGCAGTCCGGCCTGATCGGCATTGCACTGGGACTGGCGCTTGCCCTCAATCTGACCACCAGCATCTTCGTGGTGACGCTGGCCGTCTCGGGCTTGCTGTTGCTGCTCAGCCGGCAGACCCTGGTGCCGATCGATACGCTGTTGGGTTTGGTGGCCCATGCCGCCCTGGCGCTCGGTGTTATCACCGCCTCGTTGATCCAGGGGCCGCAGCTCGACCTCATGACCTTCTTGTTCGGTGATATTTTCGCCATCAGTCGTGGCGATCTGCGCTGGATCTACTTTGGCGGGCTCGTGGCCTTGGCGCTCGAAATCTGGCTTTGGCGGCCGCTGCTTTCCATCAGCGTCC
>DASTMQ010000593.1:0-18043 GCA_035714005.1 Hyphomicrobiaceae bacterium
CACATCGGAATAGCATCGGCCGCCTCGATCCCCGAAAGCCGGGCCATGTTGTCCCACTTGGACGCATGCGTGCCGCGGCGCTCAATGACGCGGTCGAAATCAAACATGCGGGGTCAAAGCTCCTCCATCTCGGCTGGGACAACTCCCAACCGCCCATTGAAAGGGAGGGTTGCGCGGCGGGTCAAGATCGCCAAACCGCGCGCCTGCCGATACTGGCTGGCAGAGGTCGATCGGGCACGGCGGCGCGCGCGGGCGGCATTAGACGAGCCCGCTCCCGGCCACGGGCCCCGGCCGGAGTGGCCGGTCCCGGCCCCGTGTTGTCCTGGCCTCGTGTTGTCGGGGGCCCCTGTTGTCGGGCACCGTGTCGGGATTGTGGGCCATAGCAAGCCGCGGGGGCATCGGCCCATGGATCGTTCCAGGGATCGTTCCAGGGATCGTTCCATGGATCGTTCCAGGCACCGTTCCACGGACCCTCCCTCGGACCCTTCCTTGGACCCTTCGCCACTTTGACTTCCGAGCTCCGCGGCAGCGCCGCGGGCCCGGCGGTGGCCCCGAGTGCCCGGCGGCCCTGAGTGCCCGGCGGCCCTGAGTGCCCGGCGGCCCTGCGTGCCCCGGCGGCCCTGGGTGTCGGGCGGCCCTGGGGGTGCTTGCCCAGATCCTTTCACGTTGCGCGCACGAGCCCCGCCGTGGCGGCGATGCCGGCGCTGTCGGGGAAAACGCTTTGGGCCAGCGCCGTCTCCTCGACCCGCAGGTGGTCCCGCAACAAGCCCTTGAGCACGGCGCGCAGGTCGGTCGTGCCTTTGAGGTCGCGTCCCTCGTGCAAGTGCGCGCCTTTAAGCCCGGGCCAATCGGCCAGCACGCGCCCGCCCTTGAGCGCGCCGCCAACCAATAGGGCAACCGTGCCGGTGCCGTGATCCGTGCCGTTGCTGCCGTTGATGCGTGCGGTGCGGCCAAACTCCGTGATGACCGCGACCACGGTCTCCGGCCAGGCCGTCGCCAAGTTGGTCTCGATGGCGGCCAAGGCCCCATCGAGAGCGCCCAGCAGTCCGGCCAGCTGGCCATCCGCGGCACCCTCGTTGACATGGGTATCCCAACCGACAAAGCCCATCGCCCCAACGCGCGGTCCATCGGCGCGGGCGAGGTAGCGGGCGGCGGTGCCGGCGGCCTCGGCAAAGTAGGCGCGCGTCCGCGCGATCCCCGCCGGTGGCAGCTGCGCGGGGGGCCCGGACGCCGTGCCGTCGCCAGGCGCCAGCGCCGCCAGTCGGATGCGGCCTTCGAGGGCGGCGGCCAGTTTGAGATCGGTGTGCTGGTAGAGGTCCAACAGGCGCGCCCGCGTGTCGTCGCTGGCCGGCACGACCAGTTGCGGCGCCCAGGTCATCACCGGCGCGCGCCCACGCACGACGAGCGGGGTAACCGGTCCCACCGCCAAGGCGCGCGCACCCGAGGGATCGACGTTGCCATCGGACTTGAGGGCCAAAAGGGCCCGATTGAGCCAGCCGCTGTCATAGACGCCAGGCTTGGCAAAGCCGCTCTCCAACACATCCTGACCATCGAAGTGCGAACGCTCCCGGTAGGGCGTGGCGGTGGCATGCACGATGCTGGCCGCGCCGGCCTTGTAGAGGCGGTAAAGGTTGGGCATCGCCGGGTTGAGGGCAAAGAATGAATCGAGCGCAAGCGCCGGCGGCTTGCCGTCGAGAATGAGCGCGCGCTCACCCCTTAAGCCGATCCAGTCGGGGTCACCCACCGGTGCCACCGCTCCCAGGCCGTCGAGGGCCCCGCGCAAGACGATCACCAGCAGGCGCGGATCGCGGCCTTCTGCCCGCGCGAGCTTGGGTATTTGCGTCCAGGCAAACAAGGCACCCGAACCCAACAACGCGGCGCGGCGGCTCGGCACATGTCGGCACGGAGCCATGGGTCACCTCCTCTGGAATTCGGGGGACATGAAAAGCAGAGCCAGCGCCTGCTGCCGGCTCTCGGCGCGCACCACCGCCTCCCTGGTCTTTTCCGAGGCGGTGGCTTCGAGCACGCTGTCGATGATGAAACGGGGATCGACCGCGCTGGCCACGCGCTCCGCGTAGGTGTTGGCGATGTCCAGGCGCTGGCCCATGCCGTCGATCCAGCTCGCCTCGTCGTCGGCGTAGCCTTTGGGCGAGGGTGGACGCCACAGCGGTTCCCCCAGGGTCGCCTGCCCCGCCGTAAAGCGCCGAGGGTCGGCGGTCGTGCCGGCCGCGCGCACCATCGCGGTGATCCATTCGCTTGGGCGTTTGAGCTTGCCCGGCGGCAAGCTCCACGCCTCCTCCGACGTCACCAGGGCCTTGCCGACCTCCTTCAAATCACCGGCCGTTGCCTGGAAGGTCTGCGCCAGGCTCTCGACCAGCGCCGGGGCTGGCTCGTCGGCGATAAAGTGACGGGCGAGCTTGGCGGCGACGTGCTTGGCGGTCGCTGGATGGTGGGCGAGATCGTGCAGCACGGCTTTGCCCTGCTCGATGCCGCCCTCCGCATAGACCTTGTCAAGGATGCTTTGCGCGCCCGGCTCGTGCAGGCGGCGATTGAAGGCGAACTCGCCACCGTGATCGGGGTTGTCGGCCGCCGGCACCAGCGTCCAGCCCGTCAACACGTTGGCAAAGCGAACAATGTCCTCCTGCGTATAGACGCTGCGCACACCGAGCGTATGCAATTCCAGGATTTCGCGCGCGAGGTTCTCGTTGAGGCCGCGCGTGCGGTTGATGCCGGCAACGGAGTTGGGACCGATCGAGGCCGTGTTGTCCAGATAGAACAGCATCGCCGGATGGCCTTCGACGGCCTCCAGCATGTGCTGGAAGCGGCCGAGGATGTGAGGACGTACGGCCTCGCGCTCATAGGCGCCGGACATGCTTTGGATTTTGTCGGCCGAGACGCAAAAATGATTGGACCAGAACCAGACCAAACGTTCCGCAAAGCCGATCTCGCTTGCGAGCGCGGCGTCGATTCGGGCCTTGGCCTCGTTCAAATAGATTTGCCGCCCCGGATTGGGCACCGCCTCGGCCGCCATTTTCGCCGTCCCGGCGCCGTCCCCAGCCTCGCGCATCGAGGGCTCGACCTGGCCCTTGGCCTCCTCCGCCTTGGCCATGCTGATCTGTCGCGCGCGCCGCTCGGCATTGGCATCGGCGACCGTCCGGAAGGCTTGCGCGCTCGAGGGCAAGCCCACCGCCGCCAGCTCGCCCGCGCGCGGCCGGTCGAGTTCGGCCAGCAGGGCACCGCGCGGATCGTCGGCGATGGCGGCGATGGACCCGAGGCGGGGACCCAAGCCGAAGCGGTTGAGCGCCAGCGCGGCGACTGCTTTCCTGGACGTGTCCATGGGCCAGCCTCCGAGAACCCCACGACGGCGCCTGCCGATTCTCTAGAACGCTGCCAGCATAACGCGCCAGCAAGGCGGGGTCATGACTGCCATGCCCCCAAAGCCTCGCGGTTGCGCCCGGGCCGTTACATGTTGCCGATCAGCGCCCGCTCGGCCAGCAGCACGAGACCGACGGCCATGATGGCACCCGAGGAGACCTGTGCCAGCCGCTGCTCCCACGCAAACCTTTGTAACCAAATAAGAATGGGCAGCAGCACGGCGACGATCAGCAGCTGGCCGGCTTCGACGCCGAGGTTAAAGCCAATCAGCGCCGAGGCGAGCCCGCTCGCCGGCAGGCCAACCTCGGCGAGGGCGCCGGCAAAGCCAAATCCGTGCACAAGTCCAAACAGGAAGCTGACCGCCCAACGCCGCGACAGCGCCCGCTTCATGGTGAGGTTCTCGAAGGCGACGTAGGCGATCGACAGGGCGATGACGGGCTCGACGATCTGGCTCGGCAGGGTGGCGATGCCGAGCACCGACAGCGCCAGCGTAAGGCTGTGCGCCACCGTGAAGGCGGTGACCATGGCGGCAAGCGACAACAGACGGCCGCCGGGCAGAATAAGAGCGATAATGAACAACACATGGTCGAAACCGAGCAGGATGTGCTCAACGCCGATGCCGAAATAGGTAACGAACGTGCTGCGCTCTCCGCCCTGCCCCGCACCCGCGGCAATGGCAATCTCCGCCTCGCGCTCAGCGGCCTCGAACACCACCTGCTTGGCGCCCCCGGGCCATTGGATGTCGGCGATGGTGTGGTGATCGACGCCGAGCACGGCGCTGGTGTCGTCACGCAGTTTCAGCGTGCCGATCGGCGCGCTGCAGGCATAGAGCACGACGACCTCGATGTTGGCGCGTCCCGGTGCCGAACCGCGAACCTCGCCCGGTACACCGGCGCACGCCGCCCCGTCGGCCGTAACCAGGAAATGCCGTGCCATCGCCGCCGCCAAATTGCGCAAGTCTTGCTGAGAGGCGTTGGGAAGCACCCCTTCCTCGGGCAAGGTGACGGCATAGCGCACGGTCTGGCCCGCAACCGAGATTGTGGCATACCCGGTCGTGCCCGCCTTGTGCGCGACGGCAGCGGGGCCGATCAGGCAGATCAGCGCCCAGCTCAGCACCCAGCTCAGCACCAAGGGCAAAAGTGTGCGCAGCCCCGCCCGTGCTGCGGGCTTGCTCCCCCACATTAGCGGACCTCCATGCCGTCGAATGCCGCCAGCCATTCGGCACCGATAAAGCGTGACATCAAATAGAGCTTGGGGTCGCCCTCAATGGCCATGTACTGCAAAAAGCCCTCGGGATTGTGCGCGCCAAAGCGCACGCTCAGCACGGGACCGCCGGGGCCCGCAAGCGCGGCCAGGAGCGAGGGGTCTCCTAGACCGAATGGGCCCGTGTCGACGCCCGCCAGCTCCTCCGGCGCGATCTCGCGCACCGGCGGTGACCGGTGCAGCATTTTCACGGCGGTCTCAAGGTGCCTCGCCACCTCAGGCCCGACCGCGCCCCCCCGCTCCAGCGTCCAGCCTCCCTCGGCGCTGCGCAGCAATTGGGCCTGGCGGCCGCCGCGGCTCAGCGTGACAAAGCGCACCAGCTCGGGCTCGATGCGCAACACGCCCTTGGCTTCGAATTTCACGAGTTGGCGCTGCCTTGGCAGCGCGCCGTTGACCACCATAACCGCGAGATAGGCGAGCGCCAACGCGGCCAGGACGGGGGTCAGCAGGCGAGATAGCCCAACTGCTTTCATCGGCGCCACCACCACACAAGGCCCGCGACGGCGATGACGCTCAAGGGCAGCACGATGACGATCGAAGTAAAGATGGCCCGGCTCTGGGCCGCCGTGAGCAGGATCATGGGCGGCACGGGAATGCGGGTCCTGACGGCGGTGCGGTACTCCTCGCGGGCAAGCCAGCGCACGGCCGCCAGCGCCAGGTCGCCGTTGGCCATGTAGGGCAGGAAGGAATTGCTGGCAAAGTCGCCGTCCCCGATCACCACGGCGCGAAAGGGCGGCGCGCCCGCGGCCAGTGTGCCCTCAACCGCAATACCGAGGACGCGCGGGGCGACATCGGCCACGGCTCCGACCGGGCTCGGGCTGGCCGGGACGGAACCGTGGCTGCGCGGCGTCTCCTCGATGCGACGGCTCGCGGCCGCTTCTACCGGCCGCGCGTAGCTGTCGCGGCTGCTTTTGAGGATCGGCGTCGCCAACACGCCCGCGGCCGGTTGGGTTAAACTCAAGGGCCGGATGCCCGGAAAAAACGTGAGCGACACGGTGCGCGTGATCGGGTGGGGATCGTAGCCCGTCACGGCCACCATTTCGGCATCGGTCTGGTAGTGGCTGAGCGGGTCGACCACGACCTGCTGCTCGAGGCGGCCGCCAAGGTCGGCGAGCAGCCGCGCCAGCCCCGGCTCGGGCACAAAGCCGAGGTCGAACAGCAGGAGCGCGCTGCCGCCGGCGCTCAGATAGGCGCGCAAGGCCGCGCTTTCCGCCGGCAGGAAGGTCGTGCGCGGATTGGCGGCAAGGAGCACCGTGCAGTCGCCGGGAACGGCGCCACTGGTGGCAAGGATCAGTTTGGCCGTCGCGTAACCTTGCGCTTCCAAGGCCCGGCGCAGCCGACCGACGCCGTGCCCGCTGGTCTCGATGATCTGCGAGGAGGCATCGCCGTGGCTGTGATCGCTGCCACCCTCGAGGTGGGTGTGGAACTCAAAGTTGTCCATGGGGAGTTCGCCATGGCCCTCGAGAAAGCACACCGTGAGGGCGCGCGTGCGCAGCACGCGCTGGATGCCGATGGCGATTTCAGCCTCATCGGTGCCCTGGATCAAAATCCGTCGGCCGCCAGCCTCGATGATGGCGGCGTTGTAGAGGCGAATGCCCTCGCGGCGCGCGACCTCAGGCCGTTTGTCGGGGTCGACGGTCGTGATTGTCAGCAGCGGATTGCGCCGCCCCATCACCTCCAAGATGTCGCTGGCGCGCCGGGCGGCCGGATCCTCGGAACGATAAAAATAGGTGATGCGCACCGGCGTTTTCAGCTCGTCGACGACCGCCAGGGCGTTGGCCGACGGCGTGTAGACCTTTTCGCGCGTCACATCGATGTGGGTGTCGTTGAGGACGATTGCGACGTTGGCCAGCACCCACACGCCAACGCCCGCGGCCACCGCGGCAAAGGCGTAGAGCCAGGCCGACAAACCCACAAGCCGCGTCTCCAGCGGCAGGCGCAGCCCGACCGCGAACAGCGCCAGCACGGCGAGCAACCAGCCGACCGACCAGGCCAGCGGTGCCAGCTCGACCGCATGCTCCCCCATGGTTCAGCTCCGCGCCAGGGCCCGGACCGTCAAGAACAGCCCGAGCAACACCACGGTCAGGAAGAAACCCAAGTCGGACAAATACATGGCGCCGACCGCAAACGGCGTGAAATGCGCCAACAGCGATATGCCGAGCAGCCAGTTCTCAAACGGGTGCGGCAGCAAAGAGGCCAGCGTGTCGATCGCCCAGAGGATGCCGAACAGCCCGAGCGACACCACGGCGGCGACGATCTGATTGGCGGTCAAGGCCGAGATCATCAGGCCGATGGCGATGAGGGCCGCGCCGAACAGGATGAGACCGAGATAGCCACTGTAGATCGGACCCCAGTCCGGCTCGCCATAGACGGCGAGCACCACCGCATAGACCAGGGTCAGGCCGGTCATCGCCCCCACCACCACCATGCAGGCGATGAACTTCGCAACCACGATTTCGATTTCTTGCAACGGCGCCGTCAGCAACAGCTCGAGGGTGCCGCTGCGGCGCTCCTCGGCGAACTGGCGCATGGTGATCAGGGGTACGAGCAGGATCAGTTGCACCGCCGCCTGAAAGAAAATGTGCACCAGCGTGGCCTGCTTGCTGACAAAGAGCGTGACGGTAAAGGTGTAGCCGCTCAAAACCATGAACACCGCAATCACCGCATAGGCGATCGGCGAGGTGAAAAGGGCATGTAACTCCTTGGCGGCTAGCGTTGGCACCCGCATTACATCGCCTTTGCGTGCGTGAGCTCGAGGAACAGCGCCTCGAGCCGCGATGGCTGGGGCACCGCCGCCGTTTCGCGACCGGTCGCCTCGACCGTCAACAGCCGTCCGTCAAGCAGGATGGCGACGCGATCGGCGGTGCGCTCGATCTCGCTCAGAATATGCGACGTCACCAGCACGGCGCAGTTTTGCGCCAGCTGCCGCAGCAGTCCGCGCAGCTCGATGATCTGCCGCGGGTCGAGGCCATTGCTCGGCTCGTCCAGGACCAGGAGCTCGGGCTCGTGCAGCACCGCCTGGGCGAGTGACACGCGCTGCCGATAGCCGTGCGACAGGCGCTCGATGATGACGGCACGCACCGGCCGCAGGGCCAGCCGGTCGACCGCAGCGTCGACCGCACGCGCGAGCCCCGCGCCGCTCAAGCCGCGCAGCCGGCCCATAAAGCCAAGAAACTCGTTAACGCGCATGTGCCCGTAAAGCGGGGCGCTCTCCGGCACATAGCCGAGGCGGCGGCGCGCGGCGGGGCCGTCGCGTACGACATCGATGCCGGCCAGGAGCGCACGCCCCGCGCTCGGACGCAGGTAGCCGGTCACCAGTCTCAAAATCGTGCTTTTGCCCGAGCCGTTGGGGCCGAGCAGGCCGAACACCTCGCGCTCCGCAACGTCGAAGGAAACCGCATCGACCGCCAGCCGGGCGCCAAAGCGCTTGCTCAGCCCATCGAGCGAAAGGACGGCCATCTACGACTCAAGTTCGATCAAGCACAACAGCGAGGCCGATGCGGCCTCGCTGCCTGGTCGCGGTTATCCTGAGGGGCCAACCTGTTCGAGCTCCTGGCCCCGATCAATCAATGTCCCGGTCGATCAATGTCCCGGGCGATCAATCGTAGAATGCCGGCGGCTTCTTCATGGCCTTGTAGGCATCCGGATCGTGGGCCGTGAAGAAATCGGCCTTTTCCGTCGCCATCATGGTGCGGATCCACTCATAGGCGGTGAGGAACCCACCGGGGTTGTAGGCCAAGACGATGTTGGGCGGCAGGCTCTTTTCCACGTTCTCACGGAAGTAGACGTTGTCACCCGTCAAGATGATGAGACCGGTATTCTTCAAGCGGACGGTCATCATTTGGCTGCCGGGCGTGTGCGCCACCCAGCGCTTGACCACCAGCGTGCCATCGCCAAACAAGTCGAGGTCACCCTCGAGTTGCAACATCTTGACGGCGTTGGGCATATCGGTGTTGGGCGATCTTAGCGGCATGACGTCGCCGATCATGTAGGGGCCGCCGGTGCCGGGCCTTGGCCAGAAGGCGTTGACGATCTCATCCCGCTGCACGACCAGGGTCGAGTTGGGAAACTTGCCGACGTTGCCGCCATGGTCCAGATGCAAGTGGCTGACCACCACATATTTGATGTCGTCGGGCTTGAGGCCGATTTTCTCAAGCTGGGTGTCGATCGCGACGTCGGGCGTGTTGACGGGCTTCAAGGCGTTGAACGAGGCGCCCCAATAGCTTGGGTCCTTGATGATCTTGTCGTTGTTGCCGGTATCGAAGACCACATTGCCCTTGGGATGCTTGATCACATAGAAGCCGACCGGCACCTGAATGGGCGGGTCGATGGGACCCAGGTTCTGCAGAATACCCTTACCGATGGTGAGGGCACCGGAACTGAAGGCATAAAGTTTGATGTCCTGCGCCTGGGACGCGAACGCGAAGCAACTACTGATGGCGATTGCGGCGATACCGCCGAGGGCTCTGCGCAACATCTCATCCTCCCGTAAGTCGTCGTGGTCACCGTCACGTCATCATGGCTCCGAGGACGGCTCGCGTGTCACGACCACGACACTTAACACCCCACCCTTTCGCGCTGTCAAGATTGGCGGCGGGCTTGGGAGCGATGCATGAGAGCCCTGCGCGCGACGGGGCAGCCCCTCAAGCCGGCGATGTACACCGACAATGGGACGACCCTGTAAAACCAGACCCAAGCCATTGGTCGGCCGCCGCCCCAGCATGCCGATGGCCGCGGCGATGCCGTTACAAAGAAGCACGGAAAAACCCGCGAAGTCGGGAGCTGGCAGCCCTGAGCACGGGCCACGGTTGATCCTGCCGGAGACTTTGCGACCGCCCCGCATGCCCACCGCCAGCCCCCCTCACCCATCACCCCACACGGCCGGCCGACCTGGCACGGCCTCAAGGATTGTGTAGGGCAATCGGCAGAATGCGACCTGATTTGCGTGCGAGACAAATGGCTGCCGCTTAAATCAGTCCGTTAGCCCGGGCGGACATCGCTATTTGCTTGGCTACGAGGCGGTTGGGCTCGTTGCCGCGCCGCTTTTATGCTATTGCCCAAGCGTCATGGCGAGATAAGCCTGCGCGTCCCGCGCTCTTGCGAACTCGGGCACCGTATCCGGAACTCCCAGGTAATAGATGGTCAGGGCCGGTTCCATTTCGACAGAGGTTGCTTCGCTCCGGTAAAGATGAATCTCGCAGCTGGGGAATTCGGCGAAGCCTGAGCGCGGCACGGAAAGATCGACATTTTCGCCCAGCGCCTGCGCAGGGACCAGCACTTTTCGCGTGTTGCTGAAGGGGTCGACGCCGTCGAGGCGGACCTGCCTGTATTGACCGGCCCGGTTGACCACCCGCAGGACGACAAAGGTCGACTCTTCGCTTTCACCCTTCTGGACCACCCAGCCGACCTTGACGGTCGGCGCCACAAATAGGGAATCGGCGCCATGGACTTTCTCCTGCGCGCTGACGAAATTGCCGGCAGCCAGCATCGCCAAAATGAGCGACAGGCCGACCAGTCGGCGCAGGAGGATTGCCGTCATTTGCGCTCCTCGGGCAGCAGTTGCACTCCCGCCGGCGGCAACTGCACGGCCACCTGCATTCCCGGAGCAAGGCGGTCGCCCGGCTGAGGGTTGGGCTTGGTTACGTGGATGGGTGTTCCGCCAAAGTCGACCGTGTATTCGCATTTGTCGCCAAGGTAGGTACATGAGGTTATGACCCCGGCAAGACCCCCGGCGAGCTTGCCGGGCGCGACAATCATGAGGGCCTCGGGCCTGACCACCGCCGTCACCGCCTGCCCCCGCTCAAGCCCAACGGCCTCGGTCGCCACTAGGTTGTGGCGATGCCCGGCGATGTCGAGCTCGACCCCTGCGTCGGCGATACGCGCGATTTGAGCCTTGATGAGATTGGCCTGGCCGATGAAGCGCGCAACGAACAGCGACGCCGGACGGCGGTAGAGCTCCTCGGCATCCCCGATCTGCGCGATCTCACCCTTGTTCATCACGGCAATGCGGTCGGAGATCGCCATTGCCTCTTCCTGATCGTGGGTCACATAAACGCTGGTGACGCCCAGCTTCTTTTGCAGCGATCGGATCTCTCCGCGCATCTGCAGCCTCAGCTTGGCATCCAGATTGGATAGCGGCTCATCAAACAGTAAGACGGCGGGACGGATGACGATGGCGCGCGCCAGCGCCACGCGCTGCTGCTCGCCACCCGAGAGCTGATGCGGCATTTGCGGTTCGTAGCCGGCAAGCCCAACCAGCGAAAGTACCTCAGCCACCATGCGGGTGATCTCGGCAGTAACCCGGTGCTGCACCCGGAGGCCATAGGCCACGTTCTCAAACACGGTGAGATGCGGGAAGAGGGCGTAGTTCTGAAAAACAAAGCCGATGCCCCGGTCGTTTGCCTCGCTGCCGGTGACATCTCGGTCGCCGATGTAGATGCGTCCCGCTGCCGGCACCTGAAAGCCGGCGATCATCCGCAAGGTCGTAGTCTTGCCGCAACCGGAGGGTCCGAGCAACGTAAGCAGCTCCCCTGGCCGTACCTCGAACGAGACGTCGTGCACGGCGGCAACCGCGCCCTTGACGCGATGCTTAAATTGCGCGGAAACGCGATCGAGCCGTATGACAACGGGGTTCATTGACAACAGCCCACGCAACGTCGGGGGTGAGCGGATGCGGCGATCACTTTAACCTCCACCCACGCCCCATTGCATCTGCTCGCCTGTTGCGGTCGGCAGGCGGCGAAGGATCGCGTTAAGCACAGCCATGACCGCCATGACCGCGACGATGACAAGCACGGAAAAGGCCGCCGCCGGTCCGAGCGAGAGTTCGGTCATGTTTTCGAGGATGCGCACCGTGATCAAGGTCCAGCCGATCGACACCAGAAAGATCGTGGCGCTGATCGCGGTCATTGAGCGGACGAACACGACGCCGACACCTGCAAGGAAGGCCGGCATTACCAGCGGAAAGGTGACGCGGCGAAAGGTGGTGCTGCTGCGAGCGCCAAGGCTGCTTGAAGCCTCTTCCAGGCCTTTGTCGATCTGCTGTAGCAGCGCGACGGTGGTGCGGATCCCGGCTGGGCTGTAGCGGAAAACGTAGCAGGCCACAATGATGACAGCGGTTCCGGTCAGGGCGATGGGTGGGTCATTGAACGCGATGAGGTAGGCGATGCCGACGATGGTGCCGGGCAGCGCATAATTGACCATGGAGACGACCTCCATCGCGTATCGCCCGACACCTTGGCCACGCGCCACCAGATAGCCGACCAAGACGCCGTAGAGACCGCCAAGCGGCATGCCCAACAGGGCGATGATAAGCGTGTCGATGATGGCCTTGCGGCCTTCTGTGAAGATGACTTGGTAGTGTCGCAGCGTCCAAGAGTGGTCCGCCCCGAAGGCCGCAACCACCGAGGCGAAGACGAGGAGGCCGTAAAGATAGAGGATGAAGAGGGCGACGGCAGCGCACGAAACCACAAGCATAAGCCGCGCAGCCGGTGTGACGCTGCGAATGGAGGACTGCGGGCCAGCCTTGCCGGTGATGGTGACGTAGTGCCCGCGCGCAACCCAGCTGCGTTGGAGGAGGTATACGATCGCGGCTGGAAGGAGCAGCAGCACGGAGAGGATCGCGCCGCCTTTCAAATCGAACAAACCAGTAATCTGCAGGTAGGCCTCGGTCGGCAGGACCGGGAAGGCATTGCCGGCCAGGATCAGCGGCGTCGCGAAGTCGGCGAGCGAGGCCGCAAACAGGAGGAGAAAGGCGTTAGCCAGGCCCGGAACGGCAAGAGGCAGCGTCACGGTGCGGAAAACATTGAGCCGCCTGCTCCCGAGGCTGAAGGCCATTTCCTCGAGATTGCCGCTGATGCCGGACAAGACCGGCCGCAGCGTCAGATAGGCGATCGGGAAGTAGGTCAGAACCTCGGCCGCCAGCGTGCTGGTGAGGCCATAAACGTTGGCACCTTTGATCCCCAGTAGGTCATAGGTGATAAGGCCGCGCGGCCCGAACGAAAAGATGAAAGAGATGGAGGTGGTGAACGGTGGAGATATCAACGGTAGCAGGGTCGCCGCATCGATCAGGCGGGTCCATGCCGGACGCAAGTGCGCGCGCGATACCGTGACGGCGAACAGAAAGCCGAGCGCCGTACCAAGGAGACCCACCAGCAAGCCAAGCAGGAGGCTATTGAGGAACGCGCTGCGGTGGCCGGGCTTGGCAAGAATGGCGAGGAGCGGAGCAATTGTGGGGCGGCCGTCTTCTAAGAAGGCGGCCGAGAGCATCATCAGCAACGGGTAGATGACGAACAGTGCCAGGAGCAGCCAGAGGGCGACAAGCGTCAGCCCGCGGGCGGGATCGACCAAGCATGGGCGAGGGGTTGGTGCCGGCATGTGGTGGCTGTGGAGGGTTGCCATTGGCCGGCTCCGTACATGGCCATGCTCTTCAGGGCAGGACCTCCGCCACCCAGCGCTCGACGATTCGCTTGCGGTTTGCCCCGGCGTAGGCGTCATCGATGGCGAAGATGTTCGCCCCTTTGAGCACCTCCGCAAGGCTCGCCTCTGTCTTCACGTCAGGATGAGCCGGCACGAAATTGATTTTGTGTTTGGCAAAGAGGCCCTGCATGGCGGGACTTGTGGCCCAGTCGATCAGCTTCTTGCCGGCGTCGGCGTTCTTGGCGCCCTTGATGAGGGCAATGGCCTCGGCCGATGTCCCAATTCCTTCTTTCGGGAAGCTGATGGCGACATCGTAGCCCTTGGCCTTGGTGTCGAGAGCATCGACGATGAAGAAGATCCCACCTGCCGCTTGGCCTAAGCCGACCGGCAGCGTGCCGCCGCCGCCGCTCTTGGTATAAAGTTGCACGTTGGCACGGAGCTTCTTGAGGTAGGCAAAGGCTTTCTCCTCGTCGCGGCCATTGACCTCGAGCACGGAGAAAATGCGCGTGACCGCGGTGCCGGACGTGCGTGCGTCCGCCATCTGCAACATGCCTTTGTAGGCTGGACTGAGCAAGTCGTCCCAGGACGCGGGCGCCGAGAGCTTGTTCTCGGTCAGGAATTTCTGATTGGTCATGAACACCAGCGGATCGTCGGCGATGGCCGTCCAATAGCCGCTGGCCTCCTTGAACCGAGCCGGTAAGGCAGCGACAGCGGGCGGCTGGTAGGGTTCGAAAACTCCCTCTTTGATGCCGGCGGCAAAGGTCTCGACGGGGCCGCCGAACAGCACGTCGACCTTGGGATTGTTCTTCTCGGCGATGACACGGGCCAGGGCCTCGCCGGACGAGAAGCGCAGAAAGTTCACCTTGATGCCGGTGGCGGTTTCGAACTCCCCCAACATCGGTCGCGCCCAATTTTCCGGCCAGATCGAATAGGCATTGATCGTCTCGGCCGCAACGGCGGCAGTCGCCCAACCGAACAGCACTGACAGGAGGGCAGGGATAAAAAGTTGGCGCCGGCGGCAAGCGCGTCTTTTGCATTTTGGGTCGACATCGTCGCAATTCCGGTCGCGCGCTCGCACGGGCTGCCTCCTCAAAGTACTGATCCCAACAACACTCGGGTTGTCCGAGAATTCTATCCGCTCGTAGCACGAGTTTCGAGAGCGGAGTCTCGGCCGAATCTGGCAACCTTCGACTGAAGGCGCGGCGCCGCTCCCTAGATTGCGCGAGGGAACCGGCCCGGAGCGGCTGCGATGGACGACGCAAGGGGCGCGCAAGCGACGGCGCGCTGCAAGCCTATCCGCAAGATGCCGTGGCAATAGCTCGATGCGGTTAATCGCGCCCAGCGCTTGGCGTAGCTGGCAAGTTGCCGCGATCTCAACTTCCAATCCCCATAGCCTTGGCGCGCAGGACGGCCTCAACGCGATTGCGCACCCGCAGCTTGCGGAACACGCCCGTCAAATAATGCTTGATGGTCCGCGTGTTGAGGCCAAGGCGCAACGCAATCTCCTCGTTGGTGAGGCCCTCGACAAGGTGCCCCAGCACCTGCTTGTCGCGCGGCGTGAAGGCCACGCGCGTGTCCTTGCCTGGGCCGTTTTGGCGCAAGACCAAGCGTGTTGCGAGCGCGGGTGTGATGTAGGGCTGGCCGCCGTGAATGGTCTCGAGCGCACTCCTGAGCTCAGCTGCGCGCACGCCTTTGAGGATGTATCCGTGCACGCCGATGCGCAGGGTCTCGGCGATGTCATCCTCATTGCTCGACGCGGTCAGGATTACGACCTTGGCGGAGGGCAAAGTCTTCAGGAACTGCTCCGCCAGCTTGATGCCGTCTCCCTCGGCATGAATGTCCATCAGCACGATATCGGGCTTGCGCTTGAGCACGAGCTGGCGGGTCTCATCGGTCGGCTCGCCTTCGACAACAATGGTGAACTTGCTGCCGGCAAAGGCGTCCTTGGTGCCGGTTCGAAACAGCGGGTGGTTGTCGAGCAGGCCCACACGGATGCGATCGGTCAAGGCATAACCTCCAGCTCATGAATGTTGAATTTCGCGGTGTAGGAGACGGCGCCCGGCATGGCTTTGACCAGGAGCTCGCCGCCGATCGACTCCACTCTGTCCTTGCAGGTCCGCAACCATTGCTGGTTGTGGGATGGAGGGACTTGCTCGGCACCGATTGTGGCCGTGACTTGCACCGCCAGGAGATCGTCGCAACATTCGACACGTACGGCGTTGGCATCCGTCCCGGCGCAACCCTTCTCCAGAGCCTCGCGCACAAACCCGTACGCGCAAGTTCTGACAGAAAATGGAATTTGCGCGGGTAAAGCTGTGATCTCGAGCAGCACGGCCGTGTCCGTGTGGCGCTCATGACGGCGCACGGCAGTGCCGATCGTTTCCGCCAAGGAGCGTTCATAAACGCTGGAGGGGACCAGGCTTTTCGACAGGTTGCGGATTTCCTCCAGCGCCTGGGTAAGGGCGGAGCGGATGACCTCAACGTCTCCACTCCTGGCCTGCGCGGCTGCGTCCGTCGGGGACGGCGGTAGCGAGTCGAGCTTCAGCAACGCCACCCCCACCAGCTGGGCTGGCCCTCGGTAGAGCTCCGAGCCGACCTGCTGCATATGCAGCTCGTTCATTTCCGATACCCGCCGGTTGGCGCTGCCGACCCGCTCCCTCACTTCGTCCTTTTCGCGGCCGAGCCGGCCGAGCTCGCTGGCACCGCGGCCCGCCAGCACGAACAGCAAGAATATGATAAGGGCCGCGCTGCTTGCAAAAATCAGCCAAATCGACGCCTGCGCCGACGTCACGTCCTCGGCAAGGTCGTTGGCGATTTCGTAGGTTTCGGCAAGGGCGATGATCCGGCCAGTACCGATTTGACGCAGCGGCGCATAAACCTCGAGAATAGGGACGCCAAGCGCGCGTATTTGTACATCGTCGTCGCCGTCGAGCTCGTTCAATTCAGCGGACACGCCACCGCGCCAGGCGCGCGTTCTCGAGGGCGAACCCGGAAATCGCTCGCCAATCATGCGTTGGCTGTTGCTATAGATAATCTGATTGTCGGCCCAAATCCGGAATCCGACGATCGGTCTGCCGATGACCGTCGGCGAAAACAGGTTATCCAGCTCTTTTTTCGTGCCCTCCGAAATCGTGGATCGGGTCGCGAGTTCCTGAACAAGGGGCGCCACGAAACTATCGGTATAAAGGGCAACCTCGGCGCCATAGCGGTCCTTGATCGCTTCGCCCGCATGCCGCGCAATCATGGCAGCGACAAACACCGTTCCGATTAGCAGCACAAGGGAGACCGCTGCGGCGATTTTGTGCAGGAAATTGACACCCTGCCATCGCGACAGCGATTGCACGACGGGCGGCAGACAAAAGCGCATAAGGCTCGCGGTGATCATCCGGGCACCTTAGGGGACTGGTAGGGTCTTGAACATCGACGGTAAGTCACCGTCAATTGCCCTAAAGTTTGCCCCACAAAAGGGCAACAGGCAGCGATCGTTAGAGCGATCGGCGCGCCGGACCCTGGCGCGCCGATAGGTGGCTCCCGGCGCAAGCGCTTGGGCAGCCGCGCGACGCCCCACTTCGGGCCAAAACGGCAACGTCTTTGAGTGACCCTGCTTGGGCGTGCCTCTGGCAGGGGCCGCGCACGTACCAGACCTGCTGTAGGAAGCGCCTACCGTTCCGCCGTTGCCCCACCAAACTGAACCGTTGCCCTTGATCGTGGCAAGTCTTACTGCCGAACAACATCGCTGGAGTGTTAGGCGGAAAGATCGGGCAGGTCCCGCGTGCCAAGGGTGCCAACGCACAGATATCGACCCGGGTCATCACTCCGAAGGGAAGCTCGTGGCAGCTCCATTTGGCTATCGCCAAGCCCGCTCCGCTGGAGGTTGTGCTCAGGGCATTGTCCCACGGAGCGCGCAGGTTGCTCAAGCGCGGGCGGTGGGCGCCGCCGTCGCAGGTCGAAGCATCGAGGAAGTTGGCGTTGCCCGCCTCGCCCGCTCGCTGTGTCGTTGCCGGTGAGCGCTACGGTGCAACTCCGGATCGTCGCGGGTCGTCGGGTCCCCGGCGGATAGAACTGGGTGCCGGTGCGAAGTCACGTCATCTTCGAGGCATCACCAAATCGGGGTGGCCCGGTTCAGCCGGGCCGCCCGAAGGCTCAAGCTAGCAGAAAATCTTGGATTGTAATGGTATTGGCGCCGACCCCATTGACCCCCACCAGCGTGATGGTATTGCCGTCAATGGTGACTTGCATGTTGGCGCCTAGGTCGGCGATCACCACGCTGGTGGCGAAATTGTCCGCGGTGATGCCAAGCCCCGAGATATCCAGGAGATCCTGACCTCCCGTTAGATTGGCATCGAAGTTGTTGATGATGTCGGCACCAAAGCCCGGTCCGAAGATGAAGGTATCGGTGCCGGCACCACCATCCATGATGTCGTTGCCGGCGCCGCCGGTCAGGATGTCGTTGCCGGCGCCGCCACTCAAGTTGTCGTCGCTCGCACCACCGAACAATTGGTCGTTGCCGCCGGCGCCGCTGAGGATGTCGCTGCCGTCGCCACCGGTGATGACGTTGTCCTGCGCATTACCAGTGCCGGTGAAGCCACCCGCGCCCGTGTAAGTGAGGTTATCGACGTTGTTGGCGAGCGTGAAGACGGCGCTCGAGGTGAACACGGTGTCGATACCCGCGCCCGCGGCCTCGGTGATGGTATCGCCAGAGACCGCATTGTAGGTATCGTCGCCAGCGCCGCCGATCAGGGCGTCGTTGCCCGTACCCGTCAGGCTGTCGTTACCGGCACCACCGCTAAGGGTATTGGCGGCGGAATTGCCGATCAGCGTGTCGTTGCCCGAACCACCGGTGACACTCTCGACACCGGTGATGGAACTAAAGCCTGAGGCTGACCCCGCCGCCAGGTTCACCGACACTGGGGAAGTCGAACCGGCGTAGGTCACCGTGTCCGTGCCACCGCCCAGATTGACCACCGCCTCGACGCTGGTCAGCGAC